>DATBGM010000088.1:0-36952 GCA_036557945.1 Bryobacteraceae bacterium | reverse complement strand
ATTCGCCGACCGCAGCGTGGCCCAGGCTTCTTCGAGCGTGACGGTCTTCATCCGATCGAGAATGTTGTCCGCAACTTTCGGACGCCCGTCGGCGAAACGCTCGCCGTGCCAGTCGGGCGTGTACTTGATCACGTCTTCGCGGGTGAAAAAGCCTTGTTGCGCGTGGGCGGCGAATGCGCAGAGGATGAGAACGGCGGCAGTGCGTAGCATGCGATGTCCTTAAGCGCGCGACGGCTCGAACCAGGGTGTCCCCGGCACCTGCGCCTTGCGCGCTGCCTCCTCGTTCATCTCGACGCCGATGCCGGGACGGTCGGTCACGGTGACAAAGCCTTTCTGGATGATCTCGCCTTCTTTGACGAACGATCGCCAGAGGTCGAGATGATTGATCCAGTGCCATTCGCAGACGAGAAAATTGGGAACGGCAGCGCAGACGTGCGCGGAGGCCATGGTGCCGACCGGCGATACGACGCAATGGGGCGCGAACGGAATGTAATAGGCCTGCGCCATATTTGCGATTTTCTGCGCCTCCGATAGACCGCCGGTTTTCTGAATATCGGGCATGATGATATCGGCTGCATTCCTTTCAAGCAATTCGCGAAAGCCCCAGCGCATATAGAGGTTTTCGCCGCAGCAGATGGGCGTGTTTGTGGAGTGGCGGATATCGGCCATGGCATCGATGTCTTCCGGCGGAACCGGTTCTTCGAGCCAGAGCAGACGAAACGGCTCGGCCGCTTTCGCTACGCGCTTACCGGTGGGTGCATCGTAGCGCCCGTGCATATCGACGGCCAGATCCATTGCCTTGGGGATTGACTCGCGTGTGTGTCCGATCCAACTCATCATGCGATCAATCTCGCCGTTGCTTGCGGTCCAGTTCACGGCGTCGAAACGGGCCGGATCGCGCGCTTCGTCGATATCGATCTTCATGGCGGTAAAACCCTGTGCTTTGATCCATTCGAGCTTGCGCGCGGCTTCTTCGTTCATTGGATCGTCCATGTCGGAGTCGCAATACATGCGCACGCGGTCGCGGAACTTGCCGCCGAGCAGTTGGTAGATCGGCAGGCCGAGCGCCTTTCCGGTCAGATCCCAGAGCGCGATCTCGAGGCCGGTGAGCGCGGTGGTGTACTGTCCGCCCTGCGCGCCCGCGAAGATGCCGCCCGTGCGGATGCGCTCCCAGATGGCATCGACATTCAGCGGATCCTGTCCGATCAGAAAGCGCCGGAAGCTGGCCACTAACCGCGACGTACCTTCGGCGGCATCGGTGGATTCGCCGTGCCCGACCAGCCCCTGATCCGTGTAGACGCGAACGTGCGTCTGCAGCCCGTGCACGCGCACTTCGGCGGTACGGATATCGGTAATCTTCAGTTTGGGGCGGCGATAGGGCGAGCTCGCTTCCTGCACGGCGGCGGCAAGCGACGGAAGGGAAAAAATTCCGCTGAGCGGGACAACGGCGCTCTTGAGAATGGATCGGCGTAAGATGGGGCGTTTGTCAGCACGGCGAAGACCCAAACTTGAGATTTCCATGTAGAGATAGAAAATATCAGATTAAAGATGGCTCCAACCGTTACAGAGATGCACGTCATTCCGGTCGCCGGCTGCGACAGCATGCTGTTGAACCTGAGCGGAGCGCACGCGCCGTTCTTTACGCGCAACCTGGTTTTGCTGAAAGACAGTGGCGGACGTACGGGTGCGGGCGAGGTTCCGGGCGGTGAAGCTATCCGGCAGACGCTGGAAGAAGCGAAGCCGCTGCTGGTTGGACGATCCATTGCCGAGTACACCGCAGTATTGAACGCGGTCCAAACGCAGTTTGGCGCGCGCGATGCAGAGGGCCGCGGCCTCGAAACGTATGACGCGCGCGTGGCGATTCATGCGGTGACGGCGCTCGAAAGCGCGCTGCTCGATCTGCTGGGCCAGCATCTGGGCGTGCCGGTAGCGGCGCTTCTCGGCGAAGGCCTGCAGCGCAGTGAGATTGAGGTGTTGGGTTATCTGTTTTTCGTCGGCGATCGCAGCAAGACCGGACTGGCTTACAAAAACGGGGCGAATGAACAGGATGACTGGCTTCGTCTACGCCATGAAGAAGCGCTCACTCCGGCTGCGATCGTTCGTTTGGCAGAAGCGGCCGAGGCGCGCTACGGCTTTCGCGCGTTCAAGCTGAAAGGAGGCGTGCTCGCGGGCGAAATCGAAATGGAGGCGATCAGCGCAGTCGCGTCACACTTTCCGCAGGCGCGCGTTTCCATCGATCCGAATGGCGCCTGGCCGCTCGAAGACGCGGTGCGCTTATGCACGGGCGTGCTGGCGTATGCGGAAGATCCTTGCGGGGCAGAAAACGGCTACTCGGGGCGTGAGACTCTCGCAGAATTCCGGCGCGCAACCGGAATTCCCGTTGCAACGAACATGGTTGCGACGGACTGGCGCGAGCTGAGCCACGCGATCGCGCTCCATGCCGTCGATATTCCGCTCGCCGACCCGCATTTCTGGACGATGCGCGGCTCCGTCGCTGTAGCGCAGGTCTGTAGCGCGTGGAATCTGACATGGGGTTCGCATTCGAATAATCACTTCGACATTTCGCTCGCCATGTTCACGCATGTCGCCGCAGCAGCACCCGGCAACATCACGCCCATCGACACGCACTGGATCTGGCAGGATGGCCAACGGCTAACGAAAGAGCCGCTGCGCATTGTAAACGGCCGCATTCACGTGCCCGAGAAACCGGGCCTGGGCGTTGAGCTCGATATGCAGCAGATCGAAGATGCGCACAGGCTGTATCGCGAGCAGTCACTCGGCGCGCGCGACGATCGAGCCGCTATGCAATATCTGATACGGGACTGGAGGTTTGATCCGAAGCGGCCATGCCTGGTGCGTTAAGATTTGGCCCGGTGAGTTTCAGCGTGCGATATGTCTCGATCACTTCGCGCAGCGCTTCGAGATCCTGCGGACGGCTCGGCATGAGCGGCGGCCGCACGGGTCCGGCGGGTTTACCGAGCATCTCCATCGCTTCTTTGATCATGGAAACTTCGTAGCCGCGAGCACGCTCGCGCAAAGCATAAATCGGATGGACGTAGCGTTGCATGAGATCGTTCAAGCGATCCCAGTCGCGCTTCAGACCGGCATCAGCCAGCGCGAGCGAAAGCGCAGGCGCGAGATTAGAAAGGCTCGACGTATACGCCTGGACGCCGATCGCGAAATAACCCGGCACGCAATCGTCGCCGAGACCGCCGAACCAGGCGAGCCGGCCGCCGTTGAACTGCATGATGCGCTGGTAGCGGCGAATGTCGCCCTGGCCGTCCTTCCAGCCAGCAAGCGTCGGCACGCGATCGGCCAACCGCGCCACCATCTCCGGCGTGAAAACAGCCCAATCGCGGCTGTAGATCATGATTGGCAATGAGGTCGCGCGGCCGATGGCCTCGTAATACGCGAAGAGGCCCTGTTCCGGCGCGTTGTTGTAATACGGCGGCAGCACAAGCAGATACGAAGCGCCTGCTCGTTCGGCGCGCTTTGCAATTTCGACGCCAAGCGGAACATTGAAACCTGTACCTGCCACCACCGGCATTCGTCCGGCGACGGCGCGCACGGCTGTCGCAATTATCTGCTCTGCTTCCTCCGGAGAGAGCGAGTACAGCTCGCCCGTGCCTCCCGCAGCAACCAGCGCACAGAAGGGGTGGCTCGCCATTTGGTCGACGTTCTTCTCAAGCGCGGCGAGATCGAGGGAGGAATCCTGTTTGAACGGAGTCACCGGGAATCCGAAAACTCCTCGGAGCGAGAATGTGAATGCGCGTGGGTTCATGTGGTTTTCGGCGCGTATTTTGCGCGCACAAGAAAAAGATAACTGGCAATGCCCAGCAATAGGAAGAAGAAATTTGCCATCATGGGGGCCTCATATCCGCCAGAACGTGTTTTGAGCCAGCCGGTGATGATCGGCGCGGCGATACCGGGCAGGTTGGCCGCAAGGTTCTGCACCGCAGCCAGACGCGCAATCGGAGCACCGGGCAGAATAGCCGGACTCAGCGCCCAATAGTTGCCGGTTGCAAGCCCGAGTCCGCTTAAGGAAAATATTGCGAAGAACAGAGCGACCTGATTCGAATTGACAGATGCGCCGATCAGCTCGGTAGACGCGATTACGAATCCCGCAACGATGAACGTTTTACGTGTACGGATGGCATCGTGACCATGCGCGATCATGCGATCGGCAAACATCCCCGCGAGGATCGCAACCAGCGCGAATCCCCAAAAACTCCAGCCCGTGAACCAGCCGGTCGAGGCGAGCGATAGTCCGCGGCGCTCGACAAAGTAAGCCGGAAGCCAGGTGAGGCAGAAATAGTTGAAGTAGTTGTAACAGAAGCTCCCGATAATGATGCCCCAGACGACGCGATTGTGAAAGAGCTCGCGAAAATGCATCGAGCGAACGCCTGCGTTCTTCACGACGCGGCGCTCGGCCGCACGCTCGTCGCTTTCCACCAGCAGCAACCACGGAATGAGCCAGAGCAGACCGCCGAAGCCGAGGACGAGAAACATGACGCGCCAGCCGTACGCAAGAATCAACGCCGCGGTGAGCGGAGCACCAATGGCCGGCCCAATCTTCGCGGCGGCCTGATAGAGGCCCATGGCAAACCCGTGACCGCGATCGTCCACATGCAGGCGAATCCAACGCATGCCGGCCGGCGTATTGATGGATTCGCCTGCGCCCAGTGCGACTCGCAATGTAAAGAGCTGAGTGGTCGAACCCGCCCAGGCGGTCGCGCCCGCGAGCAGGCTCCAGAGCGCGAATCCGACGGCAAATGGCCGCTTCACGCCGAAGCGGTCCGCCACCCAGCCCGCGGGAAGCTGCAGCGCGGCATAGCTCCAAAAGAACGCGGAGTTCAAGAGGCCGCGATCGTTATCGGAGAGATGGAAAAAATTCTTGAAGCCGGCATCGCTCAGCGCGAGCGAAAGGTTCTGGCGATCGATATAGGCGATGATGAACGCGGCGCAAAGCAGTCCGAGAATCGCCGAGCGGCGCGCATCGAGAGCTACCATTCAGGCCTGAACCGCCTGCATCAGGCCGCGAATATAGCCGAAAGCAAAGGCAAATGCCTGACGGCCTCCGGTATCGCCTTCAATTAAAGGGACGTGATCGGGCATCAGCATACCGTCGTAGCCGACCTCTTTATAGACGCGCAGGGCCTGCAGCATGTTGACGTCGCCGCAATCGGGAAAAGTCTCCTGAAAATGTAGAAAGCCGCCGTGAATGTTGCGGAAGTGCACGTTAAAAATCTTGTGGCGCGTTCCGAAATACCGGATCACATCGAAAATCTCAGTTGCCGGATTGCGAAGCATCTCGGAGACCGTGCCCTGACAAAAATTAAGGCCATGGTACGGGCTCTGATGAATTTCGATGAAGCGTTTCAGGCCGGCAACGCTGCCAAGGACGCGATGAACACCGCGAAAACCTTCCGGTTCTGCCATAGCGGGATCGTGTGGATGGCAGGCGATTCGGATTTTGTTCTGCTCGGCAACGGGAACCGCGCGCTCGAGAAAATATGTGATGCGCTCCCAGAAAGCGTCCGCCGAAACCGGCCCCGCCTCGGTCGGCGCCGGATTTTCTTTAACGGCTGTTTCGTAATCGAAGGTGCTGTAACGCGCACCGCCGCGGCCCGGCGTGCGTTCGGTGCGCACGACGCCCAGGATCGTCAGATTGTATTTCGCCGCGGGGATACCTGCCCGCGCGCAGTTCTCGATCATGCGGCAAATGTTGTCGATCGCGCGATCGCGCTCGGGACTCTTCGCCAGCATGATCTCGGGAAGTTCCGCTTTCGTGATGTAATTCGAACTCATCGGCAGCGGCACCATGGCAAGCTGCAATCCGAAGGATTCGACACGTTCGCGGAGGCGCACCAAACCCGCTACTGACCAGTTTTCGTCGAATTTCGGCGATGGAAGCGCGCTGCAGATGTGCGTGACGCCGAGCGCCGCGACGGTACGCAGAATCTCGTCGCTCGAACCGTGCTGTGTGCCCAACTTCATACGGCCCTGCGTGGAAGCAGCGGGAATGGAAAATGCTGTGAGGCTAGAGGCGCCGATGCGGGCGAAGTCGCGGCGGTTCATTTTCTTCTCCGGCAAGTCCAATTGTTTTGTCGATTATAAGCTTCGAGCGGCTGTCATGTCGCGCTTGAGAATGTCGAGGTTGCGGCGCAGGTCAGCAATACGGTCGCCGGTTGGAGCGGTTGTTTCCAGCATGGCAAAACCTTCAAAACCAATGTCGCGAATGGCTTCGAGCGCCGCCTGCACCGGCACGGCCCCGCTATCCAGATAGCTCTTGTCTTTTATATGGAACGCGCAGATGCGTTCACGGCCGAGCAGGCGAATCTCTTCCGGCACGTTGAAGTGTCCGATGTTCGTGGAGTTGCCGATGTCGTACCAGATCTTCAGCGCGGGTGAATTGACGGCCCGAAGAATGCCAATATTGGCGGGCGCGGAGATCGTGTTCTCAAAACCGAGAGTTATTCCGGCATCTTCGGCCATCCGGCACGCCTCCTTCAGCGGCGCGACGATCGTCCTTTGTTCCGCTTCATCTTCAATCGCGCACTTGCCGAAGAAAACAAGCATCAGCACCTTTGCACCGAGCGCCTGGTTAATCGCCAGGCCTTCTCGAATCCAGCGCAGTGCCTGCGCGCTGTCGTTCTTGAGACAATCGCGGTGCAATACGTCAAGATACGTGTTCGGGAGAGCGATGCCGTATTGTTTCGATGCCGCCACGAAGCGGCGCTGCAAATTTTTATCCGAGAGAAGCAATTCGCCGGTGGGTTGAGGACGGCCCAAAGTGATTTGGACGCCTCGCAGGCCTAGGTCTGCGGCGAGTGCAATCGACTCCGGCTGCGATTCTTTGCCGAGCACGCCGTCCATTACCCCGATTTGCAGGTGCTTGATGTGTTCGGCTTTCAGGACGGTTACGGATGCAAGCGCTAAGAGTGCTTGCCGGCGTGAAACCAGATGTTCAGCATAGTGCACAGAGGACATTATTTCAGCCCTGCTGGTCTGTTGTGGGATCGCTGTGAGAAGAGTTTGCCGTGCGTCTACGCTCGATGAATCGCCAGGGCAGCGTAGAAGCTAGGCTCTCGTTTTCTGCTTACTTTGAATCGTCTGGTGCCACATGGCCCGGATCAACTCGGCGATTCCGGGCTCCCAATCGGGAAACAGATCCACATGTTGTACTTTTTTTGCGATATCGCACGGCATCTCGCAGTCATCCAACCGCACCGGAATCAAATAGATCTCATCGAGCGGCACTCGCGCGGCCGCATCCAGCGCATAGCCGAGCTCGCGCTGGAAATGACCGCGCTTGGAAACCGAGCGCCGCGAAAAACACGCGATGAAGAATTCACAAAGATCGATGGCGCGCTCGATGGCGCGCGGCCAATTCTGTCCGGGTAAGAGTTTCTCGTCATCGAGCCACGGCTCAAAACCGGCCTTGCGCAGTGCGGCCGCAAGCCGCTTAACGATAGCGCGATCTTCGTCGGCATACCCCAGAAAAACGCGCACGCGGCCATCCGGTTCGAAGGACACCTTGTTCGAACGGTCGAGCTTAAAACTGCCGAAGCCGTCAATGTCGATGGAGGCGCCGTCGCACAAATAGCCCTCAATGAGCTTTAGCAAGGCGCGGGTGCGCACATTACGATTCACGTCGGGGCCTTGCAGCCGGCTTTGCCGGCGGCTTCGGCTGCTTCAGATCTTTCAACATGCGATGCACCAGTGCGTCCACCGCGTCCGCGGCTTTCGCACGCGACCGGTGCGACCGGTTTGCCAGAAGCTGGGCGAGATCGCGCTTATTCATCGCCCTCAGCATAGGAAGCCCTGCCGTAATGCCTGCAGCGCGAGAACCGCACCCGCTGCACTAAGTTATTGCTGCCGGGCGAATTGCAAGGCGCCGGGAAAGTTCGACTGCGTGTGACTAGCTCTTATCGATCTTCTTCTTCGCTTCGCGCGCCAGCTTGGAATCGGGCGCCAGCGTTATGACTTTTTGATAAGCTGTCTTAGCCGCATCCGAATTCTTGAGCTTTTCCTCAGCCTCACCAACCTTAAAGAAGGCCTCCGCTGAATTGGGATTGTACTTGGTAGCCCGTTCGTAACGGTTCAGAGCGGCACGGTATTTCCCTTTGCGCCAGTAGTAGTTGCCGACACTGATGTTCCGTTCGGATTCGAGCGGATTCAGTACGAACTTTTCCGGCGCAACCGACTCGTCTTCTTCCGGCAGCGTCGATTCATCGGGAACCTGCTGCGGCGGCGAAGTCTGCTGGCTCTGCGCTACGGCTACGAAAGGCAAGAGGCACGCGGCCAACCACAATCTGCGTGTCACAATTAAAGTATAAAAGTCCTTAGCAGCAAATCCCCACATGCGTGAAGTCCATCTCGAGCTGCGCGAACGGGTCGCGCAGCTACCGAGCGAGCCTGGCGTTTACCTTTATAAAGACGGCAACGGCAAAGTCATTTACGTCGGCAAGGCGAAAAATTTGCGTAGCCGCGTCCGCAGCTATTTCAATGACGAGCGCCTGGCCGATATCAAAACCGGCAGCCTGATCGCCGAGGCGCGAGAGATCGATTTCATCGAAGTCGACAACAACAAGGAAGCGCTGGCGCTCGAGAACAATCTCATCAAGCAGTACAAGCCTCGTTTCAATATTCTGCTGCGCGACGACAAAACGTATCCATACGTAAAGCTGACGAATGAAAAATATCCGCGCGTCTTCGTTACCCGTCGGATTTTGAAGGATGGCGCAGGCTATTACGGGCCGTACTTTCCTGCGAATTTAGCTCATCGACTCGTTCACTTCATCCATCGTTACTTCAAAATTCCTTCGTGCAAGCTCGACCTGAACAAGAAATACTCACATCCGTGCCTGCAATATCACATTCACCGATGTCTGGGACCGTGCACGCCCGGATTGACAACCGACGAGGCGTTTCAAGAAGCCGTACGGGACGTGCGCCTGTTTTTGGAAGGCCGCCATCGCGATCTGGCAGACCAACTGGAAGCACGCATGAGAACCGCGGCCGACGAGATGCGATTCGAGGAAGCCGCCAGCCTGCGCAACCTCGTGACCACCGTACGCGAGCTCGAACAGCGGCAGAAAATGGATGCCGTCGAAGGCGACGACATCGATATCTTCGCGTATCATGCCGAGCCGCCCTTAGTGGCAGTCAATCTGTTCCATTTGCGGCGCGGCAAAATCGTCGACCGGCGCGAATTTTTCTGGGAGGATCAGCATGAATTTCATGCTGCCGAATTTTTCGAGGCGCTGCTGAAGCAAGTCTATCTGAACAGCAAGTATGTGCCGGGCTTGATTCATGTGCCTGCGGATTTTGAGGGCCGGCAAGAGCTCGAGGAACTTCTCTCCGATCTGCGCGGGAGAAAAGTGGAAATCGCCACACCGCACCGCGGTTCAAAGAAAGCAATGCTGGCGCTGGTAGAAACGAACGCCAAACACAGTTTCGATCAGCGCTTTCGTGTGCTGAAGCCCTCCTCGGAAGCGATCAAAGGCGCGCTGCAGGACGCTCTGAACCTGCCCGAGTCTCCGAACCGAATCGAGTGCTTCGACATCTCGCATATCCAGGGGACCGACAAGGTCGCGAGCATGGTCGTGTGGGAAGACGGGCGGATGAAGAAATCCGATTACCGCAAATTCATCATTCGTACGGTTGTTGGAAACGACGACTTCGCATCCATGCGCGAAGTAATCACGCGACGTTACGACCGCCTGCAGGAAGAAAAGAAGCCGTTCCCGGGCCTGGTGATCGTAGACGGCGGGTTAGGGCAGCTCCATGCCGCAGCGCAAGCGCTTGAAACGCTCGGCTGTACTTATCAGCCGCTTGCGTCCATTGCGAAACGCGAAGAGTGGATTTACGTCTACGGCCAGGAGGATGAGCCGATTATTCTCGACAAATTTTCGCCGATTCTGCATCTGGTCCAAATGATCCGTGATGAAGCGCACCGGTTTGCGGTAACGTTTCATCGCACGCGCAGAAATGCGCAACGGCTTACTTCCGAGCTGCATGAAGTGCCGGGAATTGGCCGGAAAACGGTGGAAAAGCTGCTGCGAACGTTCGGAAGCCTGGAACGCGTGCGCGAGGCGCCGAAGAACGACCTGGCAAAAGTTGTGGGCATGGCAGCCGCAAACAAGCTACTCGCGTATTTCGGCAACGACGGCTTACAAACGGCTGAGAAGGCCAGCTAATAAAGCGGTGCGATCAGCGATGCGATCGATGAGAATGCTCTCGTTGACTGCGTGAGCGCCCTCGCCCACGCCGCCCAGCCCGTCCAGAGTAGGAATGCCCAGCGCGGCAGTAAAATTACCATCGGAACCGCCGCCAGTGGAAGACTCGCGCAATTCCATTCCCATTTCGGCGCCGATCGTTTTAGCGCGCGTGAATAAGTCCGCAATCGCCTTTGTGCGTTCCATGGGAGGCCGGTTTAAGCCGCCTTCCACCGTCACTTTGCAGCGCTTGTCGAAAGGCCGAAGCGCGCGCATTTTGCGGTCGATCAGCTCGGCATCTTTCGCACGAGCGACACGAACGTCGATAGCGGCGCGAGCCTCGGCTGCAACCACGTTGCTGCGCGTGCCGCCGCTTACCGTCCCCAGGTTTACCGTGATGCCCCGTCCGAGATCCGTGAATCCGGCGATGCGCTCGATATGGCGCGCGAGCTCAACGATGGCGTTGGCACCATTCGCAAAATCGATGCCCGCATGCGCCGCTTTTCCCGCGACTGTCATGCGATAACCGGCGATCCCCTTCCGCGCCGTCTTCAACTCGCCCGTCATATTGGAGCCCGGTTCGAGCACGAGCACGCAATCGCTCGCTCGCGCTTCGGCTTCGGTGAGCGCGCGCGAACTCTGTGAACCGACTTCCTCGTCCGACACGAGCAGCAGCGAAACTTTGCGTTGGGCCGGAATATCGAGGTCGCGCAGCGCGCGTGCAGCATAGAGGAAAAACGCGATACCCGATTTCATGTCGAGGACGCCCGGCCCCCATAACCGCCCTTTCTGACGCCGGTAGGGCATGGTTCGTATCGTGCCGAGCGGCCACACAGTATCCGAGTGACCGATGCCGAGGATACGTCCGGCACGCGCGCGCCCCGCCAGCTTGAAATCGAGGCGCAGATGCCTGCCGTACTTGTCGGATTTGATGATTTTCGGCGTAGCGATATCCTTCGCCTGCTCAATCACGAGATCGATGTAGCGATTGACGTCGGCCGGCGAATCACTCGGCGATTCGCATTCGACCATGGCGGCAATCGTCGAGATGATTTCTTCTTTCTTTGCTTTCGCATGGCGCAAGAAGGACTGCATTCGATTGTTATAATAACGATTCTTTCCCGCTCATGGCTTCACTCAGCATCGAAGAGATCAGCCGCGTACTGCCGCATCGCTATCCGATGTTGATGGTCGATCGCATCCTCGAAGTAAACGAAAATTCGATTGTCGGCATCAAGAACGTAACCATTAATGAGCCGCATTTCACCGGACACTTTCCTGATTTTCCGGTGATGCCCGGTGTGCTGATTGTAGAAGCGATGGCGCAGGTGGGCGGAATCCTGATTGGCGCCGTGAACGAGAACGCACGGGGCAAAATCATGTTTCTGGCGTCCGTCGATGAAGCGAAGTTCCGCAAACCGGTAGTGCCGGGCGATCAATTGCGGATCGAAGTGAAGATCCTCAAGATGAAGAGCACGGTGGCAAAGATGCAGGGCACCGCCAGCGTAGACGGGCAGGTCGTGGCGGAAGCGACACTCATGTGCAAAGTCGCGGAACGGGAAGCGGCCTGAAGTTCGGTGGCCATTCATCCGACTGCCATTATTGATCCGGATGCCGACATTTCTCGCGAAGCGGAGATCGGTCCGTACTGCATCGTCGGCAGCGGCGTGGCGATCGGCGCGCGCACGCGGCTTATCGCGCATGTCTATCTCGAAGGCAAGCTGACCATCGGGAAAGATAACGTTTTTTATCCATACGTTTCATGCGGCGTGGCTCCGCAGGATAAAAAATACAAGGGCGAGCCGTCGGAGACGCGTATCGGCGACCGCAATTCCATCCGCGAGTTTGTGACGATTCATCGCGGCACCGAAGGCGGCGGCATGGTGACCTCAATCGGCGACGGCAATTTACTGATGGCGTACGTGCACATCGCGCATGACGTGATCATTCACAACCATACGATTCTGGCAAACGGCGTAACTTTTGCAGGGCATGTGATTGTCGAAGATTACGCGAATATCGGCGGGCTGTGCGCGATTCATCAGTTCTGCCGCATCGGACGGCACGCAATGGTGGGCAGCAACTCCGTCATCAAGCAGAATGTGCTGCCGTTTTCGATTACGGCAACCGATCACAAAGCTGAGGTGTACGGCGCGAATCGGATCGGGCTCGAGCGCGGGGGCTTCGGAGCGGAAGCAATCGAGCCGCTGCAGAACGGGTTTCGGATTCTGACACGGGCCGGGCTGAATACGTCGCAAGCCTTGAGCCGCATTGAAGAAGAGATCCCGCAGACGAACGAGATTCGCGAGTTGCTGGAGTTCGTGCGTGCATCCACGCGCGGCTTTATCAAATGAAATATGGAATGATCGCCGGAAACGGGCGCTTTCCGCTGCTGGCGCTCCAGACAGCCCGGCGTGAAGGTCACGAAATCAGCGTGATCGCGATCGAAAATGAAGCAGCGCCGGAGCTGGAAGCACTCGCCAGCACGTTCCATTGGGTCAATGTCGGGCAGCTTGGGAAAATCATCGAAATCCTGCAGCGCGAAGGCGTGCAGGAAGTGATGATGACGGGGCAGGTGAAACATGTCAGCCTCTTCAGCGGCCTCACACCCGACTGGCGGCTGCTGAAACTGCTTACTTCGCTAAAAGAAAAGAATACGGCGGCACTGATTGAAGGCGTGCAACGTGTCCTCGCAGAGGAAGGAATCGCGCTGGTCGATTCGACGCGGCTGCTGAAGCCGCTGCTTGCGCCGGAAGGCGTGCTGACAAAACGCAAGCCGTCGAAGGAAGAAGACGCCGATATTCGCTATGGACGTAAGATCGCGACCATTCTGGCAACAGCAGATATCGGCCAGAGCGTCGCAATCAGCGAGAAAGCATGCGTGGCGGCCGAGGCGATGGAAGGCACCGACGCCATGCTGCGGCGGGCGGCAACACTTACGAACGGAAAGCCTCTTCGGTTAGTGAAGGCTTCGAGCGGGCGCGGACATTTGCTGTTTGATGTTCCCGTGGCGGGCCCGACGACGATCGACACCATGATCGAAACGGACACGACGGCGCTGGCGGTCGATGCCGGGCGCACGCTGCTGCTCGATAAAGAGGCGATGCTCGCGCGCGCCAACGAAGCCGGTATTGCGATCGCCGGTTACACGCCGCTGGAGCCGGTCTAATGACGCGGGTGGCGGTGGTTGGGGCGGGCGCCTTTGGAAAGAATCATGCGCGCGTGCTGAGCCGGATGAGCGGCGTCGAGCTGGTTGCGATCGCGGATCTCGATCTCTCGCGCGCGCAGGTGCTGGCCAACGAGCACAACACGCGCGCATTCGCCGATGTGAGCGAACTGCTTGGCAAAATTGACGCCGCGGTTGTCGCCACTCCGACCGTTACTCATGAAACCGTGGCGGAAGCGCTGCTGGGCGCGGGCATCGACGTACTCGTCGAAAAACCGATTGCCGATTCGGCGGAAGCTGGCGAACGGCTGACGCGGCTGGCAGAAGAGAACGGTCGGATTCTGCAGGTTGGTCACCTCGAACGCTTCAATCCGGCAGTCACGGCGCTGGCGCGCGCCTGCACGGTTCCTCTTTTTTTTGAGATTCATCGCTTGAGCGTGTTTACGCCGCGCAGTCTGGATGTGGACGTGGTGCTCGATCTGATGATCCACGATCTCGATATCGTGTTGAGTCTGACAGGCGAGAAGCCGGAAGAGATTCGCGCGGCCGGCATCTCGATTCTTTCGCCCAAAGTGGATATCGCAAACGTGCGGCTTTCATTCGCGAGCGGCTGCGTGGCGAATCTGACGGCCAGCCGCGTTTCAACCGAGCAGGTGCGAAAGCTGCGCCTGTTCCAGCCAGGCGAATACCTGGCGGCGGACTACCGGCGGCAGGATCTCACGCGCCTACGAGTTCTGCCGAACGAACTTTTGCCGAACGAACATCGCATTGGTTTTGAGCAACTTACGGTAGAACGTAAGGAGCCGCTCGAACTGGAACTGGCTTCGTTCCTTCAAATTGTGCGGGAGCGAGGACGGCCCGTCGTCGACGGACGGCAGGCGACAGAGGCGTTGCGCGTAGCGGAAGAAATCCTTGCTACGATCAAGGTGCACGCGCAAATCGTTTCCGAAACTATCCAGCGCAGCAAGCCTTCGTGAAAGCCGGTGTACTACCTGATTCGACAGTCGAGCTGAATCTTCTGCTCGAATGGCCGAATGCGCGGTCGCGGCCGCAATGGGTGGCGATCTTTGCCGCCTCCGTGGCGCTACACTTTCTCCTTTTCTTCGTAGGCGTGCAGATTCCGAGCTTGATCGGCGAGTCGCAGCCGGAACGCGAAGTGGAGCGGCATCATGTTCCGTTATATTGGCCGAAGGAGTTCATGACGCAGCGCGAGCCGAATCGCGCGCGGGTTTCGAAGCAGATTGAGTTATCGGATCTCATGCAGTCGCGCCAAAAGTCGGTGAGCAGGGGCGCAGACGCAAGAACGCCGAGCGTACGCCGGTTCGAGATCCCGAAACAAGCTTTGCAGCCGCAGATCGCAAAAAATGCGCCGCCGCGGATTTTACCGGAAGCGCCAACCGTGAATTCGATGAGTAATCAACCGGCGTCGGGGGTACCCGGCGGATTGCCTGCCCCGCCACCGCCTGCGCCAAGCACTGGTCCGTTTCAGGACATCGGGGCGGCGGTTCCGCCGAATCCGCACCCGGGGCTAGCGCCGCCCAAGTCCGATTTGAATACGCCGATTGAAGGGCTGAAGCAGAGCACGAACGGCCGCGAACTCGTGATCAGTGACGATGTGCCACTGCAGAACGCGCCGGGGGGGTTGAGCACCGGCGAACAGGCGCCGGCACAACACGCCGCGGTGGAGTTGCAGAGCGATCCGAGCGGCGCTGACTTTCGTGCCTATTTAAAGAGCATTTTGCTGATTGTGCGGACAAACTGGCGCAGAGTCGTGCCGGAAAGTGCGCGTATGGGGATGCTGCGTGGACGGACGGTGGTAGAGTTTGCAATCAATCGCGACGGCTCCATTCCGAAGATGGTGCTGGCTGACAGCTCGGGTTCAACACCGCTCGATCGCGCGGCAGTAGCGGGCTTGAGCATGTCGAATCCGCTGCCGCCTTTACCGGCAGAGTATCGCGGCATGCAGGTCCGGCTGGCGTTTACATTCGCCTGCAACATGGCGGCAAAGTGAGCGCGGGTTCGGACGAAAAGCCGCGCACCATGATCGGATGGCGGACGGCGACGGTGCTGTATCTGCTGCTGATCGTGTTTGCCTGCGCGACGCTGCACGGTAAGGCGCTGGCCCTGGGATTGATTATCGTCGGCGGCATCGCTGCCAAATCCTACTTACATTTTTGGAAGAGCAAGAGCGAGTAGCGCGGGCGACGCTAGCATGAAGGAGTGTTAAGCCCGGAGATTTTTCTCTCCACTCTCGCGCTGATCGGCGCAGTAATCGTAGTCTCGGCGCTGCTGTCCGGCTTCGTCGAGCGAAGCGGATTGCCGCAGGTCTTCGTGTTTCTGGCGCTGGGAGCGGTGATCGGACCGGCGGGTTTGAGGTTAGTTGACATAGACGTCGATTCGCCCATTCTGCGTGTTGTGGCGACGCTCAGCCTGGTGCTCGTGCTGTTTACCGATGCCGTTTCACTCAACATCAGAGAGCTAGGCGAACGAAAACTCTTAGCGGCACTGGTGATCGGTCCCGGCACGCTGTTCTCGGCAGTACTTATCGCGCTGGTTGGCTGGAAGTTGTTAGACCTTTCCTTTCCGCTCGCTGCGATTCTGGGCGCGGCCCTCGCTTCTACCGACCCGGTGTTGCTGCGCGGCTTTCTGAAACGGCCATCGCTCTCAACGGGCGTTCGGCAAGCGCTGCGATTGGAATCGGGAATGAACGATGCCGTGCTTCTGCCGATTGTGCTGATCGCTATTGCGGCCACGAGCGGCCAGCATTTGAACTCGGGCGATTGGTCGGGACTAGCTATCAAGGTTCTCCTGCTGAGCCCTGCCGCAGGCGCGCTGGTTGGCCTGGCAGCGGTAGCGTCTCTGGAATTTGTACGACGCCGATTCGGTGTGCGGCGCGATTATGAGTCGATCTATTCGTTGGGCGTCGCTTTCGCTGCTTACGCGGCAGCGGAGGCGGTACATGGCAGCGGATTCCTCGCGGTATTCGCGGCGGGGCTCACCATATCCGCACTCGACGTGGAGCTTTGCGACTGTTTTCTCGAGTATGGCGAAACGACTGCCGAAATGGCTTTACTGTTTGCGTTTGTGCTGTTCGGGACTTCCTTAATCTGGTCGGGTCTGACGATCGCCGGACCACTCACGTTGATTTTCACGCTGCTGGTGTTGTTATTGCGGCCGGTCGCATTTATTCCTGCTCTGATCCCAGCCCGGATCAGTTGGAAGGATCGCGGTTTGATCGCCTGGTTCGGGCCGCGCGGGCTGAGCTCGCTCTTGCTTGTTCTTCTGGCTGTGTTTGCCAACGTTCCGGGCAGCCGCAACCTGTTCACAATCTGCTGCCTGGTGGTTTTGTGTTCGATTGTGCTGCACGGATTATTTCCACTTGTGTTCCTACGCGGGGCAAAGCCGGACAAGGGTGAAGCGAGACCGGCGGTGGGCGGCGAGAAGACTGTGCCGAGTTCAAGCGCGTCCCCCGCAACTGATGCGCAGCTTTCCGACGCCGAATATCTGGAATTGAGCGAGTTGGACGAAGTGGAACGAGCAGGAATTCCAGTTGTTATTGCGGATGCGCGCACGGAGCGAACATACAACGATTCCGAATGGGAGATACCGGATGCGGCTCGTTTACATCCCGATCGGGCTGCAGCAGACGCGGACCGGTTGAAGTTGCCGTTGGACGCGGTGGTGGGCGTGTTGTGTGCTTGACCAAACGAAGCGACAAGCGCCCGGGTGGCGCGAGAACTGAGACAGAAGGGTTGGCGATACGCGCGGGCACTGCGCGGCGGATGGGATGCATGGGTTGAGGCCGGCCGGCCTACGCGAGTACGGAAGGCGTCCTGAAGAACTGAAGCCTTGACATTCTACATATTGTGCTTTATATGTAGATTGGCAAGGCATCGAGATGCGTACCTGGTTTCAGAGAAGGAAGGCCGATGCGGAGTTGGGTCGCGAACTGGGCTATCACTTCGAGAGGCTAGTTCGGGATTTCATCGACAGGGGTATGGAGCCCGGAGAAGCGCGACGGCGGGCGCGTCTCGAATTTGGCGGGATGGAACAGGTCAGCGAAGAATGCCGTGACGTGCGCGGCCGCTGGCTTGAAGATGTCCGCAGGGATCTGGGCTATGCTGCGCGCACGCTGCGCCGCAGTCCGGGATTTCTCGCGGTTTCGGTGTTATCGTTGGCGCTCGGCATCGGCGCCAACACCGCCATTTTCAGCCTGATCAATGCGCTCATGCTGCGTTCGCTTCCGGTAAAAGATCCGCAGCGCCTGGTCGAGATCAGCCGCGTGGATGAGAACGGCAAGCCGCGAGCGGTTTCGTATCCGCTGTTCCTGTATTTTCGCGATAACCTCAACTCAATTTCCGGGGCGACCGCGGAGAGCGATAGTAAACCCGTAATTGTGATCGATGGCGCAGAGGACGTAGTCGGCGCGGCGCGCGTTTCCGGCAGTCAATATGCCGTGCTGGGAGTCAAGCCGGTTATTGGCAGATTGCTCGAACCGGCAGATGACACAACAGGTTCCTCAGCGGCTGCGGCGGTGATCAGCTATCGCTACTGGCAGCAGCGTTTCGGGGGCGATCCGGCGGTTCTTGGGAAAAAGTTTACAGTCCAGGGCAGGAACCACGTTTTCACGATCGTCGGCGTGACTCCTCGCGAATATCACGGCGCGGTGCTGGGAGGCGATCCCGACATTACCGTGCCATTGGCGACGATGTTGAGCGACGAAGAGCGGAATGAGCCCACGTATAACAATCTCCACATGCTGGGTCGCCTCGCGCCGGGAGTGTCGCGGCAGCAGGCGGACGCGGAACTACAGGTGCTTTGGCATGCATTTCAGCAGCGTGTAGCCGCGACGCTGCCGGAAAAAGATCGGCCGCGTTATTTCGAGGAGCGCGCGGCCGTCCTCAGCGGCAGGAACGGTTTCGATCCGCTTCGAAACCAATATTCCGAAGCGTTAGTCGTGCTGATGGGCATGGTCGCGCTGGTGTTATTGCTGGCGTGCGCGAATCTGTCCGGTCTTCTGCTGGCGCGAGCGGCCGCGCGCGAGCGGGAGATCACGATTCGTCTGGCTATCGGCGCCGGACGCGGGCGTCTTGTGCGGCAATTTCTGACGGAGAGCTTCGTTCTGGCGACGCTCGGCGGGAGTGCAGGCCTGCTGCTGGCGCATTGGTTCAGCAGCATTCTGGTCACAACCATGGCGAAGGGCGAGGAGTTGAACGTCCCGACAACGCCAGATTGGCGCGTACTGACGTTCACCGCCGCGATCGCGCTGCTTGCGTGTGTTCTGGCGGGCCTTGCTCCGGGATTGCATGCTCTGCGCGCCAGCCTGAATTGGGGAGTCCATCAGCCGCAGCGCCGCGCTCAGCAACGGCTTGGCAGAGCACTGGTGGTCGCGCAGCTTTCCGTTTCGATGGTGCTGGTGACAGGTGCGGCGCTGTTCGCGGCTACACTCGTGAAGCTTTACCATATCGATCGCGGGCTCCGCACGGACGGGATTCTGACTTTTACGCTGCGCGCGAGCGGATCGTGTCCACCGGAACGCTGCCGGACATCGGTCGCGTCGCTGCTCGATCGTTTGAGCCAAATGCCGGGTGTGGCATCGGCGAGCGCGGTAGACGTGCTGCCGATCAGCGGCAGCTTGTGGGACCGCGACGTGCAGGTGGAAGGCTACACGTTCCGTCGAGGCGAAGATCAGACCGCCGCCTTCAATGCCATCGCGCCGAAATATTTCGCAACAGTTCAAACGCCGCTGCTGACAGGCCGCGAATTCGATGCGCGGGACACGCGCAGCTCGAAGAAAGTTGCCATCGTAAATCAAAGTTTTGCGCGGTACTTCTTCGGGAGCGCATCGCCCGTGGGACGAACCGTGACATCGGTGAATGTAGCTTATGAAATCGTGGGCGTGTCTGCGGACGCCAAATACACGGACCTGAAGCAGCCAGTTTTAAAGACCATGTATATCCCCTGGACGCAACGCAGCGAGGAAGAACCGATTGACTTCAATTTTTTGGCGCGGGCGACGGGAGGCGATCCGATGCGGCTGGTACCGGCACTCGAGAAGCTCGTGCACGAAAGCGACCCGGCTCTGCGTTTGAACAAAAGCGCGGCGTGGCCGGCCATTGTCGACCGAAGCATCGTGACGGAACGAATCATGGCGGCTCTGGGCGGTTTCTTCGGCCTGCTGGCACTGATCGTGGGCTGCGTCGGCATCTTTGGAGTCATGGCATTTCGCGTTTCCCGACGTACAAATGAGATCGGCGTGCGTATGGCGCTCGGCGCGAGCAGGAGCAGCATTGCGGGCCTGGTATTGCGCGAGGCTGCAGGGATGCTGCTCGCCGGATGTCTGTTTGGCACAGCCGGAGCGCTCAGCCTCACCCATCTTACGCAGGCGATGCTGTTTGAAGTCAGTCCATCGGACCCGGGTGTTTTTGTTATGGCGGCTGCGGTGCTTGGCGCGGCCGGTCTGGCAGCCGGATGGGCGCCCGCGCGGCGCGCCGCGCGAGTGGACCCGATGACTGCGCTGCGTTGTGAGTGAAGGCGAGGTTGCGTGCGCCTTACGCCGCGGGACTCTCAGTTTCAGCTATTGCTTCAGCCAGCCTTCTTCGTGGAGCCATTCGCCGAACCGGTCGATCCATTCGTCGGAAGGAATGCCCTGTTTACGCATCCCGAAGCCATGGCCGCCTTTGGCGTACATATGAAGCTCAGCGGACTTATGGGCGGTGGTCCACTGGTCATATAAGCCGACGCTGTCGGGCGCCAGCCCGAGCTGGTCGTCGCTTGCCGCGGCGAGGAACATCGGAGGCGCATCGGCCGGTACCGGATCGTTCTTGAAATGTTTAGCCGCTGCGTAGATCGGCGCAACGAAGGCAGGCCGGCCCTCGGGCGTGTAATGAAATCCAACGGCGGCGGCCACCATACCTCCGGCCGAGAATCCGATGATTCCAACGCGCTCCGGGGCGACATTCCATTCTGCGGCATGCTGGCGGACGTAGCTCACAGCGGCGAGCCCGTCGGCAATGGACAGCGGCACTACTTTGGAGATCATCTCCTCAAATTTCGCTCTGTCTGCAAACGCCGTCTTGAACTCCTCTGTGGCGTCGTCTCCTGTATGCGCCAGCCGGTACTTGAGAACGAACGCAGTGACGCCCCTCGCATTGAGCCATTTCGCCACATCGATTCCTTCGCTGTCGATAGAGAGCGCCATGAAACCGCCTCCCGGACAGATCACCGCGGCGAGGCCATTATCCGCAGCGCGGGCCGGCTTGTAAACAGTCAGCGTTGGTTTGGTGACGTTACTGACGACTTCCGTATTCCAGGCTTTCGAGAAGTATTGTTTCTCCGGATAATTGGCGTCCGCAGCGCCGGGAGCCGCGCCCGAATAGAGAGGAATCACTTGCTGAGCAAGCCCGCATGCGGCCGTGAATACAAGGACACAGCAAATGCGAATGATCGATGGTTTCATGATCTGCTAGTTTATCGACCGGAATAGCGGAGCGGTAATTTTCGCCGAGCGCCGCAGTATAATTTTTGCGACTAGTGAGCTCACCTTCCGAGGGAGACTGGAACGCCATGGCTGAGATGATACTCACAACCGGGATGCATCCGAAGACGTGCAATCGTCACGCGGCGTCATGAACGCTCTCCGTGCTGTTCTGTTTCTCGCGGCTGTCGGGTCAATGGCTCAGGATGTGGCGAAGGTCGTAAATCCGAACGTCGTCATTCATCCAAAAAGAATTGACGACATACTAGTAAATCCCGGAATGGGTATTCAGACATTTCAGCGGTTCAACGGGGACCCGTTGAATGCCGGTACCGGCTGGTCGGAAGAAGGTCCGACCAGCCCGATAACACCAGCACAGGCAGTTGTCGATTTTCCGGCAAGCAGCATATCGTACTGCCGCTGGTTCTGGCAGACACTTGAACCGGAGAAAGGCAAGATTCGATGGGACATCCTCGACAGCGCGCTCGAACAGGCTGCGAGCCACGGACAAAAATTGGCAATCCGGTTGATGCCGTACGACCAGAAACATCCCTTGCCGGCATGGTACCGGAACTCGGGAGCCAGGCGGATGAACAAAGCGAACGAAGCGATTTGGGAGCCTGATTTCAGCGACCCGTTGTATCTGAAGCATTGGGGAGACCTGGTCGCGGCAGCAGGCGCCAGATACAACGGAGATCCCAGGCTCGATACCGTCGACATTTCCTCCGTCGGCTATTGGGGCGAAGGCTGGAGCGACTACATGCCGGCGTTCGATGTGCAGAAAAAGCTGATCGATATCTGGTTTGCCGCGTTTCCAAGCACGCACCTGCTGATGAACTTCGACGAGCCCGAAGCGCTTCACTACGGAACGTCGCGTGGGGCAGGTTGGCGCTTTGACTGCGTAGGCGATTTGCGGACGAAGTGGTCACATATGCTGGATTTCTATCCCGAACAGATGGTGAGAACGGGTATTCAGGATGTTTGGAAGAAGAGTCCGGTCTCGATGGAAACGTGCGGGGTTCCGGGACGTTGGAAACAACAGGGATGGGATGTGAATTACATCCTGCGTGAAGCTCTGCGCTGGCATATCACTTCGATGAACGTCAAGTCGAGCGCTATTCCTCCGGAATGGAAGGGCATCTTCGATGAATTCCAGAAAAGGATGGGATACCGCTTCGAACTGCGGCGCTTCGAATATCCCGGCACGGCACGGGGAGGCGCAGCTATACCGATCAAAATGTGGTGGGTGAACTCAGGCGTTGCTCCTATCTATGACTTTTTTGAGCTGGCCTTGTCTCTGCACAATGAATCAGGCGAACGCACGATACATGTACCCGCAGATATCCGTAACTGGCTTCCGGGAGACAGTCTTGTCGAAGAGAATGTTGTGCTGCCCCCAGACCTGCAAGGCACCTATCAGCTAAGGGTGGCGCTGTTGAATCCCCGCACCCAAAAACCTGCCGTGCGGCTGGCAATCGAAGGAAGAACGGAAGATGGATGGTACCAGCTCGGTTCCATCACAGTAGAGAAGTAGATTCAGACCGCGATGCCGCGCCGGATCTTTGTCACAGGTGGAACAGGGTACGTTGGAAGCCGGTTGATTCCTCTGTTGATCGAAAGAGGGCACCAGGTAACCGCGCTTGCCAGGCCGGGCTCTGAAAAGAAGATCGGCGCCGGTTGCACGATCTGCATCGGGAATGCGTTGAGCGGCGAATCGTACCGGGCGCAGGTTGCCGGGCACGACACGTTTATTCACCTAGTTGGAGTCTCACATCCGAGTCCGGCGAAGGTGCGCGAGTTTACAGAGATCGACCTGAAATCCGCCCAGGAGGCAATCCGCGTCGCCTCCCAGGCGGGCATTCGCCATTTCATTTACGTCAGTGTGGCGCAACCGGCACCCGTTATGAAGGCGTATGTGGGTGTGCGCGCGGAATGCGAGAGGCTGCTGGGCGCTTCCGGATTACCCGCGACGATCTTGCGGCCCTGGTACATTCTCGGTCCGGGGCACCGCTGGCCTATTTTGCTCAAGCCGTTTTATGCTGCCGCCGGACTCATTCCTGCCCTGCGCGAGGGAGCGCAGCGCCTGGGGCTGGTGAGCGTGGATCAATTCGTTCGGGCGTTAGCCAGTGCGGCCGGAGAGCAGGTTTCGGGAGTGCGGATTCTAGGCGTACCGGAAATACGCCGCTTTGCAAGCTGACGCGGTTCCAGACAAGCCGAAGTTCCATTCTCCGGCAGTTTTTCTCCGTATTTCAGCTAACCGCGATACCTCCGGACAGTCTAAAATGCCAACCGGATGGATTGGAGTGATCAGGCGGCTGCCGAGGCGGCCTGCAAGGGCGATCAGGCTGCGTTTCGTGTGCTCGTCGAGCGCCACAGCCGCTCCGTCTTCCGTCTGGCATTTCGTATGTGCGGCAATGAACATGACGCGGAAGACCTGGTACAGGAAACATTTCTGCGGGCCTATAAACAGCTGGGGCGGTTCGACGGACGGTCGGCTTTCGGAACCTGGCTTTACCGGATTTGCGCGAACTGCACGCTTGATCTGCTGCGCTCGCGGAAGTCGCGGCGCGAAGTAAAGAACACGCGCGAACCGGAAAACGAGCGGCACTGGCTGGATACGGTAGCCGCGCCGGGCCCCGGACCCGAGCGGTTGACACAAAGCTCGCAAATCGTCGGATTGCTGGAGCCGGCGCTGCGACAGCTCAGCGAGATGGAGCGCACGGCCTTCGTTCTGCGGCATTACGAAGGCTGCGATATTGACGAGATTGCCCGCACGCTGGGCGTTCAGGCGAACGCGGCGAAGCACAGCGTTTTTCGAGCTGTACAGAAATTGAGGCGGGCGCTCGAGCCGGCCTGGGGAGCGGCGCGATGAACCACTTGAGCGAAGAAGAATTGGTCGATTTGTTTTACAGCAAAGGCGCGGGGCCGAACGAACATGTGGGCGCATGCGCGGAATGCCGCAGGCGTTTTCTGGAATTGAAGGAATCGCTCGAGGCATGGCGGGATTACCCGGTTCCGGAGCGCGGCGAGTCGTACGGGCAGGAAGTCTGGGCCCGGCTCGCGCCTGCGCTGGAAAAACGAAAGCGTAATTTCCTGCGGCTCTGGCTGCTGGCACCGGCTTTTGCGGCCATGCTCGTAGCCGGGTTCGTGATCGGGATCTGGACGGAACACAAACGCTCGATTACCGAGGACCATTCGCGCGAGCGGGTTCTTTTGATGGCGATGAGCGATCATCTGGAGCGTTCGCAAATTCTGCTGACGCAACTGCAGCATGCCACGCCGGCAACATTCGATCTGTCGACGGAGCGCGAGCAGGCGCGCGATCTGCTTGACCAAAATCGATTGTTACGTCAATCGGCGATCCAGTTGGGGGACCGCTCGAAGGCAGCAGTGCTCGACGATCTGGAACGTGTGCTGCTGTCGGTGGCGAATGCGCCGCCGGATTCAGCGGGGGATGACATGAAGATGCTGCAGGAACGAGTGGAGAGCGAACGGTTGTTGTGGAAGGTGCGGATTACAAGCAGTAATGCGCGCGAAAAAGGACAGAAGTTATGAGAATTTGTACTGGATTTTTGTTTGCGGCTTTGGCTGCGGCGGCTTACGGGCAGAACTGGTCTGCGGTACCGGCCTTCAGCTTTCAATCGCGCGAGACGGCGCGGGATGACGCGGATTACCGGCAGGGGTTACGTGCGCTTGATGCGCGCCAGTGGGACCAGGCGGTGGCGGCGTTTTCGTCATCTGCGAAGAATGCGGGGTCGAATGCGGATGGCGCGCTGTATTGGAAGGCTTATGCGCAGAATCGAGCCGGAAACAGCCAGGCCGCGCTGCTGACAATCGCGCAGTTACGCAGCGAGTACGCCCGGAGCCGCTGGTTGAAAGATGCGCGCGCACTCGAAGTCGAAGTAAGGGCGCAGGCGGGCGCGCCGGTCAGTCCGGGCGCGGAAACGGATGACGATTTGAAGCTGCTGGCTGTGAATTCGCTTATGCAGTCGAATCCCGCGGCGGCGTTTCCGGTAGTCGAAAAGGTGTTGACGAGCAACAATTCCGAGAAGGTGAAGGAGCAGGCGCTCTTCGTCCTGACGCAGAACAGTTCGCCAGAAGCCAGCAAACTTTTGACGAGTATCGCGAGCGGCCGGTCCAATCCCGACCTGCAGATCAAAGCCATCCGGCTGATGGGCATGACGGGCAGCGACGAGTCGCGCAAAGCGCTGGCTTCGATTTACACTTCCAATCCGGATGTGCGTGTGAAGCGCGCGATTCTGCAGAGCTTCATGCAAACGGGATCGCGTGATTTTCTGCTGAATGCCGCGAAGTCGGAGAGTAATCCGGAACTGCGCGCCGATGCCATTCGCCAGCTCGCAATGACCGGAGGCGCGGAGCAGTTGTGGCAGCTTTACCGGTCGAGCTCTTCGATAGAGGACAAAAAAGCGATTTTGAAATCCATGTTTCTGAGCGGCGATTCGTCGCGGTTAATCGAAATCGCGCGCAGCGACAATAATCCGGAACTGCGCACGGCGGCGATCCAGTCGCTGGGGCTCATGGGCGGGAACGGAAAAGGCGACGAGCTGGTGGGCATTTTTGAAAACGATAAAGACCAGCATGTACGGAAGGCAGTTCTGAATGCGTTGTTCCTGCAGCAGAACGGCAAAGCGCTGGTCGATCTGGCCCGGCGCGAGAAGGATCCGGGGATGAAGAAGGAAATCGTTTCGAAGATGGCGCTTGTACATTCGCCGGATGTGGAGAAGTACATGATGGAGCTGCTCAAATGAAACTGGTTCTATATCTCGCGGCCGCTTCTGTATTGGTCGCGCAACAGCCGAGCGTATCGAACGCGAAATTCGAGACGCGTGCTTTTTCGGGTTCGCTCGATTCCGCGGTACGCAGCGCAGATCCTGCCTGGTTCGGATATGAGATTGCAACACCGCAACGCGAATACAACGACAATTACCGGAGCTGCGCGCTCGAAGACGACCAGCATGGCCAGCGCAGCGGTCCGATAACGCCGGTCCAGCTCGAAGGATCGCAGAATGCGGCGCTGCTCTTCCGGGTTGCGAACAACCAGGTTGAAAAAGTCCGCCTGTATTCCCTGAGTTGTCCGCTGGATGCGGGCGGACGCCGTTTCGTATGGCTGACGGGAGTACCTGCCGAGAGCAGCCTGGTATTTCTGGAAAAGCTCACGAAGAGCGGAACGGATCATCTGCAGGACCAGGCGATTTTTGCGATCGCGCAACATACGACTCCGGCTGCAGATGATGTCCTCGAACGGCTCACGCGGCCGGACCAGCCGGTTCGTTCGCGCGAGAAAGCAACGTTCTGGTTAGGCGCAAGCCGCGGCGCGCGGGGTGTTGGGATTTTAAAGAACATCCTGGCACAAGATCCGAGCGAGCAGGTGCGCGACAAAGCCGTTTTCGCACTCTCGATCAGCAAGCAGCCGGAGGCAATGAGTTATCTGATTCAGACCGCTGAACACGATTCATCCGCGCACGTGCGCGGCCAGGCGATCTTCTGGCTTGCGCAGAAGGCGGGCGCGAAGGCTGCAGCCACCATCCAGAACGCAATCGAAAACGATCCGGATACGGAGGTGAAAAAGAAAGCGGTGTTCGCGATGTCGCAACTGCCGAAAGACGAGGGCGTACCGAAGCTGATCGAAATCGCACGCACGCAGCGCAACCGGGAGGTGCGCAAGCAGGCCTTTTTCTGGCTCGGCCAATCCAAGGACCCACGGGCGCTGGCGTTCTTTGAGCAGGTGCTTACGAAATAGAGAGGCTATGCGGTTCGGGTCTCGCCTCCGTATTGGGTGAGTTTGCCGGTGAATACGTCGGCACCGGCGGGCGCCGGAAAGCGTCCGGTCAGAACTTCCTTGCTCGTGACCTTCTGGCCGTAGATGGCTTTGTCGGCGTCCTCATCGCCGCGCAATGTTCCGCCCTGAAGCGAAATTCCGCCGAAGATGCCGCGGGAACGGGACCACGACAGAATATCGGCGCGCATGGTTGCATCGGTCTGCGCGGTGGTATCGCGGCCAACGGGACCGGCTGCTGCCGAAACTTCGCCGCCCAGCGTGAATTTGCTCGCCAAGATGCCGTCCATGCCTTTTTTACTCATGACGAGCATCACCAAATCGGTTTCGGAGCCGCCAATCTGCAAACCGAAGCCACCGCCTTCAATGCGCAGCGCAGCCGGGCCGCTCCATCCGCCAGATTCCTTGCGGCAGGAGGCGAATCCGCGCCCATATTTACCGGAAAAGATGAATCCAGCCTTCTTCATACCCGGAATCACCACGACGCAGTAGGCTTTTTGAAACAGATTCTTCGGGATGGCTTTGTCGGGCGTGCCCATAATCTCGGTAAGCACCTCGCCGGCGGCTTTGAGCCGTTGGGAGCTTTCATCGCCGGCGGCTGAGAGCGCACTCGTACCGAACGTTGCCAGCATCAGACTCGCTATGAGAAATTTCATATTTGAATACCTCTTTCTGACTTACGCTCCGAAAATAGGACCCAGTTTTTCTACATAAGCTTTCACTCGGACACAAGTTTTCATTCGGGCATGGATATGCTTGAACGAATGCGATGGTGGATCGGCCTGGCGGCCGCAAGCGCTTTTGCGCAGAGCTTCTCGTTTGAGCCTGCAACGCCAGTACAGGGCCAGGTGTTAAAGGTGTACGGAGGCGCTCCGGCAGCAAACACGCGGCTTAATGGCCGAACGGTTCGTCTTTTTCCGCAGAGCGATGGGCGATTGCTCGGGCTGATGCCCGTAGGAACGCTCACCAAGCCCGGCGTCTATGATCTGGAATGGCTGGACGGCGATAACGCGATACATCACGAGCAGCTTCGGATCGCCAGCGCGCATTTCAAACGGCAAAACATCATCTTAAGCAAGAGGCTTTCGGCACTACACTCGACTCCCGAGGAGAGACAAACCGTTGCGGCGTTCTTAAGGACGGTGTCGGCGGAGCGCTTCTGGCAGGAGCCGCTCGAAGCGCCGATACCGGGCTGCATCACTTCGCCGTTCGGCGTCATGCGTCTGCACAACGGCAAGCCCACGGGCGATTACCATGCCGGGCTGGATCAGCGGGGCGCATTCGGCAGCCCGGTGCACGCGGTCGCGAGCGGAGTGGTGAAGATTGTGGAGCCGTTTGAGCTGCGCGGCGGGACGGTCGCAATCGATCATGGCCAGGGACTCGAATCGATCTATCTTCATCTTTCTAACTTTGCGGCAAAGGAAGGGGACCACGTTGAAAGAGGCGCCGTCATCGGTTATGTCGGATCGAGCGGACGCTCCACCGCGCCGCACTTGCATTGGACGCTATATGCCAGCGGCGTGCCAATAAATCCGCTGCAGTGGATGAAGCTTACGCCGTGCACGGCGCCGGCCGCGAAAACGGGAACGAAGTAACTACTGTCACTCTTCGCGCAGAGCAGACATGGGCTCGACACGTGCCGCGCGCCAGGCCGGCAGCGCGCTTGCGAGCAGCGAAATCGCGATGAGCCCGCCAACGGCCATGATTATGGTGAGCGGGTCGTTTGGATGCAGGCCATAGAGGAAGGAACTGGCAGTACGGGCCGATGCTATGGCCAGGGCGCATCCGACCAGGAGTCCGGCAACAAGCAGCAGCAGTGCTTCTTTGAGCACGAGACGCACGATGCCGGAGCGATCTGCTCCGAGGGCGATGCGGATGCCGATTTCGCTGCGCCGCCGCGCAACCATGTACGAAATGACGCCGTACAAACCGACAGTCGCCAGAATGGCGGCCAGAAAGCCGAAAAATCCGGAGAGCCTTGCCATCAGCCGCTCACGAAGCAGCGAATTTTCCACCTGGCTATTGAATACCTGAAATTCGAAGGCGAGACCGCCGTTCTGTCCGAGAACGGTGCGTTCGAGCGCCGGCATAAGAGTCGCAAGGGGCATGCCGGAGCGCACGATGAAATTCAGTCCGACATCGGGCGTTTTGTCCTGAGAGGCGGACAGATAAACTACCGGCTCGAAATCCTTTCGCAGGTTCTGGTATTTCGAATTCTTCACTAAGCCGACAATTTGATAGACATGCAGCGGCTCGCCGGGTCCGGGCATCGTGCGGAATTCCTGCCCTAACGGATTCATGTTTTTAAGAAAGCGCCGGGCGAACTCTTCGTTTACGATTGCGACTTCGGGCGAGGAGGCCGTGTCGCGCGTATCGAAGTCGCGGCCGGCGATCAAGGGAGTGCCCATCGTTCGGAAGTAACCGGAGCTAACACGGTCGAACCAGGGGACCTGGCGTTGCGTGGCGCGGCGGCCGGGAAATTCGATGGAATCATTCCAGCCGTTGCCGCTGATTTGCACGATGTTAGCCGTGGCCGCATCGCGCACGCCCGCTGTACGGCGCAGATTTTCCAGCAGCTCGCGGTAAAGCACGGCGCGGCGCTCCGGCGGGAATTTGAGCCGTGTGGCGTCGACTCCGACAATGACGAGCCCGTCGCGTTGGAAGCCGGCATCGAGCAGCAAGAGATTTCGCAGGCTGCGCACAAACAGCAGCGCGCCGACGAGCAGCACGAGCGACAGCGCGACCTGGCTGATGACTAGTGCGCGGCGCATGCCGAAACGCTGCCGGTCAGCGGTAGCGCTGCGGCTGGAACTCTTCATGGCCGAAGCAGGATCGGTGCGTGTCGCACGCAGCGCGGGTGTGAGTCCGAAGAGAATACTGGTGAGAATGGCAAGTGCGGCGGTAAAGCCCAGAACGCGCCAGTCAAGGCCCAACTCGACAAAAAGAGGATTTTCGCTGGTGCTGAGAAACGTGACGAGATAGGAGCTGAGAAACTGCGCCAGAAATGCGCCGGCAATGGCGCCGCTGAGCGTCAGAGTCAGGCTTTCCACGAGCAATTGGCGGATGAGCCGCGCGCGATCCGCACCGATGGCAAGCCGGACGGCCATTTCGCGCTCGCGTGCACTGGCGCGCGCAAGCATCAGGTTCGCGAGATTGGAACAAGCGATCAACAGTACCAGGCCAGCGATACCAAGCAGCAACGCGAGCGGCTGTTGATAGCTTTCACGAAGCGAAGATACACCTCCGCCGCCCGGCTGCGCTTTCAGCTTGTATCGGGTGTACCACTTCACTTGTTCGGGACGGTAAATCGGAGGGATGCTATTGCTGAACACGGCCGGCGAAATCGCCTGCACCTGCGCAGCCGCCCGAGCGAGTGTCCAGCCTGGTTTCAAGCGGCCGATGATGGCGAGCCACCAGTGATGCCTTTTGCCTAAATGGCTGTTTTCGGCGTTGACCAGGGGCTCAGCGCAAGCGGGAACGATGACATCGAAACTCTTACCGACTTCGACGCCGTAAAAACTTGCCGGTGTTACGCCGATGACTTCGAAGCGATGGCCGTCGAGCAGGACGTGTTTCGAGAGCACGCCTGGATCGCCGCCGAAATGTTTCTGCCAGAAGGCGTAGCTGATCACCGCGCCATCGGTTCCGCATCCGGCGTGGTCGTCCGCTGCGGTCAGAACGCGTCCGAGCAGCGGCTGTACGCGGAGCGTCTTAAAGAAATCGCCGCTGACCCAGAGGCCTTCGGCGTAGCGCAGTTCGCCCGCCTGCGCCAGGTTGAAGCGAGTATCGCCGAAAGCAAAAATGCCGGAAAAGGCTTGCTGGTGGTCGCGGATCTGCTCCCATTGCGCAAAGGTGAAATTCGAGTTGCGGTTGGAAAAATTCCCCGAGCAGCAGTGGTCGTTATCCGCAATCCGCAATTGGACAAGCTGCCCGGCCTGTGGAACGGGCAAGGTACGCAGACGCACAGCATTGAGCAATTGGAAGATCGCAGTATTAGCACCGATGCCAAGGGCGAGCGAGAGTACGGCAACAGCGAAGAATCCTGTGTTGAGCCGGAACGTGCGGGCAGCGTATACAAAATCCTGCCAGACGCTTTCAAAGAAGGCCGGGGCGCGCATATCCACGACTCTGGTGCATCCCAGGAGCCACTCATAAACCATCTATTTTCAAAGGAAACCGGCTGCCGGGCACCCTACGATTGCCCGATTTTGCCACGGGCGTTTCATATTCGGACACTCGATTCTACGAGACCGGGCTGCCGCCGGACGGTGCGTTTGCCAGCCGGCGCGCTCGTCTGCGTTTCATAGCCAAAAACCAAATGAAGCCGAATCCGAAGAATGGCCACGAGAAGAACAACAGATCCCAGGCGCCGAGGCCCGGAGGTGTCACTTCGACGGTTGCGGTGGTTTTCTGTGTTTCGGTTGCGCTGCGCAGGTAAAGGTTGATACGCCACATTTCCTGTTTATCGAAGGGAATGGAGGCATCGTAGCGAAGCTGTCCGTTCTGGTAACCGCGCTCGGTTCCATACCGCCGCTCTTTCAAACGCCCGCTCACGGGAAGAACGCCGATGTCGAACTTCAGATCTTTCGGAATCTGCTGCCCGGGCGCCGCGCCGACGAGAACGAAGAATGTTCCGATGCCGACATCCGGGTGCGTCCACAACGAGATGATGCACGGACCCATCCGGTAGTCGGAAATGATCGGAAACGGCGGCCCGTTATGCGCCCATGCGGATGACGCAAGGAGAAGCAGAAGAGAAAGCCAGCGGCTATTCCAGGAACGTTCCACGCATATCCATCGGCTGCACGATTAACCATGCGCCGGCCAAAAACAAAATCAAGCTTACCGCCGCCCAGGGAGCGAAGGCCCGCGGCCACTTGTCTCGCGCATCTTCTTCGGCGAATTGATGCACCAGAAACAGCGATCCGAAAAGTCCAAGAATAAGAAATCCGAATTGAACGGGCTGCACCATACGAGCGGGCAATCCGACCAAGGTCCAACGAGGCTCACCTAACATGGCAAAGCCAAGGAATGTTCGGACTGCGTTCTGGGTGAGCGGAACGATCGTATAAAGTCCGGTGAAAAAGTGAAACCCATAGTGGGCGAGCCAAAGGCCGAAACCGAACGGCGCGAGCGCATAGCTATAGCGGGTTGCGATTTGCAGCAAAGCGCCACGCAGTCCGGCCCAGCGGAGCGTGAGCCACGCCGCGGCGCCAAGCAATGCGACCGGTTCCAGCAGAACAACGATTGCGAACACGATCGCAAAAATGGCCGTGTGATTACGGAGGCCGAGTAACCCGCTCAGCCATGTTTCGAGCCGGTAAATCGGGCTCACCATGCCGAACGCATTCATGAGGGCTCCGAACGTGAATAAAACCACCAGGGCGGATAGATCGCGCCGTTTCGTGATGCGCCCCAGGCCGGAGCGTAACGAATCCGCCAGCCACTCTTCGCCGGGCACACGGGCTCGGATCCCGACGTTGTCATGCGGACAGGCGTGCACACAATCGAGACAAAATGTGCAGTCCAGATTGCCCAACTTACGCGGCTGAAAGAGCGCCAGTTCGCACCCTCTTTGGATAGTTACCAGCGACGGGGTTGAGGATTGCGTTCCGCGGATACAGTCCCGGGTGGAGCAGCCGTTGCACACACCGTGATCGCGGACCTGCACTTCGAGTGGCGAGAGAGTGGAACCGACGAAATTAAACTGTCCGATGGGACAGATGAATTTGCAGAAAGTGGCATGTTTGAAGAGCGTGTCAACGATGAGAATTGCCACAAAGTAGAGCAAAACAAGCCATGCCGTGAGCCACGGGCTGGACCACAAGCTGAACGCTTCATAGATAAAGAGGATGCCCGCAAACAGCGCGATCGAAATCCATTTCGTGCGCAGCTTGCGCGGCCAGTTAAGGCGTGGTGTCCAGAATTTACGGACGAAGTCACGGACCAGGACGAGCGGGCACGAAAAGCAGAAGAAATTTCCTGCGCACAGCAGCACGAGGACGAGCAGACCGCGCAGGTGCACCCAGCCGAGTGTCGTCACGAGATTTTTCGGCGCGAACGCCGGACCTGTCAGCCCGTCGAAAATCATGACCGCACTGAGCAACAACGCCGGAACCTGGAACAACATGCGCGCGTGCCGCCAGTGCAGAAGCGGGCCGAGCACGGGCCACTTTAAAACATCGAGCGGTTCTGCGCGCAACGGTATGCGCCGGCTTTCAAGCTGCTGCGTGCTGCGGCCTCGTATTCCAGGCGCAACTGCATTTTGCCTGGCCGGTTTCCGCTTGCGGCGGAAACATGTGATAGTACATCGCAATCATCATCGGGACGAATACGATTGCGTTGTAAAACAGATGCAATTCGACGCGTGGAATGACAAGCTGCAGCACGCTGAACGGGACCGGCTTATTCCAAAAGTTGTGATGCGTGATGGCCTGCGTCAGCAGAAGCAGATGCTCGATATGGTGCCAGAACTGAATGACCAGTGCGACGGTCCACCATTTGCGGCTTAATCCTGTAAAGCCGCTGCGTAGCACCCAGATTCCAACCAGCATCACAATGGCGTAGCCGTAATGCAGCCATTCGGATGAGATCAGCCACGGATACCAGAGGCCCAGAATGCCGCCGGCTTTCGGACGCGGCCAGTGCAGCACATAGACCTGGTAAGCCTGCACCAGATGCTCGCCCCAATGCGCCAGAACGATCGCCATAAACACCTGCAGCGCCCGCTCATGCCATACGGAGTTCAATTTTTCGTAGAAACTCATTCCGGGTCGATGAAAAGCATGCATTGCATGCGTGTTCGCGGCGGCCATGTTCTACTCTCCTCGGAAAGACGTGTGGTACTTAGCGATGTAATCACCGTTCTTCATCCGGTGTCAATCGACCGTTAGGCTGAGTGCCTGGTCAAACTCGGATCCGATGACGACCCGCGAAGCAAACTCTATACTGCTGCGAGGCCGTATAAGTCTCGCGCTTCTATAAGGATCCAAAGAAATGTTTATTGGCCATGGGTGCCACCACGATGCTACGATTGCGCTACGGTCGATGAAATTTTGCTTCCGGGGATTACTCGCGCTGCATTTGTCTGTCATTGCACTTATCGCGCAGACCGGCGATGCGACACAGCCTGCGCCTCTAAAAATCGGCTCGGTTACATTTAGCGGAAGCATCCGCGAACGTGTCGAATTCTGGGACTGGTTCGCCGGGACAGGTCAAAATAATTACGCCTTTTCGGGCACGCTCACGCAATTCGCATTCAGTCAAAATTCGAAAGCCTTTGAATGGAACGTCGATTTCGCTATTCCTGCGCTGCTGGGGCTGCCGGATGGCGCGGCCGTTCCTCCGCCGCAAGGGCAGCTTGGCCTGGGAGGAACGTATTACGTCAATAACGACAACCAGCGCTTTACGGCATTCGTTTTTCCGAAACAGGCCTACATTCGATTCAAAGGCGAGCATGGAAACGTGCAGCTCGGGCGCTTCGAGTTCGGCGACGGCGCGGAAGGTAAACCCAAATCCGGTACGCTTACTGCCTTGAAAAACACTCGCATCAGCCAGCGACTGCTCGGTATTTCTCCCTATGCGATCGTGGAGCGTAGCTTTGACGGCGTCCATGCAACCTATACAAAAGGAGACTGGACATTTACCGGGGTCGGCGCAATACCCACGCGCGGCTTGTTTCAGGTAGACGGCTGGGGATGGGTGACGACACCATTCGCTTACGTTGCCGCTACCCGGGAAGTTGCGTACTCTTCGCATAACTCTGCCGAATGGCGGCTGTTCGGCATCTACTATAACGACCCTCGCCAGATTTTGAAGACGGACAACCGGCCGGCTAGTGCTCGCACCCTGGATCGTTTCAACGCGATACATCTCGGCACTTATGGCGGGCATTACATTCAGGCCATCGAATCGCGCGCAGGCACGTTCGATTTGCTTGCCTGGGGCGCCTTGCAGAGTGGAAGCTGGGGCGGCCTGTCGCAGCATGCAGCAGCAGCAGCACTAGAAACGGGTATTCAACCGAAATTCTGGAAAACGGTCCGGCCGTGGATTCGCGGCGGCTATTTTTATGCAAGCGGCGACGGAAACAGCCAGGACGGCACGCACGGTACCTTTCTGCCATTGCTCTATTCGGCTCGCGCCTACTCTCGTTTTCCGTTTTTCAGCCAGTTGAACAATCGCGATGCATTCGGCGAATTGATTCTGCGGCCGAGCAGGTCCGTCACGATTCGCACCGACGGCCATTACATCTCCCTCGCGAGTAAGAACGACCTCTGGTATAGCGGCAGCGGCGCGTATCAGCCCTGGACCTTCGGTTATCAGGGCCGGCCTAGCAATGGTAAGTCGAAACTGGCGAATTTGTACGACGTCAGTCTCGATTACGCGTTTAATAAAGCTGCGTCGATCGGGTTTTATTACGGTTATGCGCAAGGCGGCGATGTTATCCAGGCCATTTACAAGAATGCGAACGGAAATCTCGGATTCGTCGAGTTAAATTACAAATTCTGAGATCACGCAGCATCGGTTTGCGGGAGATGTTTGAGCCTGGCGGTAACGCGGCGAAGCTGATCCTGGCGGCCGCGGTAAAAGGTGAGGTCGAGCAGGTTGTTATGCGCTTCATCGATGGCGGTGAGCAAGTCTTCCGGTTCTTCCAGGGGCTTACCGTTCCCTTCGACGAGGAGATCGCCAGGCAGCAGAGATGCTTGCTCGGCCGCGCCGTTTGGAGCCAGCTCTAAGAGCAGCAATGCCGGCCGTTGTTCGCGCAGTTGAACCGGACGCACTGTCACGCCGAGGTACGCGCCTGTTTTTAAACGGCTCAGAAAACGCTGCAGCATCCGACTAGAAATAGCGAAGGCCAGCCCACCGGCAGCGACCATGGTATTCAACCCGACGAGGCAGCCGGCAAAATCGGCCAATGGACCACCGGAATTGCCCGGCGCGAGCCGGATATCGGCGCAGATCCAATCCGATGCGCGAAAGTAGCCGGCGGCAAGCGGGATTGCGCCAATACGGTGAACCGTTCCCGTCGAGATCGCTCCGACGAAGCCGAGCGGGTTGCCGGCTGCGACAACGGGAGTTCCCGGCTGTAGCAGATCCGAATCGCCTAGTGTGAGTGGCACGCCCGCAAGCCTTGGCGCTTCGAGGAGCGCAAGATCTCTTGCCGAATCCATTTTCACAATCGAGGCGGGGATGAGCTTGCCCTCCCACGATGCTATTTCCACCGTTCTGCCTTGTATGACGTGCGCATTGGTGAGAATCTGATCCGGGCCGATGACTGCGCCCGAGCCGCCGCCCTGACGCGGTCCGCGGCCGGTTCGAATTTGTACGGTGGAGCGGCGTAGCGCTTCCGCTATGCGCCCCGGTGCGGGTAACGCCATGCTTCTAATTTCGAATAGTTCCGGCGACTGCGCATCAGCCGTTTGGGCAGGCGTATATACTGGCTGACCGAGGAGGCCATGTGACGGTTTCAGAAGACGTGCTTGCGGCAATGCGGAAGACAAACGAGTTATTTAATACACAGGTAATCCAGCAGCAGCAATTCGACGCACTGGATCACGTCTATACGTCCGATGCGCGCGTTTTACCGCCCGGCGCGGAGATGGTCAGCGGACGGGAAGCGATCAAAGTGTTCTGGCGCCAGGCAGTGAACGGGCTTGGCGTGAAGAGCGCACAACTGACTACAGTAGAAGCCGATCTGTGCGGCGACGGAGTGGTTGAAATCGGCAAGGCCGATCTCGCTCTGGTGAACGGGCAGCAACTCGCGGTAAAGTATGTCGTTTTTTGGAAACAGGAGCAACGGCTTTGGAAATGGGCGGTGGATATCTGGAATACGAATAGCTGATGAGTGAACTTCAAACATACGAGCAAGTCACGATGGCTGCGCTGCCCGCCGGAACCATTAGCTGCTGCAAACTCGGTAAATCTCTATCGCCGCGCAACACCACTCCTTCTTTACTCGAGAGCGAAGGGCCGCTCAAACGATCCCAGCGGATGGGCTTTAGCCGCTTGGTGGAAGTAAGGCTGACTAAGGCGTTACGCGTTACATCTTTGTTGATCAGCGTAACGGCAAGCTGACCGTTGCGCACGGCAACTGGATAGGCTTTGAAGTTCAGTTCACCGGTTTCGCATTCGCTCCAGATGCGTTCACCGCTGCTTGCATACGCAAAGGCAAGCATGCCGCTGAATTCAGGGCGGGTAAAGACGTTCCCACTATTGTCTGTAATCAGCGGCGAATACCAGCTCATCCAGCCGAGTTGATTGACGCCGGTTTCGATATTCACACCCGCCGCGCC
>DATBGM010000087.1:0-77125 GCA_036557945.1 Bryobacteraceae bacterium | reverse complement strand
TTGATCGCTTGCCTCAACGTGGCAAATCTGCTTCTTGGCAGATCGCTGGTGCGGGAACGGGAGCTTGCAGTGCGTGCAGCGTTGGGAGCCGGACGCGCAGGGCTCATTCGTCAACTTCTGACGGAATCGATTTCGCTTTCCGCGCTCGGATGCCTCGCCGGGCTTGTCTTCGCGCTTGCTGCGATTCGCTGTTTCAATCATCTGAATCCGATCGAGCTGCCGGTAGGAGCCGATGTGACATTGAATTTGCCGGTCGTCGCGTTTAGCCTGCTCCTTACGGTCGGGGCGACGCTGCTGTTCGGGCTATTTCCGGCATTTCGTGCCTCTCGCATCGATTTGAACGTGTCGCTGAAGGCGGGGCGCGGTCCGGCGAAGGGGATTTCGCGGCCGCATGTTGCACGGGCGATTGTCACAGTCGAGGTCATGCTTTCGGTTGTGCTGTTGATTGGCGCCGGGCTGGTATTGAAAAGTCTGCTGCGGATGAGTTCGGAGCCGCTTGGATTCGACTCCCATGATGTCGTTTTCACGGCAACGGCGCTGCGCGGCGGGCGATACACCAATGACGCTGAGCGTGCGCGCCTATGCCGTCAGGTATCGGAACGTTTGCGCGGTCTCTCCGGAATACCCACTGCGATTTCATCGAATCTGCCGCTATATGTGAGCGCAGGCGACTCGATCGAGGTGGCGGGACGGACGCCGACGGATCCGAAACACGACACGGGTTTTGAAGCGGTGGGCCCTGGTTACTTCGCACTCATGAAAACGCCGCTGCTGAGCGGGCGCGATTTCAACGACCATGATACGAGCGCCTCCGAACCTGTCGCGATCATCAATCGCGCCCTGGCCGATGAGTACTTTCCGAATGAAGATGCGCTCGGGCAGCGGATTCGATTGACCGGTCTTAAGACGCAACAGCCCTGGTTAACCATCGCCGGCATCGTAGAGAATCAAAAGCATTCAGAACTGATGCATGAGATGAGCTGGCTGGCAACGCCTGCTGTTTTCCGTCCGGTGCTGCAGGATCCACCGGCACGCAATATTAATGTGCTGGCCAAATGGAACGTTTCCGCTATGCGGGACAAACTTCTGCCGATTTTGTCCGGGATCGATCCTGAATTGCCCGTTTCCGAACCGGAGGCGCTTGAATCCGATCTTGCGTTGGCGCTGAAGTTTCCGCGATTTCGCGCTGTTCTGCTCGGCGTGTTTGCTTTGGCCGCGGTGTTGCTTGCGGCGATCGGGCTGCATGGAGTGGTGGCTCAATTCCTCGCACAGCGCAAGGCGGAATTCGGAATTCGCATGGCAATTGGAGCGCAGCCGCGCGATCTGTTCCTTCTAATCGCCTGTCAGGGAGGCGTTCCGGTACTAGCGGGAGCGGCGCTGGGCGTGGCGGTTGCGCTGCTTCTGGACCGGGCGCTAAGAAGTGTGCTCTATGGGGATAGGGTGTCGGATCCGCTTGTGATGATCAGTGTTGTTTCGCTGCTGGTTCTTACAGGCGCGGCCGCGATTTGGCGGCCTGCGCGGCTGGCCGCCAGGACCGATCCCGTCCTTACACTGCGCAATGAGTAGAAACTAGAGCCTGACGATCTTTTCTGAACGGACGCCCTTCAGCGCATTGCGTGTATCAACGATGAGCTTGGCGCGGTCCACGATCGCCTTATAATCGACGCCTTTGTGATCCGTCACAACCACCACACAGTCGGCCGCTTCCACGGCGGGCAGCATTTCCTGTGCTTCCAGTGTGCTGTTGTTGATTGAAATATGACGCACATGCGGATCCGAGAACGTCACCCTCGCGCCCATTCGCTGCAAGAGCACAATGATATCTAGCGCCGGGGATTCGCGCACATCGTCGATATCTTTCTTATAGGCGGCACCGAGGACATGCACATGCGAGCCGCGTACGGGCTTGGTGGCATCGTTCAAAGCATGCTGCACCTTTTCGACGACAAACTCCGGCATGCGGCCGTTGATATAGCCGGCAAGCTCAATGAAGCGCGCTTCAATTCCTGCTTCTTTACTTTTCCAGGAGAGATAAAAGGGGTCGATCGGAATGCAATGGCCGCCGAGACCCGGGCCCGGATAAAACGGCATAAAACCGAACGGCTTGGTTGCGGCAGCGTCGATCACTTCCCAGACGTCGATGTTCATGCGGTCGCACATCAATGCCAGCTCGTTCACCAGGCCGATATTGATCATGCGAAAGGTGTTTTCGAGCAGCTTGACCATTTCTGCCACGCGCGTTGAGCTGACCGGCACAACGGTTTCAAGGGCCTGCTTATAGAAGAGCGCACCCATTTCCGTACAGGTCGGAGTGATGCCGCCCACAACTTTCGGGATATTCGCCGTCTGAAATTTCGGATTTCCGGGATCCACACGTTCGGGTGAAAAGCAGAGAAAAAAGTCTTCGCCGACTTGCAGTCCGCTGGCGGCTAATTTCGGCAAAACGAGCTCGTCAGTTGTGCCGGGATAGGTGGTCGATTCAAGCATGACGAGAAGCCCCGGGTGAAGATGCTCGGCAATAGCGTCGCTAGCAGCAACGACGAAGCTCATATCCGGATCCTTCGTCTTGCGCAAAGGTGTCGGAACACAGATATCGATCGTATCCAAGTCACGAATCGCAGAAAGATCGCTGGTGGCCTGTAGTTTCCCGCTTTTGACGAGCGGGGTGAATAGGTCGTCCTTTACATCTTTGATGTACGAGCGGCCGCTGTTGAACTGATCCACCTTGGTCTGCTGGACATCAATGCCGACCACGTTGAACCCGGCCTTTGCAAACTCCACCGCTAACGGCAAGCCGACATAGCCCAGGCCCAGCACGCCGACGCGTGCGGTTTTGTTGGCGATACGTTCCCGCAGTTTCGCCGCAGCCTGCGATTATTCAATCTTTTGCTCAAGTAGTTCAGAGCTCAAGGAAGAATCTCCCTTCACCAACTAGTTGGACCGGTCCGATCAAAAAAATGCTGCCCTCCCACCGGAGCCGGAGCACGCCGGCGGGCGTTCTGATTTCGACGGGACTTTCGCACACATCCCTGAGAATAGCAGCGGCGGCGGCACCCGTGGTACCAGTACCTGAACTGCGCGTTTCGCCCGCGCCGCGTTCAAAAAACCGCACGTCGAGCGTATGGCGATCGAGCACGTGAACAAACGAGACATTAGAGCCCCGCGGAAAGCGTGGATGCCGCTCCGCTTCGCGGCCGAGTTCGCGCCAGTTCGCGGGGAACTCAGCGACGAAGATCGCGCACTGCGGGTTGCCGACGTTCAGAATCGTCGCATCGAAGGCTTGAGCGTTCAATGTCAGACTGGTGTGAAGTTCCTCTATATGCGGCTCGCCCATATCCATCTCGAAGAGGAATTTGCGGCCGTGCTGTTCGAGCAAGTGGAGTCGCTTGGCGCCGGCGCCAGTGACGATCGTTACGTCCGGGCCGGACGCTGCCCCTTTAAGCAGTGCAAATGCGGCGGCACAGCGCGTTCCGTTGCCTGAAATTTCGGCTTCGCTGCCGTCGGAGTTGAAGAGCCGGGTACGGAGACCGCTCGGCGTCCGCTCGACGAGCATCCAGCCGTCGCCGCCAATACCGGTATTGCGTGCGCAGATGCGGCGAGCGGCTTCGGGCAGGTCTGTAATGCCGGCGGCATCCTCGACCCAGGTCAGCAGAAAATCGTTTTCCGCGCCATGCAGTTTGCTGAATGCTATTTCGGTCATCTAAGGCTTCGTTTATCTATCAAAAGGTCCGGGCTGTACTTACGGGTCGAGATCGAAAGCACGGGTCTATATGGGGCCTGCGCGCGCGCGAGCAACCGGTCGAGCAAATCGCCGCGCTGGCGAACGAGCCAGGTTCCCGGATGATACAGGTCGGGCCGCCGTGTTGCTGCAAACCAGAGCGGGCCGTTGCCAATGTTGATCGTCTCACGCAGCGGGATGTGTGCTTTGCGGAACACGCCGGTTACATCACCAGCAGAGGCGAGGATTGCCTGCCGCGGGACGTAAATCGTATGCATAAACTGCGCGGCGTCTTGTGTCCAGGCGCGCCGATCCACGGAATTCACCTGGGATTCCTTCCAGCAGATCCAGTTTTCTTTCGCAGGATGGATGATCCAGGGCAAGATCGCGATGACCGGAACGGCGAGTGCAAACCGGCGAGCGCGGGCGCCAATAGCACCGGCAGCAAACGCGCACAAAGGAAGTGCCGCGATGCCATAACGCGTGTTGTAGTAGCTGAAAGGCCAGAGCGACGGCACAAAGATGGGCGTGCCCCCGGAAGAATGTATGCTCCAGACATAAAAGAGCGGGGTTAGCAGCAAAAACAGCAGCGGCTGCCAGAGAGCGCGGCGCCAGGCTAAAAAAACTCCGAGGATGCCGAGCGCGATGAGGGCCGGGCCTGTGCATAGTTTGCAGGCAGTGAAGTAGTAGTGTGCGGCCTGGAGCCAATCGCGGTAACCCGGATATGGTTTGCCACCCTGAATGGCGCGGGGCGAATATGGACCGTTATAGAAATCAAGTGCATTGCCCGTTTCGAGCCAGTTGTGCGCGATCCACCAGGCGGGTGCCAGCGAAGCGGCTATGCCAAAGGCAATCAGCACAAGCCATTTTGCCCGGCGCGCGCTCGCGGCAAGCCAGACACCAATGAACGGAATGAGGAACCAGCCGTCGTATCGGGTCAGGCTTAATATCCACGATGCCACAATGGCGACTGCCATCCATCGCGTGCGCTGCGCGCTTCGATAGCGAAGAACAGCAAGCAGTACGACCGCGACACCGGCGAGAAAGACGAGTTCCGTCATTGGAATCGCTGCCAGGTAAAGCACATTCGGATTGAGCGCGAAACAGGCGACGACGACGAGCCCGGCGGCGACGCTCTGATACGTTTCGCGAGCGGCCAGATAAAAGCAGGTTCCGGTGATAATGAAGCAAACGGCAACCGGCAGAGTTCCTGCCAGGCCGTTCCACCATAATTCATCGCTGCTCACAAACGGGAGGCAGATCAGATGCAGCACAGGCAGCCAGACTGTGCCGAGCTGCACGTATCCCGGTGTTCGTGAATCGATCAAACCGCGGCTGATGTTCAGATGCGATTCGGCATCGCCGTAGTAGAGGATCCATCCGTTCTTGAAGCACAGCCAGGCCGCCGCGGTGACCAGCAGCGCAAGCGCGCAGACGACAATTGCGGCAACGCGCAGACTAGAACGCGGTGAAACGCCGGAACTCGTCAAAGCGCGCGTCGATTTCTTTCCGTGTAAGCGTCTTGAAGCGCTCCACACCGAACTGCTCGCAGCAGAAGCTGCCCATGACAGATCCGTAGATAACCGCGCGGTGCAGCTCGTGTAAATCAAAGCCGCCATTGCGCAAGTCGAAGCCGCGCTCCGCAAGATAGCCGACAAACCCGCCTGCGAAGCAGTCGCCTGCACCGGTTGGATCGAAAACATCTTCGAGCAGATAACCGGGCACCATGAAGAGCGAATCGCGCCGCATAAGCATTGCGCCATACTCCCCGCGTTTGATGACCAGCGTATTCGGACCCATGTCCAGAATTTTCTGCGCGGCCCGACGGAGATTATGCTCGCCCGACAGCATGCGTGCTTCGCTGTCGTTGATCAGCAGGAAATCCCAATTGCGAATGGCGTCGAGCAACTCACCGCGATAGTCGTTGATCCAATAATTCATGGTGTCGCCGCCAACGAAGCGAAGGGCCGGCATCTGCTGCTGCACATCGCGCTGGAGGCTGGGTTGGATATTGCCAAGGAACAGATAGGGCTGCCGTACATATTCACCCGGAAGCTTCGGCTTGAAATTCGCGAAGACGTTCAGGTCAGTTCGGAGCGTTGTGCGATCGTTCATGTCGTCGGAATATTTGCCCGACCAGAAAAACGTCTTCCCCGGCACCTGCTCAAGGCCGTCCAGATCGACTCCCCTGCCCACCAGCAACTGCCGGTCTTCTTGTGCAAAATCTTCACCCACTACGGCGACGATCGACGACTTTGTAAAATAGCTCGCGCTCAGCGCAATATAGGTGCAAGCGCCGCCGAGGGTGCGCTCGCGTCTTCCGTGGGGAGTCTCGATGCCATCGTAGGCAACGGACCCGATTACAACCAGCGACATCGCTTTGCATTGTAACCGGAAGGGTGATACTTATCCAGAAAACGCCGCGTGATATTCCCGTCTGGGAATCATTTCCAGCGTGACGCGCGACACTGTAGCATAGTGCGCTTCCTCATTATCAGCGACCCCCATGCCAACTGGCCCGCCCTTGAAGCCGTACTGGCGGACGCCGAAGGCAGGTACGACCAGGTGGTCTGCTGCGGAGACCTGGTCGGTTACAATCCCGATCCGGGGCGTGTGCTCGATTGGGCGGGGGAGCACTGTATGTGCATCGTACGCGGCAACCACGATAAAGTCGTAGCCGGCATTGACAGCCTGGAATGGTTCAACGAGATCGCACAAATCGCCGCGCGCTGGACCATTGCGCAATTGAGTGACGATCAGCTTGCCTACCTGCGAGAGTTGCCCGCCGGGCCCGTGAAACTGGATTATTTTCATGTCTGGCACGGGTCACCGCGCGACGAGGACGAGTACGTAACCGGCGCGCGAGAGGCCGCGCCGGCTTTCGAGGCGCTCGAGCTTCCACTCGCCTTTTTTGGGCACACACATCTGCAGGGAGTTTTTGTCTCGAAACATCGCCGCCTCGGCGCAATTGCTGCGGTTCCGAAGAAAGAGAGCGAAATCGCGATCGAACTAGAGCCCGATGTGCTTTATCTCGTCAATCCCGGGTCTGTCGGCCAGCCGCGCGACGGCGATCCCCGCGCGGCTTATGCCCTCTACGATTCCGAACAGAAGGTGGTGTATCTGCGGCGTGTTGTCTATCTGGTAGAAAGCACTGCCGCCGAGATCCTGGCTGCTGGGCTCCCCGATGTGCTGGCCCAGCGGCTTGTTTATGGATTCTGATTGTTTGCTTTGAGAAAATGGTTTGTTGCGCATTGTACCGGATGGCATTTACTATGCTTGCGGTCTCACGCTCGTGGGCCTGGCACTCTCTTATTTCATGAACCCCTGGCTTGGCGCGCCGCTCTATATCGTCGCCGCGTTCTGCCTGTACTTTTTTCGCGATCCGGAGAGGATTCCCCCTGCCGGCCGGCTTTTGATCGCTCCGGCGGATGGCAAAGTTGTGGCGGTGAAGATTTTGGAGACCGGGGAGACTCGCGTCAGCATTTTTTTGAACATCTTCAATGTTCACGTCAACCGTACGCCGCTGCCGGGTAAGGTTACGACCATTGTCTATCAGAAAGGCAAATTTCTGAACGCGAGTCATGAAGCGGCCTCCAGCGAGAACGAGCAAAACACACTAATTATCGACGGAGAGGCAACTCGGGTCACCTGCCGCCAGATCGCGGGCCTCATCGCGCGCCGGATTGTGTGTTACAAACGCGCTGGCGATTCGGTCGCGCCCGCGGAACGCATCGGCTATATCAAATTCGGGTCGCGGGTGGATGTGATTTACGGTCCGGAATGGAGGACGACGATCATGCCCGGGGCACGCGTCTCAGCCGGCCGAAGCGTCTTGGCACAATGGGCAGCACGGGAGGAGACGATCTGACACTTCGCGAGCATTTCACCGGGCCGCAGGTTCCGGGCAAAAAGCGACCACGCCGCGCCGCCTACGCTTTGCCGACTCTGTTCACGAGCGGCAACATCTTCCTCGGCTTCATCGCGCTTGTGCAATCGATCGAAGGCGCTCTGCAGGCTTCGGCGGGGGAAGCGGCATCAAGCGGTCATTTCGCGCTCGCCGCCAAAGCTCTCGGATTCGCTATTTTCTTTGATGGGCTTGACGGACGCATTGCGCGTATGACAAACACCACGAGCGATTTCGGACGCGAGCTCGATTCTCTTGCCGATTTCATTACCTTCGGGATCGCACCCGGAGTGCTGGCTTTCGTATGGGGCGTGCGCTCGGTCGTTTTTTCTGCTGCCGAGAATGCCGCGCAAGGCCAACTCATGCGCGCCGGCTACCTAGTCGCGTTCTTTTACCTGTTATGTTGTGCGGTTCGCCTGGCGCGCTTCAATGTTCAAACCAATCCTGTACCTAAGAACCCGGGCCGCCCCGATCGCAAGTATTTCGTCGGCATGCCGAGCCCGGCGGCGGCAGGCATTATCGCGGCGATTGTGTATTTCGATTCTACGCCGGTGCGTTCCCTTCCCTTTTCAATCGGCTGGCTCGTGCTGGTAGGAGTCGCAGGACTTCTCATGGTGAGCACCTGGCGTTATCCAAGTTTCAAGCAGGTCAGCATCTCCAAACCGCGCACGCCGCTCATCGTTCTGATTGTTGGCGCAGTCGCCTTTGCCATCTGGGAATGGTCACAGCCCTTTCTGCTGGCGGCTGCTGTTACTTATGCGATGAGCGGCATTGTGATTCGCGTCGGCGGTTTTCTGCGGCGCCATCGCAAAGCAAGGCCGCCCGCGTCCTATCCGGAGCATCAGATTGGCTAAACCGAAGACAGCCGAACGTCTCCAACTGGCGCTCGTAGGCAGCGACACGTTGCTTGGCAAGGAGCTCGAAGAGGTTTTAAAAAGCCGGACGGACGCTCACATCTCAACTTTTTCGGCCAGCGGTGAAGGCAATTTTGGCGAGGAGGAAGGCGAAGCGGTGTATGTCGAGCCGCTGGATGCCCATTCGATCGCAAGAGCCCAAGCCGTTCTGGTCGCCGGTTCTGCCGAAGGCGCGAATAAAGCGTACCAGCTGGTGAACGCTGCCGGAGGAACACCGGTGTTGATCGATTGCACCGGTCATCTCGAAAACCGGCCGGAAGCCCGGATTGTTGCACCTCTCGTTTCCAGTTCCGATGTACCCGCAAGCTGGTTGCTCGAACTCGCTCATCCGGCAGCAAGTGCTCTGACGCTTGTTCTTCGCAGGCTGGCACGCTACGGGGAGCTTCAGCAGGTCATTGTTCATATTTTTGAGCCCGCCAGCGAACAAGGCAGGCGCGGCGTGTCGGAATTGCACCAGCAGACGACCAGCCTGCTTTCTTTCAAGCCGCTCGACAAGCAGGTTTTCGACGCGCAGCTTAGCTTCAATCTGCTTTCGCAGTATGGCGAAGAGGGAGCCGCCAAACTTTCCTCTACGGAACAGCGTATCGAGAGACATATGGCGTCTCTCATCGCCAGCGATTCTGCCGGTCCGCGCTTCCCTATGCCTTCACTGCGTGTAATCGGCGCACCTGTTTTCCACGGTTACAGTTTTTCTGTCTGGGCCGGGTTCGGGAGAGATATCCAAGTACAAGAGCTAGGCGAAGCGCTTGCTTCGGCACAAATTGAAATTCGCGGGCCCAATGAAGAAGCGCCCGACGGCGTCAGCGCCGCCGGACAGACCGGTCTCATCGCAGGCGATATTCGCATTGACCGCAACAATCCGCGAGCGGCCTGGTTTTGGATCGTAGGCGATAATCTCCGGCTGACCGCGGATACCGCTGCTGATCTGATCATAAATCTGGAAAAGGCGCGGCCGTGAACAAGAAGTTCGCTATTGCACTGCTCCTCGCCTGCGCGGCTTTCGCGCTCTCTTGCGGCTATCATGTTGGCGGAACCGCCGATACGATGCCGAAGGCCGTTCGCACGATTGCGATCCCCGCTTTCAGCAACGCTTTCACGTCGCGTTATGCGCTGGCTGACCGGCTGCCGCAGGAGATCGGACGCGAGTTTACCGCGCGCACGCGTTACGTTATTGTCAACAATCCGACCGAAGCCGACGCGGTTCTGCAAGGCAGCGTAAACTCGGCCTCCGCCGTGCCCGCGATCTTCGATCCGGCCTCGGGCAAAGCCACGAGTGTCTCGCTCAACGTGAATATCACGGTCAAACTGGTCGAACAAAGGACCGGAAAGATTCTTTTTTCGCGCGCTTCATGGGGCTTTCGCGAGGATTATGAGCTCGCGGTCGATCCGCATCAGTTCTTCAACGAGAGCGGCCCCGCGCAGGATCGTCTCTGCCGCGATGTTGCGCACGATCTCGTTAGTTCCCTCGTGGAGGACTTCTGACTCCGGAACAATTTCTCGCAAAGATCCAGAAGCAGCCGCCAGCTCCCGTCTACTTGTTTCTTGGGCAGGAGAGTTATCAGCGCCGTGTCTGTAGAAATGCGCTTGTGCAACGCGTGCTTCCTGGTGATGCTGCGGGCGAAGGATTAACCAGGATCGATCTCGATCAAACCACACTCGCAGCCGTTATCGACGACGCCCGGTCGTTATCGCTTTTTTCGCCCGATCGCCTCATCTGGGTATCGAGTGCGGAACTCGCTTTACCGCGCAGGCTCGCTTCCATCGATGAGAGCGATGACGAGGGTGCACCGCAATCGGAAGACGTGCTGGCGACTTATCTTGGAGCGCCTTCTCCGGGCACTGTTCTCGTTTTCGAAGCCAGCCGCTACGACTTTACCGGAGAGGATCGCCCCAGAATGGAGCGCGTGCAGAAGTTCTTCGCAAGAATTCGCGACGTTGTCGAGTTCCGGCATTACACGCCCGAATCCTGCCGCTACCTGGCTCAGGATCTGGCCAAAGAACATGCGCTGAAACTCTCTGGCGCAGAGCTTGCGGCACTGCTCGATGCAGTGGCGGGAGATGCATCCAAACTGGTGTCTGAAATTGAAAAGTTGTCGCTCTTCGTGGGTAAGGATCGTCGCGTGACCATGGAGGATCTGGCCGCGCTCGTGCCCAACGCAGCCGAGAGCACGATCTTTGCGCTGGTAAACACGCTCGGCAGGCGCGACCGTCAGAACGCGCTGCGCGCCCTCAACATCCTTATCCGGCAGGGCGAGTATCTGCCGCTCGCACTTGCGTTCCTGAGCACGCAATTCCGCCTCGCACTCGCTGCGAAGGAAAGCAAAATCGTTTCTGCTCATCAGGCGCAAGCCTTTTTCACGAAGCTCGGGGTCCGTATTTGGCGCGAGCGGGCTGAACAGATCGTTGCCACTTCCACCGCCTTCACGCACCAGCAGCTCGCCCGTGCCGTGACAGCGATCTACGAAACAGATAGAAAATTTCGCGAGGGCTATCGCGACGATCGCGTCATTATGGAATCGCTGGTACTCGCCCTTACTACCTGAAAATGTCCACTGCCATCGGCCGCAACGATCCGCGCTATGCGACTCTCCGCAGGAGCCGCAACCTGCGCTGGCCAGCAAGCGATGCCGAGGCGGCAGCCTTTATTCAGATTTGTGAAGACTCCAAAGCGCTTGCCGCGGCTTTGCAGCAAACAGTGAATCAGGGCCGCCGTCCCACTATACGCAGCGGTGGTCACTGTTACGAGGACTTCGTTGTCAACAATCCCGGCGGGACGATCCTCGATCTCAGTCTTCTTAGCGACGCCAATGCGGTTGCCAGGGAAGAGCGCTATCGCATCAGTCCCGGCAAGCAGCTCGGCGATGTGTATCTGGATTTGTACAAGCGGTATGGCGTCACTATTCCGGCAGGATCCTGCTACTCGGTGGGCGCAGGAGGCCATATCAGCGGCGGCGGGTACGGCGTGCTTTCGCGCCTCTACGGTCTTACTGTTGACTGGCTGTCAGCGGTCGAAATTCTCACTGTAAATACGCAAGGCAAAGTGGTCCCATTGCGTGTCGACAAAACACAGCATCCCGATCTCTTCCGAGCCTCCCGCGGGGCAGGCGGCGGCAATTTCGGCGTCATTACAAGTTTTCTTTTTGATCAGCTTCCTCCCGCGCCGCAGGAGGTTGTCGCCGGAGGGCTTTCCTTCGAGTGGAACGGCATGACCGAAGACCGCTTCGTCGATATTGTGCAGACGTATGGCCACTACTTTGAAACGCGCGGCAAAGACCGCGATACCTGGGGCCTGTTTTCGATCCTGAATCTCTCGCACGCTTCCGGCCGCGGTTTCGGAATTGGCTTGCAGTTCTGCAATCCCGACGGTACTTGCTCCGATCTGACCCCGTTACATGAATTTCTGGCGCTTTTCGATTCCTTCAAGCCCTCCCGCCGCCCGCCGGTCCGCCGTTTCTGGCTCGATGCGACGGTTGGTGACCACAGCGGTTCCGGCGGAATGCGCGCCAAGTACAAATCGGCATACATGAAGCGCAACTTCACAAAAGATGAAGCGCACTGTATTTACAAGCATCTCAGGCGCACGCCGGATAAGGCCGATCTGCGCGGCGGTGTTCTCGCGGTGGACTCGTACGGAGGGGCCGTGAACCGCGCTTCGCTTGTCAATGAAACCAGCATTGCGCAGCGCGCTTCCACATTGAAGTTGCAGTTTATGTCCTTTTGGTCGCGTCCCGAAGATGATGCCGCGCGCCTCGGCTGGCTGCGCGATTTTTATAGCGATCTTTACACAAACGCAAATGTCGATTCGCGCTTTTCCGGAACGCCTTATCCCGGCGATTTTTACGAAGGGTGTTATATCAACTACCCCGACGCCGACATGCTCTCGCATTCCTTTTGGCCGCAGCTCTATTACGGGATCGGAGAACTTTATCCGTTTCTGCAGGGTGTCAAACGGCGCTATGATCCGAACAACGTCTTTCATCATGCGATGTCTATTCGCCCTTGAACCATGCTGATTGCAAACTGTAAACGGCGCACTTTTTTGCAGAGCCTTTCTGCATTTGCCGCGCTTCGATTGTCCGCTTCATCGTGTTCTCGCTATGTTTTATCGGCAGAAAGCATTGATGTTGTTGCGATCCAGGGCGGGCAGCGGTTTCGGCTACAACGAATTGCCAGCCGAGGGCCTTCCGCTCTCGCCTTTCATCCTTCAGGTCGTTTTCTCTACGTCACGAATGACGTCGCGGAACACGAAAATCTTCCTCGCGGTACGCTCGAAGCGTATGCGATCGATGGGTACGATGGACGCTTGAAATTCCTTGCGCGGCAACCGCTTTCGTTGTCGGCGACAAATCCGCGCGCAATCGCTATTGCTCCTTCTGGCAGCCATCTCGTGGTAGCCGCGTACAGCGGCGGAATCTACAACTTGCTGCCGATTGGGCCTGACGGCGTGCCGCGATCCGTTACAGGCATTTTCAAAGAGTTGGGCCGCGGCCCATGCTCGGAGCAGCTTTCAGCACACCCGCACAGCCTGGCATTCGATTCCAGCGGGCGCTATCTGATCAGCACCGATTTCGGATGCGATCGTATCAGTGTGTTCACTTTTCATGGCGGCGCCCTTGAGCGCACTTCGCACATAGTCGCTCCGCCCGGCTCCGGCCCCGGGCGATTCACCTTCGATGCCGCCGCTGCTCGCCTTTCCGTTGTTCACGAGTTAACCGGCAGAGTTTCCCAATATCGAATGAAAGCAGGGATACTCACTGGAGTCTGATTCTTTCGACGGTGCGCTGAACGTTCACACGAGTTTGCGCATTAGCAGGCCTGGCCCGAAACGGGTCTCAGCCGTTCCGGTCAACTTGAAACCGCAAGCCAGGTAGAAATCCTCGGCATGAGGATTACCAACCACGTGGAGAAAAGTAGAACCCTGTGAGCGGGCTACTTCGGAACAGTGTTCGACTAACGACCGTCCGATGCCACAACGCCGCATAGTCGGCTCGACGAACAAAGCATCCAGTTCTGCCCCTCCATCAGGCCTCGGCAGCAAAGCAGCAAATCCGGCGATTATGCCGTTTCGCTCCCACACGAACACCCCTCCAGCGGCGATCTGTTCCGACGGCAACTCAATGGCATCGGGATGGGCAAGTAAAGCACCGCGATCCCCAGCATTGGTGAGTGATGCGCGCCTCTGCAGATCTTCGAGTTCCTTCTGCTCAGAGATAGCTGCGGGGCGAATGAAAAACTTCTCCATATCCCTATAGCGCGCCTGGGAAGTGTAGCACGTGCGCGCTCAGCAACAATCGAACTTCTCAAAAAGTAAATAAGAGCTTTAAATCATGCTTACTAAAGGCATTCGTCCTAAACTGGCGTGGTTCATTCGGCATGGCGTTTCCGCCATTCAAACAAAACCACCCCTGCCGCCACGGAAACGTTCAGCGATGAAACTGCGCCCGCCATCGGAATGCGCAACAGCACATCGCAATGCTTCTTCACATTTTGGTGCAATCCCTTGCCTTCTCCGCCAAGCACAATTGCGGTAGGTACATGAAAGGCAGTTTGGTCATAGGCTTCGCTTCCTCTCTCGTCCAGGCCATAAATCCAAAAGCCACGTTCTTTAAGCAGTTCGAGTGTCTGCGCCACGTTCACGATACGCGCCACCGACAAATGCTCCAATGCTCCCGCCGCTGCTCGTTCAACGGTTTCAGTCAACGGTGCCGCACGCCGTTCCGGAACGATCACTGCGTTCGCACCCGCTGCGTGCGCCGTGCGCATGATTGCTCCCAGATTGTGCGGATCTTCCACGCCATCTAAGATCACTAGTAATCGGGCATCGTGCAGAATCGTGTCAAGTTCGACATAGCCGTGTGCCGCCCCGAAACCGACAATCCCCTGGTGCAGCGCGCCTTTGGTTGCGCGGTCGAGTGCTTCTCGCGCCTCAAATCGGACCGGCACGCGAATTTCCCGCGCCAGTTCAATAATCTCCTGAATCCGCGTGCCGCCTGCGCCTTTCGCGATGAGAATTTTATCCAGTGGACGCCGTGCCCGCAACGCTTCGCGGACGGGGTGCACTCCGGCCAGTACTCGGCTCACAAACTAAACGCTACTACGTAGTCGCCCAGCGGCTGATTACCCGCGGGCTGATGTCCTCCCGCGGCAATCACCACGTACTGTTTTCCGTCCGGTCCCTGAAAGGTCATCGGTGTGGCCCGTGCACTGGTCGGCAGATCTCCGCGCCAGAGTTCCTTGCCGGTTTGCACATCGAATGCGTAGATGGCATTATCGAGAGTGCCCGCTTGAAAAATTAATTCTCCGGCCGTCGCAATCGGTCCGCCGAGAGCAACCGAGCCCCATTCGGCTGGAGTCGAGGGCCGACCTTTGCCTACGAATAAACGGCCCAGCGGGACATCCCATTTCTTCTCGCCGCTGGCTACGTCGATAGCCAGCAACCGTCCCCAGGGCGGCGCTGTGCATGGCAATCCTTTCGGGCTTAAGAGCATGCGGCGCATCATTCCGTAGGGCGTGCCGCGTTGCGGCGCAAATTCCCAATCGCCGTTCAAACGGCGTCCGCGCGAATTTCGCAAGCTCTCGTAATCCGCGCGCAGGATGAGTTTCACCTCCGTGGCCAGGTGATTGTCCGGCAGCACAAGCAGCCCGTGCAGCGGATCGTAGGCCATGCCGCCCCAGTTCTGGCCTCCGATATTACCCGGAAGCGCGAGTGTTCCGCGAATGGAGGGCGGCGTAAAAATTCCTTCGGTGCGCAATTGCGCGATTTCGTCGCGACACCACTTTCGATCCGCGTCGTCCACGCCCCAGGCATCATCCGCCGTCATCTTCTGCGGAGTCAGCGGTAAGGGCCTGAGTGGAAACGGCTGCGTCGGCCAGGCGTTTTCTCCTGGAACATCGCTCTTCGGCACAGCTCGCTCTTCCACTCCGAAAATCGGCACTCCCGTCTCTCGGTTCAAGATGAACAGATTGCCCGTCTTGGAGCCGATCGCAATGGCCGGGGTCGTCTTGCCGTCCTTATGTAGATCGAACAGCAGCGGCGGTGTGGCGACATCGTAATCCCAAAGGTCGTGATGAACGGTTTGGAAGTGCCAGACGCGCTCGCCCGTTTGACCGCGCAAAGCCACGACCGAGTTCGCGTATAAGTCGTCGCCCGGCCGCTCCCCGCCATAGAAATCCGGACTTGCGCTGCCCGTCGGAACAAAAACCAGATCGCGCGCGGCATCCACCGCAATCACTGACCATACATTTGCCGCACCGGTGCGCTTCATCCGCGGCGGCAGCGGATCCCAGGTCCATTTCGATCTCCCGGTGCGCGCATCGAAAGCGCGAACTTCGCCGCTCGGCATCGACACGGAGCCGTTATCCGCAATCGCGGACCCCACCACAATCGTGTCGCCCACAACCGCCGGCGGGGACGTCTCTTCGTAATCCGACGGATCACGCGGGGCAATGCGCAAGCCCTGCTGCAGATTGATCACGCCATTATCGCCAAAGCCGGCACATGGCTTTCCGGTTGCCGCATCCAGGGCAATTAGCCGGGCGTCGATCGTCGCGATGAAGATGCGGAGCGAACCATCGCGCGCACGCCATGCCGCGACACCGCGATGCGAGTAATCACCGTAGCCCGCATCCTTGTCAATGTGCGCATCATACGACCAGCGCTCGCGTCCGCTCACAGGATCAAGCGCATGGACCCGGCCCAGCGGAGTGCCCACGTAGAGCGTGCCGTCGATATAGAGCGGCGTCGCCTCAAACGCAGTCGGCTTGCTGTGGGCCGGCTGATATGCATCGCCCGTCCGAAAGGTCCAGGCAATTTTCAGGCGCGCCACATTGTCGCGGTTAATCTCTGCCAAGGGCGAAAACCGCTGTCCACCCGGATCATGACCATATACCGGCCAGTCTCCCGGGCCGGCGGCATTTAATCCAACAGCTAGCAACACAAATCCGAACACCCGCTTCATAACACAATTTTGCGCGGCGTACCGTTTGTCATGCAGCTTATTTGGGACAAGCGGGATTTTACATGTGACAACTATGTCAGGCGGCTCTTACGATCTCGATGAATGACTGCGGGTCGAGACTTGCGCCGCCTACCAGTGTTCCGTCTATCTCAGACTCTCGCATCAAACCCTCGATATTGTCCGGCTTGACGCTACCGCCGTACAGGATCCTCAATTGCTCAGCGGCTTCTGAGCCGAATCGCTTGTCTGCCTCGGCGCGAATCAACCGGTGGGCTTCGGCTGCAATTTTTGGCGTAGCAGTGTGACCGGTTCCGATGGCCCAGACGGGCTCGTACGCAATTACTACCTGCGCGAACTGCTCTTCCGTGAGTCCGGCAACGCCGGCGGCGAACTGGCGCACTAACACCTCGTGCGCCTTTCCCGCTTTATGTTCTTCGAGCTTTTCTCCTACGCAAATAATCGGGGTCAGCCCGGCCGTAATCGCCGCCTGGGCTTTCTTCAAAACATCAGAATCGGTTTCGTGGCAGACTACATGGCGGCGTTCACTGTGGCCGATCAGTGCCCAATCTGCGCCTGCAGCCTGCAACATCGGGGCCGAAATCTCACCCGTGTAGGCGCCTTCGGTACACCAGTAGATGTTTTGCCCGCCGATCTGAATCGCCGTTCCTTTTACGGCTTCCACAGCGGCAGGAATACTCAAGGCTGGTGGGAAAAGAACCAGCTCGCAATTAACTACGCCATGGGCAAGCGTTTTGAATCTTTCAAGAAATTTGACCGCCTCCGCAGCGGTCTTGTACATCTTCCAATTACCTGCGGTAATGCGCCGTCTCATAGTTGATGTTTATTTCGCCGGGCTTGCTCCTTGAGCTCATCCACGCGCGGTTGTAAGCTGCCTTTTCTGAATGTCTTTTAGAAAACTTGACCCAGCGTTGATCGTTACTCCGAAATTTTCCGCGACTGTCTGCCCGATATCGGCAAGAGTGGGCCGGGTGCCGAGGTCCACACCCGGTTCAACACAATTTCCAAAAACAAGCAGTGGCGTATATTCGCGCGAATGATCGGTGGAAGGCGTGGTCGGGTCGCAGCCGTGATCGGCCGTCAAAATGAGCAGATCGGCGGGCTCAAGCTCCAGCGCCGGCAGCCAGCGATCGACGGCTTCGAGAGCGGCGGCATAGCCTTTAACATCGTTGCGGTGTCCGTACTGCTGATCAAAATCGACCAGGTTAATGAAGATCAGCCCGTTCGGCTGCGCACGCATCGCTGCGCGCGTTTTTTGCATCCCATCTTCATTTCCGGCAGTTTTGACGGAGTTCTTGATGCCCCGCCCGAGAAAGATATCTGCAATCTTGCCGATCGAATAAACGGGCACGGCTCGTTCAGCCAAGCGGTCGAGAAGCATACCGGCAGGCGGTGGAACCGCGTAGTCGTGGCGGTTGGCAGTGCGCACAAACGCACCGGGCTTCCCTATGAAAGGTCGCGCGATCACGCGGCCGACTTCGTTGGGCCCTCTCAGCATTTCGCGCGCGATTTCACAGATATGGTAAAGCTCTGCAAGCGGGATTTTCTCTTCGTGTGCCGCTACCTGAAACACGCTGTCTGCGGATGTGTACACAATCGGAGATGCCGTACGCAGATGCTCCTCGCCGAGTTCCTGAATAATTTCTGTTCCCGAAGCCGGTTTATTGCCGAGAACTCTGCGTCCGATCTTTGCTTCGAATTCGGCGATCAGGTCGGGCGGAAAACCACGCGGATAAACCGGGAAGGGTCGCTCGAGAATAATGCCGGCCATCTCCCAATGGCCGGTAGTCGTATCTTTGCCGGGCGAGGCGAGTGTGCAGCGGCCAAAGGCACCCGCCGGATGATCAGCAGCGGGAACGCCCGGCAGCGGTTTGATATTACCCAGTCCCAGACGCCGCAAATTCGGGAGATGAAGCCGGTATTTCTTGGCAATATTGCCGAGCGTGTCGCTGCCGACATCGCCGAACTCGGCGGCGTCCGGCATTGCGCCGATGCCTACGCTATCGAGAACAATCCAGATTACGCGCTCAAATCCGCGCTCGCAAAGGCTCATCGTTCCTTAGCGTCAGTCGGCTTTGCACCGGCCGAAGCGTCAGCCGTTGTCACTGGTTTCGTGAACGCATCTTTCAGACGAGCAGCGCGTTCGCGCGCCAAATGCATGAAAGACTCGTGTGTCGCGATACGCGTTAATAGCGGAATGAACTGTTCCGGCGTGGCTAGTTGCTTGCGCAGCCAGAGAGCTTCGATTTCAGCTAGCGCATCGTTAACCCCCAGCTTGTCGAAGTGAATCGTACGATCCAAATCAAGATAGGCGCGTTCGGTGGAGGCAATATCCTCCATCTTCTCCAGAAGCTTCTGTGCCGTCAGATTCAACGAATAATTGAAGGTGGTTTCGGAGCTCGCGCCGTCTTCGCTTTCATAGCGGAATACCTTCTTGCCGGTATTGGCGACCTTGAGACCCGATTCGAGCGGCGTCTTGAAATAGCCAAGCTGCCCCGCCAGGTCAAAGAGCATTCCGGCGTCGCTCTCGGTCATGTGCGCTCTCAGCGGCTGTGGATCCGTGGGCGATTCGCTGTATTCCAAAGCGCCGGCGCGATCCAAAGCTATCTTGAAATACTCCGGTTTGCTGCCTGGGAAAGTTCGCGTATAGATGAGCCGTGGAGAAACGCCAGCGGACAACAGCTCCGCCAATAAAAAAAGCCCAAGGCCCCGAAGCTTCACGATCGCGCTCCTGCTGCCACCGGAGACTGCCATCGCGTGCCATGACAGATTGCTACAGCCAGCGCATCGGTAGCATCCAGCGATGCAAACTGGCGGTTGATGCCGAGCAGCGAAAGAACCATCATCTGTACCTGCTGTTTTTCGGCGCGGCCATAGCCCACTACGCTCATCTTGATTTCGAGCGGCGAATACTCGGTTACGTCCAGACCCGCTTCTGCGGCCGCAAGCATTGCGACACCGCGGACATGTGCCAATTTCAGGGCGGATTTACTGTTTAAAGAATGGAATACTTCTTCGACTGCAACGATCTCGGGCGAATACTTCTGGAAAGCCGCGCGCAGCTCGGCCGCAATAAAGAGAAGCCGCCGCTCCAGCACGTCAGAAGTGCGGGTACGAATCACTCCGGCATCCACAAATCGGTGAGAGCGGCCGTCCGTGTCGATAATGCCGAAGCCGGTGCGTTCGGTTCCGCAGTCTATACCAGCAATTCGCATCGATTAGAACGCAGCCTTCGCTCGCATGGAGCTTAAGCCAGCGCTTCTACTTCCGCTTCGTCCACTTCGTAGTTGCCGTAGACGTTCTGCACATCGTCATGCTCTTCGAGAACCTCATATAACTTGAGCATGGCTTGTGCCGTTTTTCCTTCGAGCTTGATCGTATTCTTCGGAATCATGGCGACGTCTGCCGATTCAGTAGGTATGCCGGCTGTTTCAAGCGCCTTCATTACCGCTTCATGCGTGTCCGGCGGAGACAAAATCTCCCACGCGCCGCCTTGATCGCGAAGATCTTCCGCTCCGGCATCGAGCACGATGCCCATCAATTGTTCTTCGGATGCTTTTTCGGCATCCACGATGATCTGGCTCTTACGCTCGAACATCCATGCGACACTGCCGACTTCACCGAGATTGCCGCCGTTTTTCGAGAACAGATGCCGCACCTCGCTGACGGTGCGATTGCGATTGTCGGTTGCAACATTCACCAGGACCGCGGCGCCGCCGGGCCCGTAGCCTTCAAAAAGAATTTCGTCAATCTGGCCGCCTTCGAGCTCGCCGGTGCCGCGCATGATCGCTCGTTTGATATTGTCGGCCGGCATGGAAACGGCCTTCGCGGCGAGAACGGCCGTACGGAGGCGGGGATTTGCATCGGGATCGCCGCCGCTGCGTGCAGCGATTTGAATTTCTTTGATCAAGCGCGTGAACGTCTTCCCGCGCTTGCTGTCGAGGGCCGCTTTCTTATGCTTAATCGTGGCCCATTTACTATGTCCGGACATCGAAAAACCTCAGAGCTGAGTCGCCATCTCGCTGAGAGATGGGCCCATCTATTCCTAATCTCCGAGGATATCAGAGACTAGCGAATTTCAGGTTTTTTGAAATGCCGGCCGGGCGCAGGATGTTCCGGTTAGAACGTGCCTTAGCCCAATGAAACATTGAGAGCAAAATTGGCTGATTAGGAGAGCCAGCCAATTATGCGGGTGAAGAAGTCATCAATGATTACTGGAGGATGCATGTGATTTCTACATGCATAGTTGGTCCGTAACGCAAACATTCTGCGTAGTATTTGCCTGAACACCGCGTTCCAAATGGGAACGTCCCCTATGTCCAGCCGCAGGTTGCAGCAATAAGACCAAATCGGGTTTGGTGCATGGCTTTCAAAGGTAACTTGGAATGCGCCGCGACGTTTACGGTCGATGCGTTCAGCCGCTTTGTGCTCTACTGCCCAGCGATTGACAAATTAAGTCATGAGGAAGTAGATCGGATCTGCGAGGCATTGATGAAGAAGGATGGAGAGCCCTCAAAGTCGACCCGGTAGAGGCTTTGCGAGCTGAGTCGTATCGTTTTTCGCGACCTGAACCCTCGTTCCACCAGCGATGCAATCACACGAAATCGCAAACGTTGCTAGCTGCAACTCTTTTATTTGTCCGCACGCGCCGCCGGAAATGCCAAACCAACCGCATTCCGAGCCGGTTTGCCGTTGAGTACGCGCCTAACGTCGTCGCAGACCGCCCTGGATACGCGTTCCTGAGCTTCTAGCGTCAATGCTGCGACATGGGGCATTAGAATTACGTTCGGCAACGACTCCAATTCGCCCCGCTCCGGCGGCTCCGTCTCTCGCACGTCGAGCGCAGCACCTGCCAGCTTTCCGGTTTTCAATGCCGCAGTCAAATCCAGCTCGCGCACCACGGCGCCGCGTGACGTATTGATGAAAAATGCCGTCGGCTTCATCCGGCTGAAGCGCGGGCTGTTGAAAAGCGCGGTCGTTTCCGGAGTTGCGGGAAGGTGGCAGGACACTACATCGGCCCGCTCCAATAGTTCATCCAATTCCAGTAACTCGGCTTGCAGTTCCCTGAGAAGGATATTGTCCGGATTTATATAAGGATCGTATGCCAGCACCTTCATCCCAAAGGCCTGCGCGCGCCTCGCCGTGAGATAGCCAATCCTTCCGGCGCCTACAATACCAAGAGACTTGCCATAAAGCTCGGTTCCTACGAACCGGTGACGCGCCCAGTTCCCGCTTCGCGTATCCTGATCGGCGGCTGGAATGGACCGCGCCAGTGAGAGCATCAGTCCGATCGCGAGCTCAGCCACGCTGATCGCGTTCTGATCCGGCGTCGAGCTGACGACGATGCCGGCCGCGTTCGCAGCTTGTAAATCGATATTGTCCAGACCTACTCCTGCGCGGCCGACAATCCGCAGCCCTGATGCCGCAGCTAACAATTCCGCCGTCACAGAGGTCTGGTTCCGAACGATAAGCGCGCGAAAATGTCCAACCTGCGCGCGGAGTGCCGCTTGATCCTTCCATAGGTCCGGGAGAAACACCGCATCGAAGCGCTCGATCAGCGCATCGACCGCGGGGCCGGAAATACGTTCGGAAATCAAAATGTCGCGCATAGTTGTGAAGCTATCGTTGCCCGACTAATATAGCTGCTCGATGCCGCCGACCGACACATGCTTTGTCTCCAGGAATGCATCCAGGCCTTCTGTGCCGAGCTCGCGTCCCCAGCCGCTCTGCTTCACTCCGCCAAACGGACTTGTACTCGTCGTTGGTGCTCCGTCGTTAATGCCCAACGTGCCAGCCTCGATCCGCTCGCTGAGCCGAAACATGCGGCCTATGTTGCGTGTCATAGCATATGCGCTGAGGCCAAACGGCGAACCGTTGGCATGCGTAATCGCCTCTTCCTCAGTCTCGAACGTTGCTATTGGTGCTACTGGAGCAAAAGTCTCTTCTTGCATGCACAGCATGCGCTCCGCTGCGCCATCAATTACGGTGGGTTCCAGGAAATATCCCGGCATATCGGCTCGCTTGCCGCCGCACAGAACCTTTCCGCCGTGCCGCACAGCATCTTCAACTTGTGCCAGAGCTCCTTCGAGTGCCCTGCGGTTGATCAGTGGGCCGACATCGGCTCCTGGCTCCAGGCCTGGGCTCATCTTTAGCGTCTTCACGCCCGCCACAAACCGCTCCAAAAATGCGTCGCGAATATTGCGCTGCACGTAGACACGATTGGCAGCGATACAGGACTGGCCCGTGTTGCGGAATTTCGCGATCAAGGTCTGCTGCACCGCAAGGTCGAGATCACAATCGTCAAAAACCAGCAACGGAGCGAGTCCACCGAGTTCCAGCGACAACGGCTTGACCGACTCGGCGGCGCCCCGAATCAGCTCCCGACCGACGCTCGTCGATCCCGTAAAACTGATCTTCCGGCAGATCGGATTTGAGAGAAACTCGCGCGCAATCATCTTCGCATCACCCACAACCAGCTGGAACACACCCGCGGGGATACCCGCCGCATCAATGCACTGCGCAAAAAGAATGGAGGACAGTGGCGTCTGCGAAGCCGGTTTCAGCACGACCGGGCAACCAGCCGCCAGCGCCGGAGCTACCTTGCGGACCGCCAACACAAGAGGGAAGTTCCAGGGTGCGATCGCGCCCACTACGCCGATAGGTGTCTTCACAACGAAGTTGCGCTTCCCCGTTACCTGGTGCGGTATCGATCTGCCATACGCGCGCCGACCCTCCTCTGCAAACCAGCGCAGGTGATCTTCCGTCATTGCCACCTCAGCCATACTCTGTCCCAGCGGTTTCCCGTTTTCAAGAGTGATGATGCGTGCAATCTCGTCCTGGCGCCGCTTCACTTCATCTGCTACCCGCTGCAGGAAAGTGCCGCGTTCTTTGGCTGTGAGCCGCCGCCAACGCGTGAATGCATCTTCAGCGGCGCATAGGGCATCCTGGACTTGCCGCAAGTCCACCGTCGAGACTCGGGCAAACACCTGCTCTGTTGCTGGATCTATTACTTCAATTTCCCGCTCGGTGGCGATCCATTGTCCTCGCAGGTAAAGTTTGTACGTCTCGCTTCGCTGTTGTGTCTGCATGAGCTTGTTCTGAGCCGCTGGAAATATAATGGCAGCTTCCTGCCTCCATGCCGAGTATCATTCACAACCGGGACTTAAGGTGACGTGGCGAAGCGCGCGATAAATGCAAGCTCATTCGTGGCAGAAGAGCGTATCGCGCAGAACATAGCTCGCCGCACGCGCCGGCGTGTGATGCGGCGTTTTCTGCCGTTTCTGATTTTTGCGTATCTGCTTGCCTATTTGGATCGAGCCAACTTGAGCGTCGCAAAACTCCAGATGCAGGGCGAGCTCCGCTTTACAGATCAGATTGTAGGGTTCGGTGCGGGCGTTTTCTTTCTCGGCTATTTTCTTTTGGAGATCCCGGGCAGTTTGATCGTCGAGCGCTGGAGTGCCAGAAAATGGTTTGCGCGCATCATGATCGGGTGGGGACTGGTTGCCAGCCTTACAGGGCTGATCGGTATGCCCTGGTTCACCGGCCTCAACAGCCGTCATCAGTTCTATCTCGCGCGATTTCTCCTGGGTGCGGCTGAGGCCGGCTTTTTTCCAGGGGTGATCGTTTACCTTTCCCACTGGTTTCGTTTTGAAGACCGCGCACGCGCGAAGGCGTGGTTTATGATGACGCAGCCGCTGGCGATCGTGATGGGTATCCCCGTCTCGCGCTGGATTCTCGAGAATGTCCATGCGCGGGGTTTACCCGGCTGGCGCTGGGTATTCATCCTCGAGGGCTTGCCGCCAATTCTCCTCGGAGTGGCGGCACTGTTCTATTTAACCGATCGCGTAGATCAGGCTCACTGGTTGCGTCGTGACGAGAAGCAATGGCTGCTGGCCGAACTGTCACGGGAAGAGAGCGCGAAGATCGCCGCCGGGCGTGTACGCATAGTCGATGCCTTTCGCGACCGCCAAACCGCCCTCCTCGTCGCGATCCTTTTTCTGGTCATCACCGGTAATCAAGCTCTCCTGTTTTTTCTCCCCTCGATAACGGACAACCTGAGAGAGTTGTCCGTAGCCGCCCGCACTGCTATGGCCACGGCTCCGTATTTGTTTAGCATCGCTGGTATTCTGCTGAACGGCTTCTTGTCGAGCCGCACCGGAGAACGCCGTTGGCACACCGCAGGACCAATCCTCGCAACCAGTGCGATACTCGCTTGTCTGATTCCCGCGAGGTCCAATATCGCGCTCATGGTTGCGCTCTTGTGTCTTCTGGGTCTCACCATGCAAGCCTGGTTGCCGGTCTTCTGGACTCTTCCCACAGCTTTTCTGGGGCAATGCGCGGCCGCGACTGCAATCGGTACTATTAACTCTTTCGGCAACCTGGGGGGATTTGCGGGTCCGTATCTCTTCGGTTATCTGCGTACCGTGACTGGACGCTATGACTCTGGGTTATGGTTTCTCACAGGCTGTATGCTGCTCGCCGGACTGCTTGCGACCCGAATCCGTGTAGAAAGGCTAAATGAGAGGAATGAAACGACCTGAGGATCTTCGAAGCTTCCGCTGGTTCGGTACGCCCACACTCAGAGGCTTTAGCCATCGCTCGCGCATGCAGCAGTTGGGACATTGCAGAGAAGATTTCTCCGGCAAGCCGGTGGTAGCCATCGTCAACACATGGAGCGAACTGAATCCTTGTCACGCTCATCTGCGCGAGCGGGCGGAGGCGGTCAAGCGAGGCGTCTGGCAGGCGGGAGGCTTTCCCGTAGAAATTCCCGCTCTTTCCATTACGGAGACCTACATGAAGCCCAGCCCGATGCTTTACCGCAATCTGCTGGCGATGGAGACGGAGGAGAACCTCCGCAGCCTGCCTGTGGACGGCGCCGTACTGATGGGGGGGTGTGACAAGACCACGCCCGGCTTGCTGATGGGAGCGATAAGCATGAATCTGCCGTTCATCTATTTGCCGGCAGGTCCGATGCTGCGTGGAAACTGGAGAGGGCAATACCTGGGCAGCGGAACTGACGTATGGAAGTTCTGGGCAGAGCGGTGCGCCGGAACAATCAGCGAGACAGAGTGGAACGAAATGGAGGGCGGTATTGCTCGTTCTCCGGGCTTCTGCATGACCATGGGAACGGCAGCAACGATGACTGCGCTGGCAGAGGCGCTTGGGCTCACGCTGCCCGGAGCCTCGTCGATCCCGGCGGTTGATTCTCATCATGTCCGGATGGCGATCGACTGCGGCAAAAGGATACTGGAGATGATCTGGGAGGACTGCAAACCGAAGGACCTGCTAACCGGCCAGTCCTTCGACAATGCAATCACGGTCGATATGGCGCTGGGCGGTTCGACCAATGCTGTTATTCATCTCATTGCCTTAGCAAGACGTTGTGGTATGGATTTGAAGCTCAATCGGTTTGATGAGGTCTCGCGACGTGTGCCGGTGCTGGCCGATATTCGGCCTTCCGGGCGCTTTCTGATGGAAGATTTTTATTACGCCGGCGGCTTGCGTGCGCTAATGGCCCAAATTTCCGACTTGTTGCATCTCGATTGCAGGACCGTCAATGGCCGGACCGTAGGAGAGAACCTCGAAGGCGCTTGCCTGAACAATTCCGAAGTGATCCGGCTGCGGGAGAATCCGCTGGAGGCGAGCGGAGGCACCGCCGTCCTTTATGGAAACCTGGCGCCGGACGGTGCGGTTATAAAGACTTCTGCGGCGAGCCGGAATCTTTTGCAACATACGGGTCCTGCCCTGGTGTTCACTGATTACCGGCATCTCGAACAGCAAATCAATCGGGATGATTTGGCTGTAACCGCAGACTCGGTTCTCGTGCTGCAGAATGCAGGACCGCTGGGCGGTCCCGGAATGCCTGAATGGGGCATGCTGCCGATTCCAGGCCGGTTGTTACATCAGGGCGTTCGTGACATGGTACGCATTTCCGATGCCCGCATGAGCGGCACCGCCTATGGGACGTGCGTGCTGCACGTTTCTCCGGAAAGCTACGTGGGCGGGCCGCTGGCACTGCTGCGGAATGGCGACCTGGTCTCGCTCGACGTTCCGAATCGAAGGCTGGATGTCTTACTCGCCGAAGATGAATTAGCTGCACGGCGCGCCGCATGGTCCCACCCCGCTCCTCGCTTTCGGCGGGGCTACGGATCCCTGTATGCAGCACACGTCACGCAAGCTCACGAAGGCTGTGACTTTGATTTCCTGGAAACAGATCAAGACACACCCGAGCCGGAGATTCATTGACCAACCGCACTTATTGCTCGTAGGCTATTGATTCGTGCTGCATGAAATTGGCCGACCCTATTGAAGCGAATTGCCGGTATAGACTGCGGAACCGAACGGTCCGCGATAACTAGAGCATCCGCATGGTGACCGGATCCCACGAAACCATTCGTCGCTCGAAGTAGGATACGTTCGACATAAGCGCCGGGCCGGCGGCTCGAAGCCCGAAGACAGCATCTTCTATCACAGCGGTCCGATTTCGGATTGCGTTCTGGAAAGTCTGATGATGTGCCACCTGCTCGGAGTATCCTCTTGGAAGCTGGAATGTCTCCGCCGCGGCATGCCCGAGGGCGTCGGCGGTTTCGGGCCGGGGCGGATACTTAGCATTGTGCTCCACAAGGATCTGCTCTCGAATCTGCTTGGAAAACGTTTCTGCCGTGGTTCCCGGATCCACGTCGCGCGGGCGTTTGGATAACGAAAGAGAACTGCCGACCGAGAGATTAAGAACACCCTCAGTGCCGATGAAGCGGAAGGCTTGCGAATCTGAACCTTCCCCGCTACCGGCTTCGAAATTCACGCTGAAGTTGATTTGAAAACCAGGATGAGATGACGTCGCCGGGTATTGGTATAGCCCGGTCATCAGATCCGGCACGTCGCGACCGTCTTTCCAGTAATAGGTGCCGCCCGTTGCCGCAATGCGCTCGGGACCCACACTGTCCATAACGAAATGAATGCCGGTGAAAAGGTGGACGAAGAGATCGCCCGGAATACCGGTTCCATACGCCTGATAGTTCCGCCAGCGGAATAGCCGCTTCGGCTCAAACGGGCACTTGGGCGCGCTTCCGAGGAACTGATCCCAATCGATCGTTTCCGTGGATGCATCGGGCGGAACCGTGTATTGCCACGCACCCAAGGGCGAATTGCGGTTGATGTACGCCTCGATCAAATGAATCTGGCCGATCGCGCCGCTCTTGACGATCTCCTTGGCCTTCGCGTAGAGGATCGAACTCACGCGCTGGCTGCCCACCTGAAGAATGCGGCCGGTTTGTTTTTGGGCTTCGATGACCTTGTGGCCATCGGGTACTTCGCGAACCATGGGCTTTTGGCAGTAGACGTCTTTTCCGGCGTGGAGAGCATCGATGGCAATACGGGCGTGCCAGTGATCGGGCGTGGCGACAATGACGGCGTCGACATCCCGGCGAGCGAGCAATTCGCGATAATCACGCGTCGTAAACACATGCTTGCCATATCGTTCCTGGGCGAGTGTTCGGCGGCCGTCGTAGACGTCGGAAACCGCCACGATTTCGACTCCGGGCAGGGCCGATTCGGTTTTCATGTCAGCCTGCCCCATGATGCCGAATCCGATGCAGCCGACTTGAATGCGATCATTCGCCGAAGGTGGTCTGGCAGGTTCTTGGGCCACGGCTTCCGTCAGGGCAAGTGTCGAAGCCACTACCCCCGTATTTCGAATAAAATTGCGCCGACTAACGGTCATAATCTTGCAGGTTTTCTGGTGAAGCTCAATGCTATCAAGCTCACGGCCTACTTCTTCTGGCGTGGCGCGACTACGCGGGCTGGGTCGCAGTTCAGTTTGGGCTGAACATCGGCTGGAGTGGAGCCCTAAACTTTCTGACTTTATCACCCGTTGATAAGCTGCATCATCCCGGGCTCATAGCGCTCGCCGACGATGGCGCCCTTTGGTGCTGCGCGTCCGAGCCGATCGAGATCATCCTTTCCCAGCACTACATCGGGTGACTTCGCGTTTTCCTCAAGGCGCTGCACGCTGCTGGTACCAGGAATCGGAACGACATCTTGCCCCTGCGCGAGCACCCATGCCAGGGCGAGCTGGGCAGGCGTTACTCCCTTCTCGCGGGCGATCTCGCCGACCGTGTCAGCAACGGCAAGGTTGCACTGAAACTGCTCGCCCTGGAAACGAGGATTGCCGCGGCGCCAATCGTTCCGAGCGAGTTCATCGACACTTCGAAAACGCGCACCAAGAAAACCGCGACCCAGTGGACTGTACGCGATGAGTGAGATTCCAAGCTCGCGGAGTGTGGCAAGCAGCTCGGCTTCTGGATCGCGCGTGAATAACGAGTATTCGGTCTGCACGGCCGTTATAGGATGCACGTTGTTCGCGCGGCGCACAGTCGCAGGAGACGCTTCGGAAAGGCCGATGTGCCGTACTTTGCCGGCTCGCACCAAATCCGCCATAGCGCCCACCGTCTCTTCAATCGGCACCGCCGGATCTACTCGGTGCAGATAATAAAGATCGATCACATCGACTCCTAGGCGCTGCAGCGACAATTCGCATGAGCGGCGCGCATTTTCAGGACTGCCGTCGACGGCCCTGTTCTGGTAAGAAGAGCCGGGCACAATGCCGAATTTTGTCGCCAAAATTATTCCCTCGCGCCGGCCCCGGAGAGCTTTGCCGACCTTGACTTCGGAATCGCCATAGATGTTCGCTGTATCCAGAAAGTTGATGCCCAAATCCAGCGCGCTATGGACAAGCGCAATCGCATCGCTTTCGCTTTGCACACTGCTGCTGTATACATCAGCGATGCCGATGCTCATGCAGCCAAATCCGATAGCAGAAACTTCGAGCCCGCTTTGGCCAAGTATTCGTTTTTTCATTACGTCCTATTTCGATGCAAGGCCCTCGGATTTGGTTTCCGCTGCTCCTGGACCACGCCCCGGTACGGATATTGCGAATGCATTCCACAGAGTGATTCTCGTTCGGGATGAGCGCGCATATGCGGAAAGAGCAGCAGGGCGCATACACACACTGGCGATATGCGCAGTCGCAATGACAGAATAGCGGAATGAAAGTTCTGATTGCCGGTGCTACTGGCGCGATTGGGAAATCTCTGCTGAGTTATCTAGGCGATGCCGGCCACGAGCGTTTTGCGTTGGTGCGTTCTGCAAAGAGAAACGGGGACGTTGCAGCGAACGGCGTGAATGAGATTGTCGCGGATGCGCTCGATGCCGCATCTGTTTCGGAAGCAGTCCGGCACGTCAAACCGGACGTAATCATCAACGAACTTACCGCACTTCCGAAACATTACACCCCGGAGGAAATGAAGGGCGCGGCTCCGCGAGACAAGGAAGTGCGCGTGAAGGGAAATGCAAATCTGTTGGCTGCCGCGCGTGCCGCGAACTGCCGGCGTTATGTTCTGCAATCTTCTGCGTTTTGGTATGCGCCCGGGCCAGGACTGGCCGATGAAACGGCCTCGTTTGCGTTTGATGCGTCGCCCGGCATCGCTGACGGATGTAGGACCTATGCTGATTTAGAATCGGCGGCACAGAAATCCGGGCTGCAGGCCATAATTCTCCGATACGGATTCTTCTACGGACCCGGAACGTGGTTCACAGCGGAGGGCGACGTAGGGGAACAGGTTCGCCGACGCGAGGTCCCGGTGATTGGCAAGGGTCAAGGCATCTGGAACTGGGTGCACATCGATGATGCCGCGGCCGCAACCTGCGCCGCGCTCAACGCTAATGCGGGCCTTTACAACGTGGTGGACAATCAGCCGGCGGCACAATCCGTATGGCTTCCCGCGTTTGCAAAATTCCTTGGAGCGCCGGAGCCGCCAACGGTTTCAGAACAGCAAGCGCTGGAGAGTGCAGGGCCCGACGCTGTTTACTATGCAACCAAGCTGCGCGGAGCTTCGAACCAGAAAGCCAAGATGCAACTGGCATTCCGTCCGCGGCCGCTTGAATGGCTCAGCGCAAACGTGAGTGCAAGCGCGTGAACAGAACGGGCGTCGGTGCCTGGCGGTACGGCGCATTCGCGCAAGGAGGATGGCAGCCTGAAGATCGGGGCGCTCGTAACACGGATGTCGCGGGACTTCTGATTGGAAAGTTGGTAGTCCCGACTGGATTCGAACCAGTTACCTCGTGCTCCGGAGGCACGCGCTCTATCCAAATGAGCTACGGGACCACTTTCCGACTGCATCCGCGCCCGATCTTACCAGGTATTTCCCGGAAGCAAACGCTCTATCGAGGCTGAGCTACAGGTCCATGATACGTTTCAATGCCCTCGCTTGGCGCTTGCCGACAAACGTTTGGCATCCGGAGCCGAAAGAAGTTGTTCAATATGAGCGCGTATGGCGTCTTCTTTCATTAACGCATCCCACTTTGAATCTTCGGTGGCCGGCGTCTGGTAATGAATGTTGCCTTTGCGATCGATCAATACAAGCTGCGGCACAACGTACCGTCCGGGCTGGAAACCCATGAACGTCGTCATGTTGTCGCTCGTTGTCCACCCGACGGGAAAGGTCGTGTGATAATCCTTGGCAAAATTTTCGACCAGCAGATCAGCATTCGGATTCACCGCGACGTCGATCACCTGCAAGCCGCGGCTGCCGTATTCATTCTGTAGCTTACTCATGACGTGCGAAGCCGCCTGGCAATGGGGGCACGTTGTAAAAATGAACTCGAGCGCAACAACTTTGCCCTGATACTGACTCAGCGTCTTTTGTCCCTGCCCCGGGATCGTAATTGTCAATTCCGGCGCCTTACGAATTGACTCCAACTGATCGGCAGCAGCCAGACTAGCTACAGAAAAAGCAGCGGCCGCTACTAAAATGGAAAACCTCTTCACGTCTACCGGCTCCAGTATTTCAGTGTAACTTAGATCGACCGCAGAGCGCGCCGTCTGGTTGTTACTCCGTCCCGCAGAGATGCCCACGCAGCCTGATCGCTCATGCCTTCAACGCTCACGAGCGTATGACCGCTCACGTGTGTTAAGAAGAAACCGTTATCGCCGCTTCCCGCAAAAACTGCATCCGTATCCGTAGAGGACGTGCATCTTTTCCATTTCTGCTTGAGAATCTTCTTGTATGCGGTAAAGTAATCGGCCGCCGCTCTTTCCGAATCCCAAAGTGAAACATATTCGAGAACAGGCTTACTCCCCTTCCCACCGGAAAGGACGCGGAATTGCGCCCCGCGCAAATGAGTGGCAAGCTTGTCCGCCGCCTCCGGGCCGAGATATTGCCAAAGCAGCATGCGATGGTCGAATTCGCCCATCGACCCTGCCGTCAATTCCTGGTCTTCTTCCAGGTGCAGATCCGGCAGATCCGGCATAACCGGCTTCTGATGCGCCAGATAGCGATCCGGATGTAGAATTTGCGACGAGCTCACCGGCGGATCGGCAAATACTGTTGCGAAGGCCGGCTTCCCCATCTTTCGAAATATTGCGTCGAAAAATTTCGTACCCGCCGAGTAGGGAAATAACAACGACTGCTGGATGTAAAGCGGCGAGGATTTCAACACTGGGAAATCTGCCGCTGAGCTGTCATCCGTTTCTTCGATCGATTTCAGCATCTCGCGAGTCGGCACTGGCGGCTGCCCGGCAGCAGCCAGGTTGTACGCCAGCATCAGCCACGATGCTTCACCCTCGACAACTGCCGTGTGCGCCATGTTCTCGTCATCGTTCGACGGCGCTTCGTCCATGAATTTTTCTAGGTCGAAATGCTGATCGGCGAGCGCGTGTGAGAGCTCATGAGCCAGCGTGGTGGTTTCCTCGTTGAGCGATGCGCCTTCCAGCAGAAATAATTTCTTCTCGTCGTAATCATAGAAGGCCGCGGCTTGTTCCGTCAGCAGATCGATGGTCGACTTCTTGAGGTCAAAATTCTGCGGCACCAATCCGAACATTTTGAGCGCGATCTCATCGGCACGGATATCGGCCGGCTTCAGCGTCTTCTTAATACGCTTGTTGAGGAAACGGCGTAGCTGTTTTTTCGAGATCGTATCGTATGGGACATTGTGCTCCTCCGCTAGCCCGGAAATGTCCGCCAGTGTGGCGACCATCGAGTGAATCTGCCCGAAAACCGGGTCCTTCTCCCGCTTTCGGCCCGCAACCAGCAGCGACAGACTGAGGGTAAGAGCGAGGAGTGCAGAAAGTCGACGGCTCATTCGGAGAGTCTGTGCAGGAGCTTCTTGCCTTATTCTTTCAGACTACTGGATGAAGCGGTACTGGGCGATCAGATCGTGCACGCCATGTGTGAAGATTTGCACGCCGATGCAGAGCAAAATGAAGGCGGCAAGGCGCACGATTACGTTCATCGCCGTCCGGCCGAGCATGGCCGCAAGGCGCGCGGCGAAACGGTAGCTGATGTATATGGTTGCGCTAACCAGCGCGGGTCCGATAAGCGCCGCGATAAGCCGCACCCACCCGTTGGTGTGAATAGCCTGGCTCGCTCCCAGCGTAAGGGCCACCGATATAGAGCCGGGTCCGACCGTTAACGGCAGCGTGAGGGGATAGAAAGCCTTGTCCGAAATGTCTTGTCTGCTTACCTTTTGCTGCGCATGCTCCTGTTCCTGTTCTGCGTTCTGGTGCAGCAGCGTCCAGCCTGTCCACATCACTACAAGACCACCGCCGATCTGCACCACAGGGATGGAAATACCGAAGAATTTCAATATGTGTGTGCCGATCAGCATCGAGCCGATCAGCAGCCATAAACTGTTCAGCGCGATTTTGCGCGAAAGAATGGCGCGATCATCACTCGAATAACCGCTTGTGAGGCTGAGAAAGATCGGGATGTTGCCCAGCGGATCGACAATCGGGAACAGCGCCGTCAGCACGACCAGGCAGCTTTTCGCAACCTCCAGGATGGCGTCCATAGACAAACAGTGTAGTGGGCTGCGGCGCGATGCTATTCTGAAATCACCCCCGCCTCTTTTTCGATGGATTTCCTTGCAGGCTTGAATCCTCAGCAGTGCGATGCCGTTGCGCATGTCGAAGGCCCGCTATTGCTGCTTGCGGGTGCCGGAAGCGGCAAAACGCGCGTCATCACGCATCGCATTGCTCACCTGATCGAGACACAATACATTCCTGGCCCCGCTGTTCTGGCTGTCACTTTTACCAACAAAGCTGCCGACGAGATGCGCCAGCGCGTGAACAACCTGCTGAGCGACAGCTCGCCTTCGAAGATACCTTTCGTCTCGACATTCCATTCTTTCTGTGTGCGCCTGTTGCGGCGGGATGGAGCGTCGCTCGCCGAAATCCGGGACGGCTTCACACGTCAGTTCACGATTTACGATGACGACGATCAGCTCGCCCTGTTGAAATCGATTTATAAGCAGCTCGGGCTCGACGACAAATTCATGCCCTACCGGGGCGCGCTCTCGCGTATAAGCCACGCCAAGAGCAATCACGAAACGCCGCAGGATTGGTATAAAGCCGCGACCGATCCGAAGCAGACGCGGCTGGCCAAGATCTACGAGTCATATCAGGAACGGCTATTACGGGCTAATGCGCTCGACTTCGATGACCTGCTGCTCGAATCCGTGCGCCTGCTGCGCCATGACGATCTGCTGCGTGAAATGTACAACCGGCGCTTTGAATTCGTCATGATTGACGAGTACCAGGACACGAACCGCAGCCAGTATGAGCTGATGCGCCTGCTTACGGAAAAGCGGCACAACGTCTGCGTTGTCGGCGATGAGGATCAGTCGATTTACGGTTGGCGCGGCGCGGACATTCGCAATATTCTCGATTTCGAGCGCGATTATCCCGACGCGGTCGTTATCCGTCTCGAGCAGAATTACCGTTCAACCAAGAACATTCTTGATGCCGCCAGCGCTGTTGTCGCCAATAACAAAGAGCGTAAGGGGAAATGGCTTTGGACCGCATCGGGGGAAGGCGCCAGAATCGGCTACTACGAAGCTCCCGATGGCGAGAACGAAGCGCTCTTCATCGCGGATACGATCGAGAAGCTGCTGGCGCGCAATCCGCTCGAACGCGCGGCCGTTCTCTACCGGACCAATTTTCAGTCGCGACAGATTGAGGAAGCGCTCCGGCGTTACGGACGCAAGTACTTAGTGGTCGGTGGCTTCAGCTTTTATCAGCGTGCCGAAGTAAAGGACATTCTGTCGTATTTAAAGCTGTTGGTCTGTCCGAGCGACTCAATCGCTTTGTTGCGTGTGATCAACACACCGGCGCGCGGAATCGGAAAGGGAACGGTCGATCAGATCGAGCTCTATGCACTCGAAAACGGCCTCAGTCTGCGCGGCGCGATTTTGAAGATGCTTGAGGAGAAGAGGTTCGCAGCACGCGCCGAAGCCGCCCTCAAATCGTTTGAACGGCTGCTGAACGAGCTTGCTGAGATCGCGGCAGCGAAGCCCGTGCATGAGACGTTGCGCGCAATTCTTGAAAAGACGGGTTACGACGAGATGCTCAAAGCGGATACATCGCCAGAATCCGAGTCGCGTCTCGCGAATTTGGAAGAGCTCGTGAACGCGGCGGCCGAAGCGGCCGAACGCGGGGAAACGATTGCCGATTTTCTCGACCATGCGGCACTTGTGGCAGATGCCGACTCAGTCGATGAGCGGGCCGCGGTCTCGCTGCTCACGATTCATAACGCCAAGGGACTCGAGTTCGATAACGTATTCATCGCCGGACTCGAAGAAGGCATTTTCCCGCACAGCCGCTCGCGCGATTCGGAGGCGGCACTCGAAGAGGAGCGCCGTCTCTGCTATGTCGGCATGACACGCGCTGAAAAGCGGCTGTATCTTACATGGGCGCGCTATCGACGCCGGTTCGGCGGAGGCCAACCCGAAGTTTGCCTGCCATCGCGTTTCCTAAATGAGGTGCCGGCCGGCTTGCGCGAGCGCCTTTCTCCTTATGGCGAGCGTCGCGGCGAAGAAGTCGATTTATTTTCCGAGCAACACGACGTGCGCGAATCCGTGAAACGTAATCTGTACACGGGGCGAACCTATAATTCCGTCGAAAACATTGCACAATTTTTCGCCGAGCGGGGTTTGACGCCGCCTTCGGGACTAACCCGGCGTCCGGAAGCTGCACGAGCGTCCGCATCACCGGCCGCTCAACCGCCGCCTGTAGCACCATCACCGCGTCCTCCCTCCGCGCCCGTTCGCACTAACACAAGCCGGGCTGCCTCGAAAACTGGTGGTTTTCGGTCCGGTTCCACCATTCAACATCCAAAATACGGGCGCGGCACCGTTCTGCGCCGGGAGGGTGATGGCGAGGATGCGAAACTAACAGTGAGTTTCCCGGGCTACGGTTTGAAAAAACTCGTCGAGAAATACGCAGGCATAATAGTGAACGAATGAATACAAAGCACGTAGAAGATAAAGCTGAACGCAAGAACCTGAAGCGCGCCGCGCGTAAAAAAGCGGCCCCCAAGGCGAAGCGTGCCTCCGGTGTCGCACGCGGAGCAAATAAGAAAAAAGTGCGCCACATGGCCAAAGGCCAGCGCAAGCGTTAGGCGTCTTCAGGCTGCGGCGGCTATCTTATGGCAGGGTAGCCGCCAGACGCCGTGCCTGCTTCAGATGTGAATCGAGTCGCGGCAGCGCTCCCTTGGCATATGTCTTCAGATTCGGATTGAAGCCGTTATCCGCTTCTCTTTTATAGGGGACGAATGCATTTTCATGTTCGTTAACGACGGTCTTCAAGAAAGTCAGATCAAAGGATTTTCCTTTCGACTTATTCAGCCGCTGGACGAAATTCATATGTACTTCGTCGAGCTTGCTGGGCGCCGTTACGCCGGTTCGCTTGGCGATTGCGGTTAGTTTCTTGAGATCCGCAGCGTGATCACGCTCCAGCATGACCGCGAAGTTCTTTACTTGCTGGGAGGACGCCTGCATCTGCGCCATTTGAGCAAGACGAACATTGACAAGATCCGTCTGCCCAGCAAAATCAATGAAGGTCTTTTCGTCAGGATTCAGAGTATCGACGGAAGCGCCGGTCAAAATAGCGGTTAAGCCTGCCGCGGCTATCAGAGCCGCAGCGGATATTCTTAGCATTACCTAGCAGCATATACTCATCTGGGCCGGCAGCAGCCATAAGGAAAATTTGCGGCATTCCGGCGGGCTGTCCTATAATGGAAGCCTTACTGGTCTCATGCTCGTGATCCTCCAGGGCGCGATCCTTATTAGCGTAGGCATTAACGGCCCCGCCTGAGACCTCGTGTACAAAGTACCGGATTCGAGGCCACCGGCGCGGGAAACCAGCCGGTGGCCTTTTCTGTTTTGAGAAACGTTGATTGCAAGGGTTCGAGAGATTCCAATTTATGCGAGTTTTTACGTTCGATACGACGCTCCGCGACGGCACGCAAGGCGAATCGGTTTCCTTCTCGGTTGATGACAAGCTGCTGATTGCAGAAAAGCTGGACGAACTCGGGATTGATTTCATTGAAGGCGGTTGGCCGGGATCGAACCCGCGCGATAAGGAATTTTTCGAGCGCGCCAAGACACTCAAGCTCAAACACGCCAAACTTACCGCCTTTGGGGCGACGCGTTTCGCCAAGAATCCCGTCGAACGGGATCCGAATGTACGCGAGCTGCTTGCTGCGCAAACTCCGGCCGTTTCTATCTTCGGCAAGTCCTGGGATTTCCATGTGCGTTGCGCTCTTGGCATTACGGAAGAGGAAAATCTCGAGCTTATTGCCGATACCGTGCGCTACCTGGTTGAACATAGCCGTGAAGTGGTCTACGACGCCGAGCATTTCTTCGACGGTTATAACGCAAACTCGAAATACGCGCTCAAAACACTCGAAGCAGCGAAAGCCTCTGGCGCCCACGTATTATGCCTCTGCGACACAAATGGCGGAACGCTGCCCGAGCGCGTCGCTGAAATCACGGCCGCCGTTCGCGCGCGTTTTGATGGTGTACTGGGAATTCATTGCCATAACGACGCGGAGCTTGCGGTGGCGAATACCCTGGCTGCCGTCCGGGCAGGTGCATCGCACGTCCAGGGTTGCATCAACGGCTACGGCGAGCGCTGTGGAAATGCGAATCTGTGCTCGATCATTCCGAATCTCGAGCTGAAACTCGGGCACGCAACCATCGGGCGCGAGAATCTCAAAAACCTCACGAATACCGCACGTTTCATCGCAGATATGGCCAATCTTTCGGTACGACGCGAGCAGGCCTATGTCGGTGCAAGCGCGTTTGCACACAAAGGCGGCATCCACGTAAGCGCGGTGATGAAAGATGCGGCAACGTATGAACACATCCAGCCTGAGCTGGTGGGCAATCGGCAGCGTGTACTGCTCAGCGATCTTTCCGGCCGGGGCAACGTCGCCTACAAACTCAAGCAGCTCGGTTTGAAGGAAGCACTCACCGATGTAGCCGGCCGTGAGCTGCTACAGCGCATCAAGCAAATGGAGCACCAGGGTTACGATTTCGAATCCGCCGAGGGCACGTTCGAGCTGCTCGTGCGCGAAGCGGCCCATCCTGAGTTTCATCCCTTCGAAGTCGTACGCTACGAGGTTACGACAAAAATGCAGCCGGGTCTCGATGAAACCGTAACCACCGCTGGCGTTACTATGCGCGTGGGTGATTCGGTGCACTCTTCCACAGCAACCGGCCATGGTCCGGTGCATTCTCTTGACCTGTGCCTGCGACAATGCCTGGCTTCCATCTACCCGGCCATTACGGACGTCCGCCTGACCGATTACAAAGTGCGTGTGCTTGGCGGAAAGGGCGGAACGGAATCCAAAGTTCGTGTCCTGGTCGAATGGACCGATCACAAGCGAAGCTGGGCCACCGTCGGTATTTCGGACAACGTGATCGACGCAAGCTGGCGCGCGCTGGTCGACGCGCTGCGTCTGGAGCTGATGCGCCTGCTCGAAAAGAAGAGCGAAACCGATAACGCCGCGCTCGATTTCAGTTGGGCCGTCTAACTCGTCTTTTCGCGCGCGCAAACCAGTCTCATATCGACTGCGCCCTTCTCCGTTTCAATATGGCTGCTGATCGTCAAGACCTGCTTATCTGTTGAAAGCTCCCAGCGGTCGGTGACGAGCTCATCTTCGCCGGTTGAAGTTTTCATGGTGGTCCGCACCACGAGGGCTGGCCCGTCCCAGTAGCACTTACTCTCGGCTTCGCGCCCGTTGATCGCGTTCTTAGTAATCGAGCCGTCGGTGAAATAACTGATATCCGACGTAGCCGTTTTCTGGCCGGCGGTTTGAATCGTGTGAACGTTCATGGTGGGATCGTGATGATCGACTACGCGGATGATCATATCGGGACGCCGGAAGCCATGAAAGTCGCTTTGATCTTTGAGCATGCGCCAGCGGCCGGTGAAATCGGTTTTAGGAAGCGCGCCTGGCGTCCGCGGCGCTTGCGCTCTCAACGCCATCGGAACGAGCGTAAGCAGAACCAGGCATTGCCGCCGAACCATCATTTCTCTCTATCATAGAAGCGATGCCTGTTTTTGTTCGCGCCATGCAGGAAAATGACTTGCCGGAAGCTGCGCGCATCTTTCGTCTCGCTTTCGGAACATTCCTCGGCGTGCCTGATCCGGCAAGCTTTTGCGCCGATGTCAGTCATGTGGAAACGCGCTGGCGTGCGAATCCCGAAGCTGCTCTGGCAGCCGAATTGGATGGCCGTCTTGCCGGTTCCAACTTCGCGGCAGGCTGGGGCAGCTTTGGGTTCTTCGGGCCACTTACGATTCACCCGGAATTCTGGGATCAGCGCATTGGACAAGCGCTGCTCGCGCCCACACTGGATATATTTGCGAACTGGGGTGTGCGCGAAGCAGGGCTGTTTACATTCGCGCACAGTCCGAAGCATATTGCGCTGTATCAGAAGTTCGGCTTTTGGCCGCGCTTCCTCACCGCGGTTCTTTCAAAGAAAGTAAATACGAACGGTGCCGGGACCGTACTCTACTCCGCTTTGAACCAGTCGCAGCAAGCGGAAGCATTAAGCGCCTGCCGCGCGCTGACTGATGCAATCCACGACGGGCTGGATGTGACTTCGGAGATCCTGTCTGTCAACCGGCAACATTTAGGCGACACCGTTCTGCTCTGGGAAGGCGACTCTCTCGATGCGTTGGCGATTTGCCATTGCGGCGAGGGAACCGAAGCAGGCCGCAGATGTTGTTATTTGAAATTCGCCGCAGCAGGGAACGAGAAGTCGTTCGTGCGCTTGCTGGCCGCATGCGAATCGCTTGCGGCCGCGCGCGGGCTCGAGCGCATAGAGGCCGGGGTGAATCTGGCCCGCAGTTGCGCATACCGGCGGCTGCTCGAACTCGGATTTCGAACACAAATGCAGGGAGTAGCGATGCAAAGGCCTGATGGGCCCGGCTACAACCGACCCGATGTGTTCGTAGTGGATGACTGGCGCTAGCGGCTCGCACCCCAGCCGAGCGGCGAGCCCGAGCCGAAGGTATACCATTTCCCGGCCACTTGATCGCGGGCATCCAGATAAGCGATGCAATGAAATGAACCCGCGCCGGGAACACCGAAACGAAGATCCGTCAGATCGAGGCGCGTCCCGCGTGTGCTTTCTGCCGTAATTGTCTGCACAGACCACACCGGGAAACGCGCGAAATATAGAAAGTAGCGGAAGGGTTCAATGGCCCTCACGGCGTCAAGCGCGTGAGTCACTGGCGGCTTATAGAAAATAGCCGGATTGCCGGACGCAAATTCGCCGAACGGGCGCGTGCTGGACAACTCATATGTATCCGCCGTTTCGACAACGGCTGTCCAGCGTAGCGGGTTGAAGGAATCGGGCAGCGCTGCGGCGTTGAGCGGCGGGAGATCTTCATACAGATGTGATTCGAGCTGCGCGACCACGCGATTGTGCATGGTTAGCCGAAGAAGATCAAACGCTGCAAAGAAAACGAGTGCCGCGATCGCAAGTGTGCGGCCGGCTGAGGAACTTTTTGCGCCGATCTCGCGTGTCACAAGCCCTGCGAAAAGAGGCCACAGCGCAGCAAAAAGAAGTGCAAGCAGAATCCAGATATCGTAAAGGCCATTGAGGTCGAGATGGGACCAGCGCGAGGAGAACGGCAGCAGCAGTCTGATACCGTAGCTATTCGTTGCATCGAGTAACAGATGACTGCCGACCCCGATCAGGCAAAGAATCCAAGCGCGCAGCCATGGCAGTCTTGTGCGCGACACAGCGGCCACGACAAGAACGACTAGCGCGGCCATGAACGGCAGCCCGATGAAAGAGTGCGTATAGCCGCGGTGCGCTTCGAAGTATGGAAACGCCCCGCGAGTTGCTACAACAATATCCGAATCGGGGGCATTGGCAGAAAGAACAAGCAGCCAGACCGCGCGCGGCGAGAATCTGTCGAGACCGGCTCTCGACAGGGCAAGCCCGGTGAGTGAATGCGTGAGATTATCCATCGAATCAGGCTGGCAGCTTCACATGTGCCTGTTCACGGGCCAGGTATTCGGGTGGAACGAGCAAAGTCAGCGCGTCCGGCAGCAATTCGATCGAAGCAGGCAGGTTCCCGGCGAGTTCGCCGTCAACTTGAACGAAAACGTTTTGGCCGGCGGGTGGCTCAAACTGTAGGGATCTGCCGTAGAGCACGGTGCAGCCGGGGGAGCGATGTATCTGACGGGCGAGAACAGCAGCAAGATAGCCCAAATACTGCACGCTGGCTGTTCCCTGAAACAGCACGATTTCGAAATCGTCGCGCAACAGAGATGCGCCGCGTGCAATTTCCAGGTCGCCGCCGTAGTTGCGCACGCGTGAGACCAGGGCAAAACTCGCCAGGAACGGTTTGCCATCCACGGTGACCTGAAATTCGGAAATCGGACGGAAGACTTGCGAGAACCCGCATGCGTAATAGGCGAGTTTGCCAGCGGCCGCTTTTAAATCGAGGTTGATGCGGGAAACAATTTCCGCATCGAGGCCGACACCGGTCATGCAGACGAACGAGCGATTGCGGCTTCCCGTGAGGCGAAGCGCGCCTAGCGCAATCCGGCAGGACTCTAGCGATGCGATGCGCGCAGCGGCGCGCGCCAGGTTAACGGGCATCTTGATCTCCCGCGCCAGTACATTGGCGGTGCCGCCCGGCAGAATAGCGAGTGCGACAGACGAGCCGCGCATACCGTCGATCACCTCGTTGATCGTTCCATCGCCGCCCGCCGCGATGATGAGATCGCAGCCCGCCTGAATCTGCTCCCGCGCCTGCGGACCGGCGCTGCCCGGCGAGACAGTCGGAACCAAACAGGCTTCAATTCCGCTCTTGGCGAGCAGCGCGGGTGTGCTTTCCAGAGCGCGCTTGTTCCGCGACAGTCCGCGGGCAACCGGGTTATAAATGATAGCGGCGCGCCGCGCCGATAGCGATCTCAAGTCTTCTATTCTGAACTATGCGCACTCCGATACCCTGAGACGGAGGACAAAACAGGCGTGTTGATTGTCATGAAAGCTCAGGCGACGCCTGGCGATATCACGCGGGTTTGTGACAGAATCGCCGCGCTCGGATTTAAAGCGCACATCATTCCTGGCGAGCAGCGCACGGCGATCGGCATTACCGGCAATAGCGGTCCGGTTGAAGCAGCCGAATTCGAGGACTTACCGGGAGTTGCGGAAGCGATTCCGGTTTCGAAGGCATACAAGCTGGTGAGCCGTGAAACAAAGCCGGAAGATACCGTAGTCGACGTGCACGGTTGCCGCATCGGAAAAGGACAGTTTGCGCTCTGCGCCGGGCCCTGTTCGGTCGAGAGCCGCGAACAGATTCTGGAATCGGCGCATGCCGTGAAAGCGGCAGGTGCGCAACTTCTGCGCGGGGGAGCCTACAAGCCGCGCACCTCTCCTTACAGTTTTCAAGGACTCGGCGAAAAAGGGCTGAAATACCTGGCGGAAGCGCGCGAGGAAACGGGACTAGGAATTGTTACCGAAGCCATGGATACGGAAACGTTCGAGCTTGTTGAGGAGTATACCGACTGCATCCAGATCGGCGCGCGCAACATGCAGAATTTTGCGCTGCTGCGGCGCGCGGGACGATCTAAAAAATCGGTGCTGTTGAAGCGCGGGATGTCGTCCACGCTCGAAGAATTCTTGATGGCGGCTGAGTACATTCTGGCAGAAGGCAACTATAACGTCATTCTGTGCGAGCGTGGGGTGCGCACGTTCGCGGATCACACACGGAATACGCTCGACCTGAGCGTTGTACCTGCCGTCCAGAGCCTGAGTCATTTGCCGATTATCGTGGATCCGAGTCATGGTACCGGAAAGCGCGACAAAGTTACACCCATGGCGCTCGCCGCAGTTGCAGCCGGAGCTTCGGGCCTGATTGTGGAGGTTCATCCGCATCCCGAGCGCGCTCTCTCCGACGGATATCAATCGCTCGACCCGGCCCAGTTTCAAGCCATGGCCGAGGATTGCCGCGCGATTCATAACATGCTTGCGGCCAGGCGCCGCTGACGCGCTCGCTTCGCTACAATGGCTGGGACCTCATGGGATACGAATACAGCAGGTTTGAGTGCAGAGTTTGCGGCGAGCAGGTTTTTGTCCCGGTCGGCTCGCCGGCCTTGAAAGAAGCACTGCAAAACAAGCAAACGGTGGAGCTGACGTGCCCTAAGGGGCATACGGATTCGTATGCCGTTTCCGATTTGGAGAAGATGCCCGCTTCTTCTTCGAAATCGCCGAAAACGAGGCGCGCAGTGGCCGGAATCGGCTAAACAGCTAGATTTGTTCGCCTGCGGCTAAAGGTCGCCGTGTATGGTGCCGAAGAGTTGTACATAGCTCATGCGCTGCTCACGGTGCCACAGTCAGGATATTCGCCGGTCTGCTCGGCGAGGTTTCTGGGACAATTTGAAAGCCTCAATGGGGCGATATCCGTTTTACTGCGGGGACTGCGGACACCATTTTTTTGCCGCGCGACGCTATCCGCCCGCCAAAGGCGAACCGTCTCCCGCACAATCGCCAGCCGCAGGACCGGATATGGCACTACGGCGCGATGCAGCCCGGCCGACTGCCCAAGTTGTCATTCAGGCTGATGATCATGTGCAGCTCGATCGCATTCTGCTTGCCTTACATTCGGCAGTGACCTCTTACCAGAACGCAACCCCTCACTCCACGGTGAAAGCGAGCCGTTAGTTATAGCGCCGCGCGCATTTCATCTGGTCCTTCATGCGGCTGCTGCTGAAGATTGTTATTGAAGCTGTAACCAAAGCCCCGCACGGAGCGAATAAAGGCCGGAGTGGCAGGATCGGTCTCTATTTTCTGCCGCAAGCGGAGGATGTAGACGTCCACCGTGCGATCTGTGACGGCGCGATCATGTCCCCATACGGCGTCGAGTAGCTGCTCGCGGCTGAAAACGACTCCGGGACGGCTCATCAGGAACTCGAGTAAGCGAAATTCCGTGGCTGTGAGAGTCAGCACATTTCCGCTGAGCCGCGCTTCGCAACTGTTGCGATCGAGTTCCAGACCGCCTGCTTTCAGAACGCGATTGACAGCCGTCTTTCCGCGAAATTGAATCTTCACCCGCGCAATCAGCTCTCGAATAAAAAACGGTTTGACGATGTAATCGTTGGCGCCGAGTTCCAGCCCCACAATGCGGTCGGTTTCCGAAGCGCGCGCGGTGAGGAAGATCAGTGGAACGTGCGCTAGCTCGGGGTGCTGCCGAATGCCCTTACAGATTTCGAGCCCGTCGGAGTCGGGCAACATGATATCGAGCAGGACGAGGTCCGGGCGCTCGCGGCGGCAGAGCTCGACGGCGCCGCGGCCCGACTGTGCTCCCACGATAGCGAAACCCTCTTTCTCCAGGTTGTATTTGACGAGAGTGTAAAGGTCGGCATCATCCTCGATGAGGGCAATCTTTTTCATTTCAGCCTCTTTTGCAGCGTAACCGAAGAGACATGACAATCACGTTACAGTTGCGTGACGAGGCGCTGAAATCGTGCATTTGGAGTACGCTGGGCTTAAGGAGCGGCGCCATGAACAAGTATGAAAAGCGGGCAGCCCAACAGCGCAGGCTGGCAATGAAAAGCTCAGCGACGATGTGGACAGCGGGCGTCGCGCTGGTGCTGGTGATTCTGCTCATTCTCGGGTTAAGTAGTTCGGCGCCTTCGAACTTTTACATGCGGGCGGCGATCGGGGTAGCCATCCTGCTGCTGATTCTGCGGCAGGTGGCGCGGCGATCGCGTGGCAAGACGCCCAAGGCGGCAGAGCCGGATCCCCAATCGAGGCTAAATCTGAATTAAATTTCGACGCCGATTTTACCGAACGAACTTTTGGTGTCGGCAAGGCCGTTCGTTGCAATTCTTCCTGAATTATTTTCGCTTTATTATTAGCTAGATAGCCGGAATCCAGCCACCGGACTGCTAGGATTGAAACTGCATGAAGGGCATTGTGCTGGCGGGAGGGACGGGCAGCCGTCTGTTGCCTCTCACGAAGATTACGAACAAGCATCTGCTGCCGGTGTACGACAAGCCGATGATCTATTACCCTATCGAGACACTAGTGGAAGCTGGCATTCAGGACGTGCTGGTGGTGACCGGGGGAAGAAATGCAGGCGATTTTCTGCGGCTGCTCGGAAACGGCAAGGAATTCGGTCTGAAGTATATGAATTATGCGTACCAGGAGGGCGAGGGCGGCATTGCGCAAGCGCTGGCGCTGGCGGAACACTTTGCCGAACACAGTAAGATTTGCGTGATCCTGGGCGACAACATTATCGAGAGTTCGATTGCCCAGCCGGTGGCTGATTTTCAGAAACAGGAGCGCGGCGCAAAGGTGCTGCTCCAAAAGGTCCATGATGCCGAACGCTTCGGAGTGGCGGAGATCCGGGGCGACCGAATTGCGGGGATTGAAGAAAAGCCAAAAAAGCCGAAGTCCAACTATGCCGTAACCGGGATCTATATGTTCGATGAGACGGTATTCGATAAGACGCGAACGCTCAAGCCGTCCGCGCGAGGCGAACTGGAGATCACCGACGTCAACAATGCGTACATCAATGAAGGCACAATGACCTTTGGCTTCCTCGAAGGCTGGTGGACGGACGCCGGCACTTTCGATTCCCTGATCCGCGCAGGCAACCTGGTGAAAGAGATGCGGAGCAAGCAGGCTCCTGCACCAGAAGAAGCGGAGCCAGTTCGGAAGTGAGCACGCTGGCGTTGGGCACGCTCGAATCGGGCGTTGCAATCGAGGTACCCAAGGCGCAACCCGGTATTGGGAAGATTATTCTATCGCCGCAGAGCGTGGATTTGATTGCCGGTGTGGATCTGAATCCGTTCCCGCTCTGGCCGGACGACCGTGGCTACTTTCTGGAGATCGCGCGGCTGGGTGAAGGCCTGGTGGAAGAATTTCCGGCAAAGAGCTCGCAGGTTTCGGCGGCGGTGAACTATCCCGGTATTATCAAGGCATTTCATTTTCACCGGCACCAGACCGATTACTGGGTTCCCACGGCGGGTTTACTGCAGGTGGCGCTGGTGGATCTGCGGCGGGAATCGAAGACATTCGGAGCGAAGAACACGCTCTATGTAGGTGCTCTGCGTCCCTGGCAGATCCGCATCCCGCCGGGCGTGGCGCATGGTTATAAAGTCATCGGCGAACAGCCTTCGGTACTGGTTTACATCACAAACCGTCTTTACAATCCGCAGGATGAGGGGCGGATTCCATACAATGACGCTTCGATCGCTTACGACTGGGAGTTACAGCACAAATGAAACTGATCGTAACGGGCGGAGCCGGGTTCATCGGTTCTTCCTTTGTCCGTATGGCGCTAACGGAGGCCTGGGCCGACGAAGTTATCAACCTGGACAAGCTGACGTATGCCGGAAACCTGGAGAACGTGCAACCGGTCGCGGAACATCGGGGGTATCGTTTCGTGCAGGCCGACATAGCCGACAGCACGGCCATCGATAGCATTTTTGAAAAAGAAGCACCCGACGCGGTGGTGCATTTTGCGGCGGAATCGCATGTTGATCGGAGCATTCACTCCCCTGCCCCGGTCATCCAAACCAATTTGAACGGCACATTCACGCTGCTCGAAGCCGCGCGCCGCCACAAACTAGCGCGCTTTGTTCACGTATCGACGGACGAGGTATACGGCAGCATTCCGGAGCCGGAAGATGCGACCGAAGATTATCCGCTGCGCGCGAGCAGCCCCTATTCTGCATCGAAGGCGGGTTCGGACCTGCTGGCGCTTTCCTATTTCACGACATACAAATTGAATGTTTCGGTGACGCGGGCGTCAAACAATTATGGCCCCTATCAGTTTCCGGAGAAACTGATCCCGCTGATGATTTCCAATGCGCTCGAAGACAAGCCGTTGCCGGTTTATGGCGACGGGCAGCAAGTACGCGACTGGCTGTATGTAGAAGATCATTGCCGGGCTGTGCGGGCGGTTCTCGAGAAGGGCCGGCCGGGGGAAGTTTACAATATCGGCGGAAATTGTTCGCTGCCGAATCTGGAAGTCGTTCGCAGGATTTTGCGGGCGACGGCGAAACCGGAATCGCTGATCGCCTGGGTGGCGGACCGCCCCGGCCACGACCGCCGCTATGCGCTCACGAACGCGAAGCTGACAACGGAGACGGGCTGGGAGCCGAGAATGAATTTCGACCACGGGCTGGAGCGGACCGTCGGCTGGTACCGGACAAATAGAGAGTGGGTACGCCGGGTAAAAAGCGGCGAATATCGCCACTTTTATGAACTGAATTATACGCAGCGAAACAAATAATCGGCTTCGACTAGTTATAATTCAACTGGAGAACTTCATCCGTCAGTGGATCGCTTCGGGTACTCGGCAACGTCTCTGGATGAACTGAAGCAGATCCAGAACGAGGTAAGTTCGACTCAATCGCTGCAGCACTTGCGCAGCTATTTCGAGCGCGTACAGGAACTGCGCCGGATACATTCGGGTAATTTCGATGTTCAGCTGCTGGTGGCTGAGACACAGGAAGCAATTATCGAGCGGGCGCGCGATCTGCGCAGCCGTTCCGGCGCACACAACGAGGAAGAGCTTTTCGAGGGATCCGCGGCAGGAGCTGCGGGTACGGCGCTGGCGATAGAAAGACGAGAGGAGTACAGAGCCGAAGGCGCTCCCGAAGGCGACCGAAACTGGCGGCGCGCGACCGTACTCGCGCTGATCCTGACAGGCGTGATCTGCGCGGTTTTCTTTTTCCTGATTCAGGCGGCGCGGCGCATCAACCTGCCTTCGCCCGAAACGAAAACTTCCAATCCATCTCAACCGTCGCAAACAGCGACACCAAGCGCGAAAGCACCGCAAGCTGCACCAGTTGCAACGACGCCTACGGTCCGGCTCTATACCGATCTGATTCCGGGAACGGTTTCGATCGACGACGGCGAACCGCAGGATTTGAAAGACGGCGAACTCGTGCTCGACCACCTGCAGGCGGGTCAGCATTCGATCAAGGTGTCCGGGCGAAGCGGAAGCGCCGAATTCAGCTTTGATGTCGCAGACGGGAGTGCACCGCAGGCGGCAGCACCGATTACCGCAAACAATGCGCTGGCAGTGCTGGTCTCGACACAGAACGGTAAAGGCCGCCTGCTTACAAGCGCTCAGCCCGCGGATATTTCGCTGGACGGCAAGCCCCTAGGCCAAGCTACCGCCGATGGACTCACACTGAGCGAACTGGGAACGACAGATCATGAATTGCAGATTGCGCAGCAGAATGATCGTCAGCGTTTCATTATGACTTACACGGCAGCCCCGGTGCTGACGGTATATGTCAAATCGGTACTAAGCCTCGGCACGGTTACGGTTTTAACAAAGCAGGACGGCGCAAGCATTTTCATCCAGGACAAACCGTATCGCCGCAAGACGGAACGCGGCCAGATACGAATTCCGCTCAAGGTCGGCGCATATTCGATTCGAGTTCATAAAGACGGATTCGTTGATCCGCCGGCGAAAACGGTGGAAGTGAAGAAAGGCGAAGAATCGGAACTGGTCTTTAATCTGGAGGCGGTACCGGCGCTGGCGAATGTCGACGTGCAGGGCGCGCCGCCAGGGGCTGCGGTCTATATAGACGGCTCGCAGGTGGCGACGGCAGATGCCAACGGACGCGCGCAGACCGGCAGCGTAAAAGCCGGAGAGCATTCGATCGAGCTTCGCCTGGATGGCTGGACGCCGAAGCGATTCCTGCGCGTTTTTCAGCCAGGCAGTACGGTTTCGCTTTCCGGGGCCGATACGCTTTTGCAGAAGGTGGAAGTAGAAAAGAAGCCCGTCGAAGAACCCGCTCCTCCACCGCCGGAAAGCAAGCCATCCGCCGCCAAGGCGGTCGACATGCCGGGCGAACAGGTGCGCCGCGGCGGTGGTTTTGTGCATTACAACGTTCCACGCAGCGCCGGACACTACTCCTTTGAAGCGCACAGCAAGATCGGCGGCTTTCTGAAGCACGACAAGCTGCAGTGGTATGCGGGCTATGAAGACAGCGACGATTACGTGATGTTTTCAGTGGATGGCAAGCATGCTTCTGTTCGCAGAGTACGTGACGGAAAATCGGAGGAGATCAACCGCATTTCATTCAGTGCGAATTCGGAAGGCTGGCTGCAGGTGGAAATGACGGTGAACCCGGAGAGCATCAGCGCACGCGTTCGGAAACCGGGTGGGCAATGGAACAACCTGGGTACTGTTACCGGCGCGGGACGCGATTTCACACAAGGCAGAGTTGGCTTCTATCTGCCCGGAAATGACGAGATAGCTGTAGCAAATTTCCGCTTCAGCCCGAAGTAAGGGAGCGACAGAAATAGAAATATGGATGAGCGCGCTTTTTACCGCGAATCACAGGTGTTGAAGCCGGCTACGCTGAGCTGTTCCTTTTGCAAAACGAGCAACACATATGAACTGCGCTGGCTGGTCCGCCGCAAGATCGACAGACTGCCAAAAAATGCAGACGAGAGAGATCGCGCGAAGTTTACCAAGGCCGCGAGTTACATGGTACTGCTGGACGATAAGGTAGCGTGTAAAGAAGTTCGCTGCCGGCGTATGTTCGAAGTATCGGGCATTAAGACAACGGCGTTTCTGACCGACTAAGTCCCACCGGTACCAGTCACGAGTCCTGATTAAATCGGGTTTAGAAACCTGCTCCTGCAGGGCTGCACCGTAACCGCCCGAAATACCCTCACATCTACCTAGGTAGGGAGGCACCGGTTATGGTGCACGCACAAAAGAAAGTTACATTCGGATTGGTCGTTCCGGCAGTGCTGCTGTTTTCGAGCGGCGCGATTTTTGCACAGCAGGATGCGCCGGCGCAGCAGGATCCGCCGTCGCGGGTAGCGCGACTGAACTATATCAATGGCACTGTTTCGATGGAACCGGCAGGAGTTGACGACTGGGCTCCGGCTGAGTTGAACCGGCCATTCACGATCGGCGATTATCTTTATGCCGACCAGGGTGGACAGGCGGAATTGCATTTGGATGTAGGCGTGATCCGCATGGGATCGCAAACGAGTTTCGGCTTTCTCAATCTGGACGATCGCACGGTACAGCTTAAGCTAAGCGAAGGCGATCTGAGCGTGCGCATTCGTCACTTCGACTCGAGCCAGGTGTTCGAAGTGGATACGCCGAACGCCGCTGTGACTTTATTGCGCGATGGCGTGTACCGCTTCCGAGTGGACCCGAACGGCGCTATGAGTTTCGTTGTCGTGCGCGAAGGCCAGGCCGAAGTGAACGGCGGCGGCCAGGCGTTCACTTTGAATGCGGGCAACAGCGCAACGCTCAACGGTACTGAGCAGGCCAGCTACGATATCGAGGTTGCGCCGCAGCCGGACGAGTTCGATCAGTGGTGCCAGCAGCGTGATGCGCACGAAGCGCGCCTGGAATCTTCGCGCTACGTATCGCCCGCCGTTGTCGGATATGAGGATTTAGACGATTACGGAGCGTGGTCACAGAGCAGCGAGTACGGCGCGGTGTGGTATCCGCGATCGGTTGATCCCGGCTGGGCGCCCTATCGCTATGGACATTGGGCATGGGTCGATCCGTGGGGCTGGACCTGGGTCGACAGTCAACCCTGGGGCTTTGCACCGTTCCACTATGGAAGGTGGGCGTATATCGGCAATCGCTGGGGTTGGTGTCCGGGTCCCGTTGGGGTCGGCTATCGCGGTCCTGTGGTCCGTCCGTATTATGCGCCGGCGATGGTGGCGTGGTTCGGCGGCGCGCACTGGGGAGTAGGCATTTCGGTTGGCGGCGGACCGAGCCTGGGCTGGGTCCCGCTCGGCTGGGGTGAAGTCTATACGCCGGCGTACCACTGCAGCCCGCGCTACTTCAACAACGTGAACGTGTACAACACGCGCATCGTGAAGACCGTGAATATTACGAATGTCTACAACACTGTCTATGTGAAGAAGACGGTTTATAACCAGCAGTACGTCAACGTGCGCGCTCCGAACGCAGTAATAGCGATGCCCCAGGCAGCATTTGCGAGCGGCCGTTCCGTGCGGCAGGCTGCAATCGCGGTGCGGCCGGCAGAGATTACACGGATCCGGACGGCGGCCGTAATTGCTCCGCCGGTGGCACCGACGCGGCAGGCGTTTCTTGCGAGCGCGGCAAATCGTCCGGCGGTGCGCCCTCCGGCGCAAGTGGCCGCGCGAGCTGTGGTAGCACGGCGTACGCCCCCGCCCGAGCCTGCGCCTTTGGCAGCACGTCAACAATTCCTGCAGCAGCACGCAACCACCGGGCAGCCCCTGAATATACAAGCGATGCACCAGGCAGCCGCGGCTCATCGGGTTGAGCCCAATGTGAGAACTGTAGCAGCCGTAACCCCGGTAGCGGTCAAACCGGGCGCACGCGGCGGAGTAGCAGCGACAAATCGTCCAGCAGCTCAGCCACGAAGCGGAGTATCGGGTCCCGTGGAACAGCCTGCGGCCGCCGCACACGGCGCACCTCCGAACCGGCAGATGGCAACACCGGCGCAGGAACGGCCTGCTGGCGTACAGCCGCGTCCGACGATGCAGCCGAATGAGCGCGTGAATCAACCGGCTCAGAACCGTCCCGACACAGACGTACAGCGGCCTGCTCCGGCCGCGCATGGTGTTCCTCCAAACCGGCAGATGGCAACACCGGCGCAGGAACGCCCTGCTGTGCAACCGCGTCCGACGATGCAGCCGAACGAGCGCGTGAATCAGCCGGCTCAGAACCGTCCCGACACAGACGTACAGCGGCCTGCTCCGGCCGCGCATGGTGTTCCTCCAAACCGGCAAACGACTATGCCGGCTCAGGAACGCCCTGCTGTGCAACCGCGTCCGACGATGCAGCCGAATGAGCGCGTGAATCAGCCGGCTCAAGAACGCCCTGTTGCTGTACAGCCGCGTCCCGCACAACCAGCAGTGCGTAATCCGCAGACACGCGAAGGGCAGACACCGCAAGCCGATCAAACGCAACGAAGCCAGCCCGTCTATCGCCAGCCGGCTCAACCGCGCACGGAGCCTGCCGAACCATCAGCGCCGCGCTCGGAACAACCGGCGCCCGAGCGGCGCGCATACCCAACGCAATCGACCGTGCCGCAGGAACGCAGTCAGCGGACGCAGCAGCAGCCGCAAGGCCGATCGGAGCCGCGTGCGGATCAACCGACTCGCCAAGAGCGACCTTCCGACCATGCGAATGCGTCGCATGACAACCAGCCGAAGAACAACGACAAAAAGAACAATGACAACAAGTGATGTTCGGTGCGCGGCCTTATATCGAATAGCGCCCGGCGCTTGTGATGTGCCGGGCGACTACGCGGCCGAGGGCGATCGTGTCAGCCGGCTCGTACCTCGCGAAGCGGCGTAACATCGCGATTTGGGTACGCAGCATATCGCCTTCCGCCACCGCGGCGAGAACTTTTTTGGCAGAGAATTCTATGATCTGCAGCGCTCTGGCAGCGTAGAGCCGGGTCATCGCCACAGCCATGCCGGCTTCGCCGCGCGCTGCGATCAGCTTTGCTGAACGCAACAAGCAGGATTCGAGCGCATAGACTTCTATGATGCAATCGGCGAGCGCGGCCATAATCTCCTGCTGGTCCTGCAAATCCTGCAAATGTTTTTGCGAGGCGGCACCGGCTGCAAGCAGCGACATTTTTTTTCCACCGGCGAGCATTCTTTCGACAGCGGCAAGTTCGCCCGCAGGTGTTTCAAAAGGGCTTGCGGGCTGCATGCTCTCCTCCATCACGCGCTGAATGGCGGGCAAGAGCGCCAGTTCGCCCTTCATAGCGCGTTTGACCAGAAATCCGGTAATGATGAGGCGGTTGATTTCATTTGTGCCTTCGAAGATGCGGTTGATACGCGCATCGCGATAAGCGCCCGCGGCGGGGTACTCTTCCACGTAGCCGCAGCCGCCAAAGATCTGGACCACGTGATCGACCACCATATCGAGCATCTCCGAGCCCCAGACTTTCAGGATGGAGCACTCGACGGCGTACTCCTCGATTCGCTTTTGAATTTGATGCGAGGCTCCTGCGGCATGCTGGTCGACATCACCCAAAGCGGCGTCGATCATGCCGATTGTTCGGTATGCGAGAGATTCGCCGACAAAGATGCCGGTGGCGCACTCGGCGATTTTCTCCTGAATCAGCCCGAACTCGGCGATGGACTTTCCGAATGCTTTGCGCTCTTTGGCATATTCCAGGCCGTGCTGAAACGCGGTGCGCGCGCCGCCCAAACAGCCCGCGCCCAGCTTGAAGCGACCGATATTCAGGATATTGAAGGCGATGTAGTGACCTTTGCCTGCTTCTCCTAACAGGTTGCCGACAGGGACGCGGCAATCGTTCAGAATGAGCGGGCAAGTGGACGAGCCGCGAAGTCCCAGCTTGTGTTCCTCGGCGCCGACGGAAAGGCCGGGCGCAGAACGCTCGATGAGGAAGGCAGAAAACTTCTCGCCGTCAATTTTGGCAAACACTGTGTAGAGATCGGCAAAGCCGCAGTTGCTGATCCACATCTTTTCGCCGTTGAGGAGATAATGTGTGCCATCCGGGCTCAGTACGGCTTGCGTGCGGATATTCATGGCATCGGAGGCGGACGAGGCTTCGGAAAGCGCGTAGGCCGCGATCCATTCGCCCGTCGCAAGTTTTGGCAGATATCTTTTTTTCTGCTCTTCCGTGCCGAACCAGACGAGCGGCAGCGTACCAATTCCGGAGTGCGCACCAAAGGTCACCGAAAAACTCGCATTCCGGCTGAGCGATTCGGCAATCAACGCGGAAGCGACCTTATCCATTTCGAGGCCGCCGTACGCTTCCGGAATATCGACCGCCAAAAGGCCGAGCTCGCCGGCTTTGCGCAAAAGCTTTCGGATAACTAAGAAATTTTTCGCTTCGATTTCGGCCGCAGCGGGCAAGACTTCCTGGTTCGAAAAGTCTGCCGCCGTCCTGGCGATCTGGCGATGCTCTTCGGAAAGGTCTTCCGGCGTGAAAATATCTTCCGGAAGCAAATCGTCGATCAGGAAACTGCCGCCTTTGACGGCTTTGGCTTTAATCGATACGTGAGTAGCTGACATCGATGTTCCCAGTCAATTCAAATTTTCGAAGATGCCCGCCGCGCCCATGCCGCCTCCAACACACATCGTGACCATGCCGTAACGCGCGTTCCGGCGCTGCATTTCGGGCAGAAGAGTGGCAGTCAGTTTTGCGCCGGTACAACCGAGCGGATGACCGAGAGCGATTGCGCCGCCGTTTACATTGAGCTTTGTGCGATCCAGGCCGAGAACTTTGATAACCGCGAGCGCCTGCGCAGCGAAGGCTTCATTCAGCTCGATCAGATCGATCCGGTCAAGCGTGAGGCCGGCGAGTTTGAGAGCTTTTGGAATTGCATATACCGGACCGACACCCATCTCTTCGGGCGAACAGCCGGCGTAGGCGAACGAAACGAAGCGGGCGCAAGGTTTCAGACCGAGCGCGTTCGCGCGATCGCCTGACATGATGACGCTGGCCGCTGCGCCATCGGAAGTCTGCGAGGAATTTCCAGCCGTCACGATGCCGCGCGCATGGAAGACAGGCTTGAGTTTCGCCAGCGCTTCGAGCGAAGTGTCTGCACGCGGTCCTTCATCGACGCGAAACTCCTGTTCGACTACGCTGATTTTTGTTCCCTGACCGGGCGCTGACATGGACACGCGCACGGCAACGATTTCGTCATCGAACTTGCGTTCGCGCTGCGCAGCCAGCGCGCGCCGATGACTTGTGAAGGAGAACTCGTCCGCCTCTTCGCGCGTAATCCCGTAGTGTTGCGCCACCCGCTCTGCAGTCAGTCCCATGGAAAGGTACGAGCCCGGATGATTTTCCTCGAGCCATGGATTGACGGAAAGCTTATTGCCGCCGCGGGGAATCATCGACATGGATTCGGCTCCGCCCGCAACGATTACGTCGGCTGAGCCGCAGCGAATACGTTCGGCGGCGAGAGCGATCGTCTGCAAGCCGGAAGCGCAGAAGCGGTTCACCGTCATGGCGGCCGACGCGACCGGTAATCCGGCGCGCAGAGAAGAAATACGCGCCATATTCATTCCCTGCTCGGCTTCCGGCATCGCGCAGCCGAGAATGACGTCTTCGATTTCGGCCGGATCCAGCCGAGGCACGCGGTCGAGCGCGCCGCGGATCGCGATGGCGCCGAGATCGTCGGGGCGCATGCAGCGCAATGTGCCTTTCGGGGCCTTCCCGACTGCGGTGCGGACCGAACTCACAATGACAGCGTCTTTCATTTAGTTCCTCAGAGGTTTGCCGGTCTTCAGCGTGTGCGCGATCCGTTCGGCGGTTTTCTTCTCTCCGCACAGGGATAAGAACCCTTCGCGTTCGAGATCGAGAAAATACTGCTCGCTCACGAGCGTGCCTGGTGTGACTCCGCCGCCGCAAAGGACGTAGGCAAGGCGATTTGCGATCGTCAGGTCGTGATCGCTGATGTATTCGGCCTCGCGCATCAGCCGCACGCCCATGCGCAGGGTAGCGAGAGCATTTTGGCCCGGCGCGGGCACATCGCTGCGCGGCAAGGGCGGCCGGTAGCCGGCAGCGGCCAATTCGCGCGCCTGGTTCTTGGCATCCTGGATCAGGCGGTCGCGATTCATCGTGATTCCGTCGCTCGCTGTCAAGAATCGCCAGGAACGCGCTTCCGCAGCAGATGTGGAGACCTTCGCCATGGCAATCGTTTCGAAGAAGGCGCGCAAGGAATCCATCAATTGGACCGTGTCGCTTGCTCCGCCGTTCAGCATGGTTCCCCCAGCCTCGACTGCGCGCAGTACGATCTCTTTGCAGCCGCCGCCGGCCGGGATCAATCCGACGCCAGTTTCGACAAGTCCCATGTAGAGTTCTGCATGCACCTGGCGGGCTGCACCGTGCAGAGCAACTTCCGCACCCCCGCCGAGACATAAATTGAAGGGAGCGACAACTACCGGACGCGGGCAGAACTTGATCGCCTGCGTCATCTTCTGGAAAGAGCGGATGACCAGGTCAATTTCATCCCATTCCTGTTCCTGTATCGCGAGCAGCAACTGCATGAGGTTTGCGCCGGCGGAAAAATGCTCGCCGTCGTTGCCGAACACAAATGCGTCGAAATTCCTTACAGGGTCGCTTGTTGCAGCGAGCGTTTCCGTAACCAGCGAAAGGATATCCGTTCCTATCGCGTTCATTTTCGTGTGAAACTCGATGGCCGCAACGCCGTCGCCGAGGTCGATGAGGGAAGCGCCTGGATTCGTTTTCACTATCCCGCGCGATTTCTTTGCACGGGCGATCGACAGAGTGCCCTCGGGTTGCGGGATCGGGCGGTACTCGCTGGCCGGCACATCGAAGAATGCGGAGTCGCGATACCAGCTCGTGTTGCCGCCGGCGAGGAGATTTTCTACGGCAGGAGCGAGCGTTATGCCGGAGGCTTTCATCTTTTGCGCCGTCTCGGAAACGCCCGCCGCGTCCCACAACTCGAACGGCCCCAGCTCCCAATTGAAGCCCGCCTTCATCGCGCGATCGATACTCACCAGATCGTCGGCAATTTCCCCGAGGCGATGGGCTGCGTAGTTCCAGAGATCGGGCAGGATCTGCCAATAAAAGCCTGCTGCCTGATCCTTGCGCGGATCGCCCGCAAGCAGCAGTTTCAGCCGTTCCATAGTAGATGGCGCATTTTTCGCCAGTTCGACGGAAGGAAGTTTGGGGCGTTCGGCGGGACGGTATTCCAGCGTTTTCCAGTCGAGCACAAGGCGCGTTTCCTCCCCGCCTGGTCCTTTTATCTTTTTGTAGAAGCCCTGCTTCGTCTTGTCGCCGAGCCATCCTTTCTCGAGCATTCGGCTGATGAATTCGGGCAGTGCCAAATCGGAACGTTCATCCTTGACACGTTCGAAGAAGTTATGCGCAACATGCGCGAGAACGTCGATACCTACAAGATCACCCAGCCGGAATGTTCCAGTTTTCGGCCAGCCCAGAACGGCGCCGGTCAAGGCATCTACCTGCTCAATGGTCAGATCCATGGATTGCATGACACGGATCGTGTTCAGCAGAGCGAAAATGCCGATACGGTTACCGATGAAATTCGGCGTGTCCTTTGCGCGAATGACTGTTTTGCCAAGACGAGTTTCGGCGAAGCGGTGGATCGCCTCGAGAGCCTGCGGATCGGACTCCGCGCCCGGTATCAGTTCGAGCAATCCCATGTAGCGCGGGGGGTTAAAAAAATGCGCGCCGAACCAGTAGCGGCGAAAACCGGCGTCCATGTCTTCGGCAATCTGCTGAACGGGCAGACCGCTGGTGTTAGTCGTCACGATGGATCCGCTCGGCCGGAATGGAGCGATCTTTTTCAGGAGACTGCGCTTGATTTCGAGATTTTCGGCGACCGCTTCGATGATCCAATCGCAATCGCGTAGAAGCGCAAGGTCGTCTTCCAGGTTTCCGGGCGTCACGAGGCGCGCCAGTCGCGGTTCGAAGAAGGCAGCGGGTTTGGTGGTCTTTAGCGCTTCGAGAGCAGCGCGTGCAAGGCTGCTTCGGCTGGCGGCATCAGTTCCGGTGACGTCTTTCGGAATGACGTCGAGAAGAACAACGGGAACTCCGGCATTCGCCAGGTGAGCAGCGATGCGGGATCCCATATTGCCTGCTCCGAGTACGCCCACTTTCCGGATCAGCAACGAGGTGCGGCGCTCTTGAAGGTCCTGCGGCTTGACCTGCCTGTGCTTTTCGGCTGTTTCGGTAATCATCGTTCAGAGCTCAAGAAAACGATGCCCGGCAGGCGAAACTTGTTGTCACGCCGCCGCGCAATTCCTTGTGTGAGCGTCCTGGCAAATTCCGCGGCCACCTCTTCCGCACTGGATGGTCCCCGCGGCTCGAACCATAAGGCCATCGAGTTCACCGCTCCGGCGATGGAGAACGCCGCGAGCTTCACGTTACAGGCCCGGATCGTGCCGTCGCTGACGCCCTCCTCAATAAATGCCCGGATGGAGCGGTCTACCTGCCGTTTATACGAGCGCACTTCGGTGCGAGCGCGGGCGGAGAGTTCGCGATCGTCCTGGCGTACGACACAACGGCCAAAGTCGCTGGCAATGACCACGGCGTAGTTGTAAATGAAAGCCGTTAGCTTTTCCAACCCGCTGCCGGCATGCCGTTGCAGCAGCTCCAGGCTCTCCTGAATGAGCGAGATGCCGCGCCGGTAGCATTCCAGGTATATTTCTTCCTTGTTATGAAAATAGTGGTAGAGAGCGGGTTTCGTGATGTTCAGCTTGGCGGCCACATCGGTAAGGGAGGTGCGCCAGAAGCCCCGTTCGAGAAATAATCGCACCGCTATCTGCAAGACGGCTTCTCTCTTACTATCAGGATCGCGCCGCCGGTTGACGAAGGCCTTAAGGTGCAGGCGCGCTTGCATTGCGGCCGATGTTTTGCGCCCGCGGCGCGCCCTACCCGGATCGACTATTGACACTGACACGCCCACTTGATATCTTACTCATCGGTAAGAAAAACGCAAGAGGCTCGGGCGATGGAGGGCGAGTTGGAGGCGGCGCGGGAAATCGCGCCCCCGCAAATGAGACTGCCTCCGCCGGAAAAGCTGCCGCTTGGCCGCGCCTACTACTGGGAAAAGACACACGGCTGGCAAATTTTCCTGACACAGCCGATAAACGGCCGGGCGCGCAACTGGAAATGGCGGGAGGCGATGAACGAGTCACGGCGTGTGGCTGCGTTCCTCAAGGCGCAGGGCTGGCCTGCCGGTTCACACATCGTGATTCTCTCGAAGAACTGCGCCTGGTGGATCCTCAGCGAACTCGCGATCTGGATGAGCGGCCACGTGACAGTACCGATCTATACTTCCGTGACAAATGACGCCGCGCGCCGCTTGTTTCAACACTGCGGACCGGTTTGCTGCTTTCTAGGTCCGCTGGACAACCCGGAACTGGTGCACGAGATACCGGAAGACATCACGGTCGTCCGTTTTCCGAATGCAACAGTAAAGCAGATCGAAAGCCGGGTGCAAACGGAAACTCCGGCCCATCTGACCTGGGATAGGATTGTTGCGGAAAATGAGCCGATCGCAGGAGAACCCGCCCGGGCTGCGGAGGACGTGGCGACAGTCATCTACACATCGGGCACCACCGGCCCGCCAAAAGGCGCCCTGCATGCGTTCAGGGCCTTTCCCTATTTCGCAAAAGCCGTCGAGCAAGTCATCGGCAATAACAAGCATCACCGCGTCATCTCCTATCTGCCTCTGGCGCATATCGCCGAACGCGCATTAACCGAAACGGCCGGCTTGTATATGGGGTGGCGCATTTTCTTTTACGAAAACACCGCTACCTTCTTACGCGATCTCAAGCGCGCCCGGCCGACCCTCTTTTTTTCGGTCCCGAGACTCTACGCCAAATTTCAAGCAGGTGTCTTTGAAAAGATTCGCGCGCGCAAGCTGGAAAATCTTCTCCACATTCCGCTCGTCGGGTTCCTCGTGCGGCGGCGAATCCTGCGCCGGTTGGGTCTGAATCGAGTCCGCTTCGCGGCTTCCGGTTCCGCTCCGATCGCACCGGATCTTGTCGGCTGGTTTCGAGAGCTCGGGCTTCCCGTTACGGAAGGCTACGGCACGACGGAATCGGGTATCACCCATACGGCTCCCGGCGGGCGCTGGCGGCCCGGCTTCGTGGGCGTCAGCACGCCCGGTGTAGAGACAAGAATTGCGGGTAACGGTGAAATCCAAGTCAAAAGTCCAATGAATATGCTCGGCTATTATCACGATCTCGAAGCGACCGCCGGCGTAATGACCGCCGATGGATTCATTGAAACGGGTGATCTCGGTGAAATCGATTCCGAAGGCTGGCTGAAGATCAAAGGACGCATCAAGGAGCAATTTAAGACGGCCAAGGGCAAATACGTCTCGCCCGGCGCAATTGAGATGATGCTCGAGGTTCACGAGGCGATTGAGATGTGCCTTGTCATGGGTTCCGGCTTGGCTGCGCCCATCGCGATCGCAGTGCTTACAGCCGAAGCCCGACGGCTTTCAGAAAGACCGGAAAGCCGACAATTGCTCGAGCACTCGCTGACAGACTTGGTGCACACCGTTAATTTTCAGCTCGCACCCCATGAGCGGTTAAGCATACTTGTGCTGACGCAAACCAGATGGTCCGTTGAAAATGGATTTATTACGCCGACACTGAAACTGCGTAGGGCGGAACTGGAAGCGCATTATGCCAAATATATTCGGCAATGGATCGCTCAAGAGCAGCATCTGATCTGGCATAGCGAGGAATAGAGCTTGAAGACACTCCACAGTTTTCTCTTTTTGTGTCTTTTGCTGGTTCCAACGTGCGCCTGGAGCCAGCAGGATTATGTCGGCCGCTTCGATCTTTACAACGGCTTCACCTGGTTCGATAGCCCGAGCGCCAAACTTGAGCAGCGCGGGTATCATTTGCAAGCCGGAGTGAACGCGCGGCGCTGGCTCGCGCTCGGCTTTGATTACTCGGTTGCAAGCGGCACGTTACCGCTCACTCCCGACCTTTTAAAGCCGGCGTTTGCCCAACAGATCGAGGGAGAACTAGCGCAATTGAAAGCTGCGGGCCTGATTCCGGCGGACTATCAACTCTCCGTACCAACCGGCACCACCACGCAAACCTTCGCAGCGGGACCACAACTCGAATATCGCCATTTCAGAAGAGTTACGTTGTTCATCCGGCCTTCGATCGGCGCCATCCACGAGGAAGCGAGGCCGCATGCACAGGATCCGGTGGCCAGGGGCATTGTGGCCCTGCTTGCGCCTTCGGGGAAGAAGACCGACTGGGAAGCGTTTTATGGTGTAGGCGGCGGGGTCGATTTGAATTTTTTCCAGCACGCGAGTGTTCGTTTGCAAGCGGATTTTGTGCACAATGACCTGTTTACGGACATCCTGAAAGAATCGCGTAACACGGTGAGACTGTCCATCGGTCCGGCCTTTCATTTTGGTGGAAACGTGACGCGCTGATCGCCTGCATCTCTGCCTGCGCTGACGCCGCAGGCCTTACTCTCGAAAAATGAATAAGCAACATGGTTCGCGGGTAAGAAAGTGAGAGCCGCGGGGCGAGATATCGGGAACTTTACACAGGCGTTCCAGAGCAGCTGGCTACTGCTTTACGCACCACCGGCCTCGCCGCTCCACCACCGCTAGCCTTTCCTCTTTTTCATCGCCGTCCCTGTGCCATCCCAAATCAATACAGTTTGGGCGTGCGGTCGGTTGCTGATAAGCTCGTTGTTCATGCCTGCGCTCCTGCTTGTGCTGTTTCTGCTTGCGCAGTCGGCTTTTGGCGCGCTCGATGCGAAGAAGCTGCCGAAGCCGACCGGATACGTCAGCGACCTGGGGAATGTCGTGGACGCGGCGCAGAAGCAGCAGCTCGAAGAGTTTTGCACGAATGTCGAGCAGCAGCTCGGCGTGCAGTTTGCGCTGGTGACGATTCCATCGCTTGAAGATCAGCCGATTCGGCAGTTTGCGCTCGATCTGTTCCGGACGTGGGGAGTGGGCGACCGGAAGACAAACCAGGGTGTGCTGCTTTTGCTCGCGATTAAGGACCGGCAGAGCGATATCGAGACAGGCCGCGGGATCGAGCCGTATCTAACCGACGGGTTTTCGGGCAGCACGCTGCGCTCGATGCGGCCCGAATTACGTGCCGGCAATTACGGAGCGGCGCTACTGACGGCAGCGCGGGCGATGGCGGCGCAAATTGCGCAGAAAAAGGGTATCGCATTTTCAGATGCAGGACCGCCGCCGGAACAGCCGCGAACCGAAGTGCAGCACGACAACAGGATTCCCATTCCTCTGATCGTGATCGGGATTATTTTTCTGCTGTGGCTTTTGAGCCGGGGTGGACGACGCGGCGGCGGTTATCGCGGAGGAGGCGGAGGCGGTGGAATTCTTCCGTGGATCATCCTGGGTAACATGATGGGCGGCGGGCGCCGCGGCGGCTGGGATGGCGGCGGCTGGGGAGGTGGAGGTTTCGGCGGCGGCTCCGGCGGTGGTGGCGGTTTCGGCGGCTTCGGCGGCGGCGATGCGGGCGGCGGAGGAGCAAGCAGTAACTGGTAGCGAGATATGAGCAATCAGACGGCGGATCACAAACTTACTGCGCTGGTGGAACGGCTGAAGAGCACCTTCGGCGCGCAATTGATCACTGTGATTCTCTACGGCTCGGGGGCGACCGAGGAATGGAACCAGAACCGTTCCGATCTGAACGTTTTATGCGTGCTCAACCGGCTGACGCCGGATGAGCTGAGGCGTGCGGAGCCGGTATTGCGCTGGTGGCGCGAAGCGAATCATCCGCCGCCGCTTCTGCTGACCGAAGACGAAGTGCAGACCGCGACCGATTGTTTTGCCATCGAGTTCCACGACATGCGACAGCACCGGCGCGTGCTGCATGGCACGGATGTCATTCGCGATTTGCAGGTAGACAACAAGTTTTACCGGGCGCAAGTAGAGCACGAGTTGCGCGCCAAACAGCTCCGGCTAAGGCAGCATGCGGCGGAGGTGATTTCCGATGCGGCGCGGCTCGCAAAGCTGATGGCCGACTCTGTTTCGACCTTCTGCGTGCTGGGGCGGCATGCGCTGATCCTGCATGGCGCCCCGCCGCGCTGGAAGAGAAAAGAAATTGTAGAGGAGCTGGCGAAGACGACAGGCGCGCCATTCGACGGATTCAGTGAGATACTGTCCATTCGGACATCGGGAAAGTCGGTTGAGGGACCGGAAGCGGTGCTGTTGCTGGAGCGCTATCTGAACGATGTGGCAGCGCTCGTCCGCTTTGTCGACGCGCTCAGGGCGTAAGCAGCAAATAACAAAGGAGAAGAGAGAGATGAAGGCTGGACTTGTCGTTCTGATCGTGGTGATTCTGGGAGTTCTCATCATTGGCGGTTCGCTCGTGAGCGGTCGCAACACGCTGGTGACCGAAAAGAACGAGATCGATTCCCGCTGGGCCCAGGTGGACACAGATATCAAGCGGCGCGCCGATCTGATTCCGAACCTGGTGGAGACGGTGAAGGGTTACGCCAAACAGGAGCAGACCGTAATCGGCGAGGTGGCGAAAGCGCGATCGGCTTTGCTGAGTGCAGGCAGCCGGCAGGAAGAGATCAATGCGAATTCGCAGCTCAGCAACGCGCTCGGCCGCTTACTGCTGCTCAAAGAAGCGTATCCTGACTTGAAATCGAATGAAAATTTTCTGCGGCTGCAGGATGAGCTAGCCGGGACGGAGAACCGCATCGCGGTGAGCCGGCGCGATTATAACCTGGCGATACAGAAATACAATACGGATCTCGAGCTGTTTCCGAGGAACATTGCAGCGTCAATCTTCGGATTTAAGAAAGACGATGCCTATATCAAGACAACCGAGGAAGAAAAGAGGGTTCCGCAGGTCAAGTTTTGAGAGATGCGCGGGACGGCAGATAAAGCAGAGTACGGCGCTACGATGAAGCAGAAAAGAGAATGCCTGCAACGCTGCTTACATCGGTTCAACTAATCCTCGCTGACGAGATTTTAAAGAACGCGTGGATCCGTTTTGACGGCGGAACGATCCTCGACTTCGGCACGGGTGCAGCGCCGGATGGGAGCGAGGCGACGAAGGGTGCCGGGCTATTTCTTGCGCCGGGCTTTGTCGACACGCACGTTCACGGCGGCGGCGGCGCAGATTTTCTGGATGCCACGCCGGAAGCGTTTCACACCATTACCAACTATCACCTCTCGCAGGGCACGACGGCGATTTCACCAACGCTGGCGACGACGACATATGCGCGGATGCAAGCCGTGCTCGATGTTTGGAGCACAGTAAGAAACCAGGTGAAAGCCCGGCTGTTGCCGGTGCATCTGGAAGGGCCACACCTGGCGGCGACCAAGGCCGGCGCGCAGGATCCAAAACTGTTCAGCGCGGCGACGGATGAAAATATCGGCTGGCTGGTGGAGAACGCGGCGCGCATCTCGCAGATGACCGTGGCTCCCGAGCTGCCAAACGCATTAAAGCTGATCGAGCGGACGACGCGAGCGGGTATTGTGATGAGCGCGGGCCATAGCGAGGCGAGAGAGCAGGCTGTATGCGCGGGGATGAACGCGGGCCTTAGCAAAGTGACGCATCTTTTCAACGCGATGACGTATGCCGCAAAGAATGGACTCTTCCGCGAGGCCGGGCTGGCCGAATATGCGCTGGCGGAAGAACGGCTCGGCTGCGAGCTGATTGCGGACGGCTTTCACGCAGCGCCAACCTTTATGAAACTGGCGATTCGGAGTAAGGGGCCGGAGAAGATCGCGTTGATCAGCGATGCGCTGGCGGGAACCGGGCTGCCGGTGGGCACGACCTTTATGCTTGGTTCGCTGCGCTGCCGCGTTGCGGAAGGTGTTTGCACGCTGGCGGACGGGTCGGCGCTGGCGGGCAGCGCGACGACACTGATGGATCAGGTGCGGGTTCTGCATCGCCGGCTCGATGTGCCGCTGGCGCAGGCAGTGCGGATGGCGAGTTTGACGCCTGCATCGCTCGTCGGAGTGAGCGATCGCTACGGCTCGATTGCACGCGGCAAGGCGGCGGATTTCGTTCAGTTTGACGACGAGCTGCGGATCAAAGCGGTTTGGGTAAACGGCGCGCGCGTATAGCGTCGGCAGCAGCGCGTAATTTTCATGGTCGACTGCTAAGGTTCAGGGCCGATTGAGAATCAGAATGGCGAAAAGCAACGGCAGGTAAGCGACGGAAGCGAGCAGGAGCCGCTTGGCGCCGAGGTGCGTTTTATCCCGCGCGACACGCCAGCCGAAATAGAGGAAGGCGCCGCCAAGCAGGACAGCGGTGACCAGATAAACCGTTCCGGCCATGGCGGGATGGACGAGTACCGGCGCGATGCTCGCCGGTATCAACAGCAGGAGCGTCGCAAGAATGCGTTGTGCCACAGCTTTACCGTCGGGGCGCACGACAGCCAGCATTTTGATTCCGCCGCGTTCGTAATCTTCGCGGTACATCCAGGCGATGGCGTGAAAGTGCGGGAATTGCCAAAGGAAGAGAATGGCGAACAGGATCCAGGCTTCCCAGGTCAGATGCCCGCGCGCAGCTGCGTAACCGACGAGCGGGGGCGCGGCACCAGGGAGCGCACCGATGGTCGTGCAGAACGGTGAGAGGCGCTTCAGCGGCGTGTAGATGCCGAGATAGCCGGCCCAGGTGGCAAAACCGATGCCGGCGGCGAGGAAATTGGCAAATAGCGTGAGTTCAATGAGACCGAGGCTCGAGATCACGACGCCGAACCAGAGCGCCTGGTTGGCCGTGAGGCTGCCGCTCGGAAGCGGACGGCTGCGCGTGCGCTTCATGCGGGAATCGATATCGCGCTCGTACCACTGATTGAGCGTGGCCGATCCGGCCGCGAGCAGCGTGGTTCCGAAGACCGCGTGCAGGAATGGCAAAAGCGAGAATGCACCTTCCTGACCGAAGAAGTAGCCGACGGCGGTGGAGACTGCGATCATGGCAGCTATACGCGGCTTAGTCAGCGCGAGATAAGAGGAGATAGCCGGAGCAATGGAAGCGGTTCCGGCCTCGATGGCTACAAGGGATCGACGCACCTGAGGTACCGTTCTTCATTCTTGCACGGCGGGCAATCGGGTCTCGCTTGCCCGCCGGTGAATGAGAACGTCAGAAGTAGAATTTGGCTACGAATTCTACGATGCGCTTCCCCTCTTTGAATTGCGTGTAGCCAAAGTCGGCGTTGGTTTGGGGAATGCTTGCACTCCCGGGCGATGCCTGGTTGAACTGCAGCGTCAAATTGTTATTGTTCGGGAACGACCATAACGGATGGTTGAGGAAGTTCTGCGCCTGCACGCGTATCTGCAGCTTCTTCGTTTCGGTGATTCGGAAATTCTTGAAGATGCCCAGGTCGGAGTTGAAGAAGGCTGGACCGTAGATTGCCGGCATAATGGTCGGTCCGTTTTCGCCAATACCGGTCGGGGCTGCGAAACAATCGCCGTTGATGTATTGATGCGATTTCAGGTTCTTCGTTGGATCGCAGACCAGCAGGGGGTTGAGCTGAATGGCGTTGGTGCCGAGCAGAGCAACGTTGCTGATGGCGATGCCTTTGGTGCCATCGGAGTTTACGATATTCTGCGTGCCGGGAATGATCGCATTGTTGAGCGTCATGCCGAAGTTGAAGGCACGATTGGCGGAGAGATTGGCGCCACTCTGCCATTGCGTGATACCGGACAACTGCCAGCCGTTCACGACACCGGCGGCAAATTTATTGCCATGTACCGGGCTCGGCAGATTGACCGAGTAGACAGCGGCGAAGATGTGGCGACGGTCGCCAGCCTGGGTACCGTAGTTCTGGCGTAAATCGAATGGGTTGAGCGTCGCTCCGTACGAACCCAGCGTTCCCGCTCCGTTAGTACCGACGATACCGAGCGCTTTTCCGAAGGTATAGTTCAACTGAATAGTGGCATGGCTGGCCTGGTGCGCCCAGGCAACCTGCATAGCGTTGTAATTCGAATATAGGTTATTCGTGGCGAGGTTGATATCGCCGTAGCCGCGGTACGGCCGGTAGTCGTTTGCACTAGCCGTATTCGGGTTTACTACATTGAACATCGCCCCGATGGGCACCAGGTTGATGTTGCTGCCGAAGCCGCTGCTGCTCTGCAGATCGCGGCTGCGGTTGCCTACATACGAGAGCTCGAGGAGGCTGGTCCAAGGCATCTTCTGCGAGATCGTAAAGCTGTAGCTATCGGTGTACGGCTGTTTGTCGCTTCGGCTGTCAACGGCAGATGGTGTCGGCGGCACCGCGGTGAACGGAATCGTGTTGAGCTGGCTCGCCAGCAGCGGCTTGTTACCGATGCTACTCGGCGTTAACGTCACCGTAGCGGAGCCGGCAGAGGTATCCAGGCCGGATGTGAACTGGCCCGAGTGGTAGTAGAAGCGTCCCCAGCCGCCGCGCAGAACTGTCTGACCCGTACCGCGGAGGTCATAGGCAAATCCTAATCGTGGTTGCCAGAACAGCGTACGCGACGGGAACCCAGCGAGCGGGACGGAATTGTCACGGCTGTGCCATTGGAATCCGCAGAAGGTCGGCGCAGCGGCGCAGGCACCGTTGTTGGTGGGATCGTACTGCGACGGAATAAACACGGAATAGCCGAAGCCCTCGTCGTCCGACCAGGGTGTGAAATGCGTCATACGCAATCCGTACTCAGCCGTGAAGCGCGGCGTCACTTTCCACGAATCCTGGATGAAGCCTTCGAAGGTGTTATACGAGATACTGTTCAGACGGTTGAAGTTCGTCTCGGTATAGCTGGACATGTTTCCGGCGAGCATGTCGGCGTAGGCATCGCCGTACGTGAACTGCGTATTGTTGGCCGAGACAAACTCCATCTGACCGTTGGTATTGTTGTTGGCGGGCTGCGCGTTGCGAATCCACTCGTAGAAGAAACCGGCCTTGACGGTGTGCGTACCCCAAACTTTGGTCAGCGTGTCGCTCATACTGGGCATGTACTTGTTGGCGTACAGACCAGCCGACGGACCACCCGCCTCGAAACCGCCCGGATTGAAGATCAGAGCTGCTTCATTCCCGAAAGAGCCGAATGACGGAATCTGCGCGACACCGTTGTTGAACAGCGTAGGGTCGGTAAATCCGACCTTTGCCCTGTCGACCTTGTCGGGATCTTGGAATATGTTCGGGAACCCGACAAATGTGTATGCGAATACGGTTTCGTTTGTCATCGTGGGACTGAAAACGTGCGTCAGGGTCCCGGTCACAGAATCGGAGCGATTCTTACCCTGCACCGGGGTCGGATACGGAACCTGGCTGCCGTTACGCCACCAGAGACCGACCGGAAAGAGCTGGGTTTCACGCTGCATGTTGTAACGGACGAAAACCTTGGTGTTGTCGCTGACGTTCAGATCGCCGCGGACCGTCCACTGAAAATTGTTCTGATTGAAAATCTGTGACTGCACGTAGTTGTAGCCGCCGGTCGCGTTTGGATCGGCATTCGGCGCGGGATAGAGCTTCATCAGCGCCTGCATGCTCGGGTCGATGAGATTCGCCGGCATCTGGCCGCCGGGCCAGGATGCGGGCACCGTCCCAGGCGGGTTCCCCGATGCCGTCTTTGTCCCGAGCTTAGCCAGCTCTGCGGGAGAGAAGTCGCCATTGATCATGCCCGGCGTCGGCACAGTGGCGGTGAGATTACCGGTATCAAGCACCTGATAGAAGTATTCGTAGCCGGTAAAGAAGAAAAGCTTGTTGCGGTTGCGATTGAAGTTCGTCCAGGGCAGCAGAACCGGGCCGCCGATGCTTCCGCCAGGATAGTAATATTTGTTCTGCGGCTGCTTGATGCCGAGAGCGTTCGAATATGCGTCATTCGCATTCGTGACGTAGTTACGGGCTGAGAAGAACGCGTTGCCGTGGAAGCCCGTTCCGCCTGCTTTGGTCACCGATGTAATGACCATCGGCCCCTTTTGGTTTTCGGCGCTGAAGTTTGAAGCAAGGACCTTAAATTCCTGCAGAAAATCCGAGTTCGGATTCACGGGCGTATCGCAGTTGCAGCCCGGATCGGAAACGTGCGCTCCATCGGCGACGATGTCGAGCGTGTTGCCGGGAAGCCCGTTGTATGAAAAAGAATTGTTGAGCGGGCTCTGGCTACCAGAATCGCCGTTAGCATTGATGCCGATCGTCTGGCCGCTGTAGTTCGCCTTGTTGGATACCCCGTTCTGGTTACCGAAGCCCGGCATGATCTTGAGGTACTCGGCGGCGTTGCTGCCGACCTGCACATAATTTTCAAGCTGGCGAGTGGTCAGCGTGTTCGCCTTTTCACCCGAATCGACCGGCGTAATGATGTCGGCGGTGCCTGTGACCTCGACGGTCTGGTTCGTGCTGCCGACTTGCAGCGAGGCATTCACATTGCGCTTTTCGCCGCCGCCGAGGGCGATGGCGGTCGCTTTAAAGGTCTGAAACCCCGGTGCGGTTATTTCCAGGTTGTACGAACCCACCGGGACGGACGCGAAGGTGTAATAACCATCGCTGTTGGTGGTCGTAGTGCGCGTGTCGCCCGATTCGGCGTTTGTCAGCGTCACGTTCACATTTGCGACGACGGCGCCGGATGGATCGGTGATGATGCCGGTGAGCGTTGCGAAGATCGCCTGCGCCCAAAGACCTGCTGCGAGCAGAAGAACGCCCGCCAGGGCCGAAATGACTCTGCCAGTTCGAAACATGGAACCCCTTCCCACACGAAAGTTCGGAAGGCGGCTCAACCGGAGGATTGAAGGCGCCGCCGAATCTGCCAAGTACTATATATGGCGGAGAGCAATCGGTTCAATCGTCAGCGGGTTACCATCCGGCTACCTTCCGCGTTACATGTATAAGCCTTTTATTTTCAAACGCGTTAACGCCTATCCCCAGAACGTTACTGGTCTGATATACTACTCAACAATCCGGCAAAGCTAAATGGGGGCTACTACGCGAGAAGAGCTCCAACGAGCGGAAATGGAGCAGGTGCTCCAGTCGGGTCTCTTTAGCAAAGCGCCCCGCCTGGAACGATTTTTCCAGTACATCTGCGAGCGTGAGCTGGAAGGGTCGGGCGACCAGATCAAGGAGTACAGCATCGCCATCGAGGCGCTCGGCCGCTCGAGCGATTTCGACCCGAAGAAGGACTCCATCGTGCGCGTGGAAGCGCACCGCCTACGGAGACGGCTCGAACATTACTACAAAGGACTGGGGAGCGATCATCCCCTCCGGATCGCCATTCCGCACGGGCAGTACCGGCCGCAATTTCTGCAACAGGAAGAGGCGGCTGCACTAGCGGAGAGCGGCGAATCCCAGTTTGGGGCAGTCGATCTGCTGCCTCTACCCGCGCCGGAAGCGGCGGTAACCGTACGGGCGGTTCGCGTGCGCTCGAGGCGGACGTGGCTGTGGCCCTTGCTGCTATGTCTGATCGCGCTAGGTGTTCTCGGCGCCTGGCTGGCGCGGCGCCGCGGACATGCAAGCGTTGCATCGGGCACGCAAAAAGAGGAAGTGTGGACACCACCCGCGGGCGGATCAGCGGTTCTGGGCAGCGCGCATCTGCTCGCCGGTTACCATGGGCCGCCGCTTTCGGACGCTCAGGGGCGGAACTGGACGGCGGACGCTTATTACACGGGGGGTTCTTCGAGCACCATTCCGCCGGGGCGTGCACTAGAGCCGCAATCAGGGACATTTTATGCGCGCTCTCAACGGGCGGGAAGATTCCGCTACGACATTCCGCTACGGCAATGCGCGTACGAGGTGCATCTTTACCTGGCCGAAACCGAGTACGGGCGCGGCAACCCGAAGGGCGGCGGCGAATCGACGCGCCTGTTCAATCTCTCGGTCAACGGCAAGCCCACACTCACCAATATCGATCCGGTGGCGGAAGCGGGCAGCCCGAACCGGGTTTATGAAAAGGTCTTCAAAGATATCTATCCTTCGCAGGACGGCAAACTGCACCTGGCGTTCGATCCGGTGACCGCGCCGGCTTTCGTGAACGCTCTCAAAATTATTCCGAGTCCGCCCGGGCGCATTCACCCGGTGCGCATCGTTGCGCAGGAATCGCCAGTTACGGATTCGCAGGGGCGTCTTTGGAATGCCGATGAATACTACTTTGGAGGCCATGCGGTTGTGCGGAACACAATGATCAGCAACAGCCATGAAGTGCTGTATCAGGGCGAACGTTATGGCAACTTTTCATACCGCATTCCGCTCGCGCCCGGCAAGTATCGTCTGACGCTGCATTTCGCCGAGACCTGGTTCGGCACCGGATCGCCAGAGCCGGCCATCGGCAGCCGCATCTTCGACGTGTTCGCCAATGGAGTGGCGTTGCTGCGCAAGTACGATATCGCCAGAGACGCCGGCGGTGCCAATCGTAGCGTGGAAAAGGTCTTCGAGAATATCGAGCCCAATGCGCAGGGTATGCTGGTGCTCGATTTCGTACCTTCCAAGAACTATGCTGAAGTCAACGCCATTGAAATTGTGGAGACCGGATGAAATTGTGCTCGCTTGCGGTGTGTCTTTGCGCGACCGTTTTGACGGCAGCACCCAGGCTGATCAACCTCGACGATCTGGCGCGGCTGCATGATGTCGCAAATCCGGAGGTCTCGCCCGACGGTAAGTGGGTGGCCTACACGGTTTCATCCGTAGATCCGAAAGCGGATAAGCGAATTACGCATATCTGGATGGCGAGCTGGGATGGCGCAACGGAGCTGCAGCTTACTAACGGTCCTGAATCGGAGAGCTCGCCGCACTGGAGCCCGGACGGACACTATTTATCTTTTGTGTCTTCCAGGCCGGGTGAACCTAAAGGCTCACAGATCTGGGTGCTCGATCGCCGCGGCGGCGAGGCGCGCCAGCTTACGCACCTGAAAAACTTCACGATCTCCGATTACGAATGGTCGCCGGATTCGGCCCGCCTTGCGCTGGTGCTGCGCGCCAAAGACGAACCGGATTCGGATGAGGCGAAGCCGGCTACTCCAAAACCGCCGAAGCCTGTTGTGATCGACCGTTATCACTTCAAACAAGACGTTCAGGGGTATTTAACGGACAAGCGCAACCATATTTATCTCCTTGAGATTGCGACCGAAAAGCTGGCGCCGATTACAAGCGGCCGCTTCGACGAGACGAATATTGCCTGGTCGCCGGATGGCACTCGTATTGCATTCGTCAGTAATCGTGATGTGGATCCGGATCGGAGCGATAACAGCGATATCTATGTTGTGGACGCGAGTCCGAATGCCTCGCCGCGGCGGCTGACCACGTACACCGGCCCGGATTCCGGCCACCCAGTATGGAGTCCGGATGGCAAGCTGATCGCGTATCTGCAAGGCAGCGAGCCCAGGTACACGGCCTACAACATGAACCGGCTGGCGGTGGTGCCCGCTGACGCAGGTGCTGCCCGCGTGCTTACAGAAAAGCTCGATCGCGGCGTTTCTGCCTCTGCTTTCACGCACGACGGACGCGATCTTCTGTTTCTGGTAGCGGACGACCGTTCCGAATACCCCGCGCAGATCGCTGTTGCGGGAGGGGCGTGGGAGCGATTGTCGGGACAGGCGGGAGTCGTTTCAGCGCTTTCGTCGCGTGCCGGTCGTACGGCCTTGCTCGCGTCGACTGACAGTAAGCCGGCCGAAATTTTCGCGCTCGACGGCGGATCGCTGCGCCAGCTCAGCCACCGGAATGATACAGTCTGCGCAGAGACCAAGCTGGCTTCGGTGGAAGATATCCAGTTCAAAGGTCCGGACGGCACAGAAGTACATGGGCTGATTACCAAACCGCCCGATTTTCAGGCAGGCAAGAAGTATCCCACCCTGCTACGCATTCACGGCGGACCGAACGGACAAGACGGCCATGCCTTCAGCTTCGAACGGCAGCTTTTCGCGGCGCATGGTTACGTGGTAATCGCCGTCAACTATCGCGGCAGCTCAGGGCGCGGACATGCGTACGGGCAGAGCATCTTCGGCGACTGGGGCCATAAAGAAGTGATGGATCTGCTGGCGGGCGTCGATCACGTGGTGCAAATGGGAATCGCCGATCCGAACAGGCTCGGCATCGGCGGCTGGAGCTACGGCGGCATTCTCACCGACTACACGATCGCAAACGACAACCGTTTTAAGGCGGCCATCAGCGGCGCGGGCAGCGCTAACCAGACCACGATGTACGGCGCCGATCAATATGTCTTCCAGTACGACAACGAGCTCGGGCCGCCGTGGAAGAGCGAGGCGTTATGGGTGAAGATCTCGTATCCGTTCTTTCATGCCGACCGCATTCACACACCCACGCTCTTCATGGGCGGCGACAAGGATTTCAACGTTCCGCTAGTGGGAGGCGAGCAGATGTACCAGGCGCTGCGGACTTTGAATGTTCCCACCGAGCTGATCGTTTATCCGGGCGAGTTTCATGGCTTAACGCGGCCGAGTTTTGTCCGGGACCGGTATGAACGCTATCTCGCGTGGTACGCGAAGTATTTACTCTCGCCTATCAGCTAATTGGTGTTGAACGGCCGGGCGGCTGCATGGCGTCCCCGTCTGGCCTTCTCTCGAACCGGAAATAGGTGCAGCTCCGACTGGAGGTGCTCCGATCGATGAGCGGCAAGTTCAGGGTGTCTTCATCATGTTTTCGCCTCTGCGGCGCGCTTTCGGGCGGCTTCTTGAGGGTTGGTTATTATGTCCACCCACTGCTGGTCAGGTAAGGCTTCGGCATGGTAGTTGTCGTGCCAGTTCCACCACTTGTACGGCGCGGTCTGGGGGTAACCCTCCGGCGAGTCCTCCCAAGTCTCCTGACGGCCGAGCGCCGTCATATCGAGGTAGCTCCAGGTGGTTCCCATGGCCTCGTCGCCGCGATTGTTGATGAGATATGTGCGGAACACCTTATCGCCGTCGCGGATGAATGCATTGTGACCGTGCCACTCGTCCACGCCGAAGTCGGTGTCAAAGCTGTCGGTGATGGTGTACCACGGCATTTTCCAACCCATTCGGGCCTTCAGGCGCTCGATGTCCTTCTGGGGCGCGCGCGAGGCGTACACGAGCGTAGTGTCGCGGGCGTTCAGATGAGCCAAGTGAGCGACCTGATCCGCGCCCAGGGAGCAGCCGCGGCAGGCGTGCTCGGGCCAGCCGAACACCCCAGGTTCAAAGAAGGCCCGATAAACGATTAGCTGCCGGCGACCCTCGAATAGATCGAGGAGGCTAACCTTGCCCTGGGGTCCGTCGAATTCGTACCTCTTCTCCACGGTCATCCACGGCATTCGCCGGCGCTCGGCGGCCAGCGCATCACGAGCGCGGGTCAAGGCCTTCTCCTTCACAAGGAGCTGCTGGCGCGCAGTCTCCCACTCCTGCGGCGACACGATTGGGGGCCTGTTCTTGGGAAGAACCCCCTGCCCTTTGTCTCTCTCTTCGCGTGTTCCAGGTTTGTCTGCTGTCATCGACTTAACTCCTATGACAACTTAACGCAGCAGCAGAAGAGAGGGTGAGTAACAAGTTTGGCGGGATTGACAGCGTTCCCGCACAACACCTTGGCTTTGGTCCTACGAGACTGATTACGGGGCCCCGAAGTCGCGCTGGCTCCGTTTCAACTAACGACAGATCTCGCGGCCGGTGAGGTTTTTCTGAGTGAGCGGCAAACGCATGCTGCAGCACCTGATTACTGAGAGATTCCTCCGCAATCCTCTCTTTTCCTCCACTCCTCGGGGCGGCCGTATGACCGTCCCGTTTTTTTCCTACAAGCAAAATAGCCCGTGCGTGATACCGTAGTGGCAAGTTCATGGCCTGGTTTACCAGACAGAAGCCTTCGGTAGAAGGTACAGCTCCCTCCGATGCGGAGAAGAATGTCAAAACCGAAGGCCTATGGCAGAAATGCGATTCCTGCGGCCAGATCATCTGGCGCAAGGCGGTCGAGGAGAATCAACAGGTGTGTCCGAAATGCGGATATCACTTCCGCATCGGGGCTCGCGAGCGGCTCGCTAACTTATTCGATAACGGCGCATACGAAGTGCACGATGCGCGGCTGCGCTCGTCCGATCCTCTTAGCTTCGTAGATTCGAAGCCATACGAACAGCGCCTGCGCGACATGGAACGGGCCACCCGCCTTCCTGACGCAGTCATCTGCGCGAGCGGTTTGCTCAACGGCCGCAAGGTGCAGATCTGCGCGCTGGAATTGAAGTTTATCGGCGGCAGCATGGGAGCGGTGGTTGGCGAAAAGATCACCCGGGCAATCGAGCGTTGCGTGGCAGAGAAAACGCCGCTCATCATTGTCTCCGCTTCGGGCGGCGCGCGCATGCAGGAAGGCGCGATCAGCCTGATGCAGCTTGCCAAACTTTCGGCCGCGCTGATGCGTCTGGACGAAGCGAAGCTCCCCTACATCAGCGTGCTCACGGATCCTACCACCGGCGGCGTCACTGCGAGCTTTGCCATGCTAGGCGATCTGAATATCGCGGAGCCTGGCGCGCTGATCGGGTTCGCCGGGCCGCGCGTCATCGAGCAGACGATCCGCCAGAAGCTGCCCGACGGTTTTCAGCGCAGCGAATTTCTGCTCGAACATGGTTTTCTCGATGCGGTGGTTAAACGTCCGGATCTGAAGAACTACCTCTCGAACGCATTCGATCTTCTGGTAGCGTGACCTGCACGAAGGCGGCCGGGAAAGTATGCTGAAAGTATGAATCTCCCGAGGTTCGCCCATGTCCGGCAGTCGTTTCCCAATCGCGCAATCGCCGATATTCCACAGCATGTTCGTCAGGAGTTGCAGGCTTCCGGCATCGCCAGCCGAGTTCCCAAGGGTGCGCGGATTGCGATCGGTGTGGGCAGCCGCGGGATCAGCAATATCGCCACGATCGTGAAGTCTGTGGTCGCGTTCTGGAAAGCGCAGGGCGCGAATCCATTCATCTTTCCGGCGATGGGCAGCCATGGCGCCGCAACCGCGGAGGGGCAGGCGGACGTGCTGGCGCATTACGGCGTTCACGAAGCCACGATGGGGGTACCCGTTATCAGCTCGCTCGACGTTGTGTCGCGAGGAAAGACGCCCGAGGGCATTGAGACATTTATCGACAAGAACGCATTCGAGTCGGACGGCATTTTTCTGGTTCCGCGCGTGAAGTGGCACACCGATTTCGTAGGGACGGTAGAGAGCGGCCTTTTCAAGATGATGGCGATCGGGCTGGGTAAATTTTCGGGCGCGCAGAATTATCACACCTACGCCTACAAGATTGGGCTCGAACGCATGATCCGCAGCGTCGGGGAGCGCGTGTTTGCCAGCGGCAAAATCCTGGGCGGCCTTGCCATACAGGAAGGTGCGCATCACGAAACGGCGGGACTCACGGCGATCTCTGCCGCGACCGGCTGTGCAGCGATGCTGGCGCAGGAAGAGAAACTGCTGGCCGAAGTGAAATCGTGGAAGGCGAACCTGCCGGCCGATGCGATCGATGTGCTGATCGTCGATGAAATCGGCAAGAATATCAGCGGCGCGGGCATGGACACGAAGGTCATCAACAGAACCGTTACCGGCGAATCGAACACTTTTGAAGGCGTGCCGGTAGTGGAGCGTATTTACATTCGCAGCCTGACCGACCTGACATATGGCAGCGCGGTTGGAATCGGGCTGGCCGATGTAATGCACCAACGAATTCTCAAACAAGTAGACTGGAACCCCACCTACATTAATTCGCTCACGGCATCTACACCGAAGGCGATCGCTACGCCGATTCACTTTGCAAACGATGCGGAAGCGCTGGCGGCTATCGCGCCTACTGTGGGCAAACGAGACTTATCGGAAGTTACATACTGCCGGATTCGGAACACGCTGGAACTGATCGACACGGCTGTAAGCGAAAACCTGATTCCTGCATTGAACGGGAATGCGCAGGCGGTTTCGGAGCCGTTTGAAGTGAAGTTCGGCCTGAACGGCGACTTTGAAGCGTTCGAATCGTCGGCCGCGCTGATTCACGCCTGACCGTGGCTAGCCCGAAAACCTCTGCTGCGCCCTGGGTTCCTATCAAGCATGACCTGGCCTTGCTGCGCTCGGCTGCGCCGGCCTGCAAGGGTTGCGATTTGTACCGCCATGCCACGCAAGTGGTTTTCGGCGAAGGGCCGCCGGACTCCAAGGTCGTGATGGTCGGCGAGCAACCCGGCGACGAAGAGGATATCAAAGGCCACCCGTTCGTCGGCCCGGCAGGGCGCTTGCTGAACAAGGCCATGCACGAAGCGGAACTCGATCGCGAGAAGATCTACGTCACCAACGCCGTAAAGCATTTTAAATTTAAGCTGGAGCGCGGCAAGCGGCGTCTGCATGCGAAGCCGGGTGGAATTGAAATTTCCGCATGCAAACCCTGGCTCGAAGCGGAGTTGGACGCGATCCGGCCGGAGCTTGTCGTCTGCCTGGGCGCTACGGCAGCGCAGTCGCTGATGGGACGCGATTTCCGCATCACCGCCGAGCGCGGTAAATTTCACTCGCACCCCTGGGCAAAGGAACTGGTTGCGACGGTGCATCCATCGGCCATCCTGCGCGCTTTGCGCGAGAACTACGACGAAGAATACGATTTGTTCGTGCGCGATCTGCGTCTGATTGCAGAGCGGGTGAGAGAACTCGAAAGAGGCTGAGCCCGGAAAAGAAGATACGCTTAGAAAGTACGGAGTTAACAAATGGCGCGGCTGTTCCAGGCACTTCTCCGGTCTGCCGTCCCGTTGCTGTGCCTTGCCGTAGAAGCTCAGAGCGGAAACACCTACATCGTCGCCGCACGGCGGGGTGGCGTCGTTGAATTCATCGAATCTGCCACTCTGAAAACACTCGCCAGCATTCGCCTGCTGAATGTCGCATCCAACGGTGCAGGTTTAAACGGTGTTTTTGCAGATCCAGACGAAAACAAAATTTATGTTGAAGGTCCGACC
>DATBGM010000086.1:0-5202 GCA_036557945.1 Bryobacteraceae bacterium | reverse complement strand
GGATAATCGAGGCATGAAGCGTTCCGGCACGGCTGATCTTCCTTTGCACGGTGGCCGCGTTCCTGCGTGGCTGGCCGACCGCATGATGCAATTGGGCGCCGCGATTGCGGAGCATATTGTTCTTTCTTACGGGCCTTCGGGATTCCTTTCCCGACTGAGCGATCCATTCTGGTTTCAGGCTTTTGGCTGCGTCATGGGGATGGACTGGCATTCCTCAGGAATTACCACTTCGGTGATGGGCGCACTGAAGCGCGGGTTGAATCCGCGGCTTTCGGAGCTTGGCATAGCCGTTTGCGGCGGCCGCGGCAAGCATTCGCGCCGCACTCCTGAAGAGCTGCGCAATTTTTCCGAGAAGACGGGCCTGGACGGAAGCGAATTGGAGCGAACGAGCCGGCTTACGGCGCGAATCGACAACAACGCCGTAGGGGATGGGTTTCAGCTTTATCTACACTCGTTTGTGATCACGCGATCCGGAGAGTGGGCGGTCGTGCAGCAGGGAATGAATCCCCGTGCGCACTCGGCACGCCGGTATCACTGGCATTCGCCGACGGTTCGCAATTTCGTTTCCGATCCACACAACGCGATCGTCGGCCAGCCGCAAGGCACGATCCTGAATTTGGTCGATTCGCGCGCCGCTAAAGCGCAAAGCGCAATGCTGACAATTGCTGCTCAGTCCGTCGAGAGTACAGTCGGGGAATTCCGCAAGTTGATCATGCCGGCGCATCACGATGTGCGCGAGGAGGATGTGGACGTCAAGCGCCTGGGAGCCGTGCTGGCAGTTGCGCATCAGCGTGAGTTGCGCGACTTTGCGTCTCTGTTGCTGCTCGAGGGACTAGGTCCGCGCACCTTGCAATCCCTGGCTTTGATTGCTGAGGTGATTCATGGCGCGCCGAGCCGATTCGCGGATCCTGCGCGATTCTCGTTCGCGCATGGCGGCAAGGATGGTCATCCGTTTCCGGTTCCGCTAAAAACTTACGACGAGTCTTTGGCCGTTCTGCGCCGTTCGCTAGATGCGGTTCGGTTGGACCACACTGAAAAGGCAAAAGGCTTTCAACGTCTCGACCGTCTCACGCGGCTGGTCGAGGAAGGGCGCGAACCGTTCGCCGATTTTTCCGCCGCCATAGCGAACGAACGCAGGCTTTCCCGGTCGTTGCGAGGAAGAACTGTATTCGACGACGCGAGAACGCGGAAGTCCTCGACGAAGAAGGCCTCGACGAAGAACACGCAATTATCGCTGTTCGTGGAGTATTGAATTGCGGGCTTAGGCTTCGGCCTTTGCCGGATCTGACTTGGCTTAGCTATGGCGAAAGTAAACGCGGAGAAGCATTCCAAACGTGAAAGCCGGGGCAGCGCTACTCTTACGCCAGCGCTCGCACCTGCAGCAGCTTTGAGCTTCCTTAAAGACACGCGCGGGATGCCTGCTTGGACAGTGGCCGACATGCAAGGAATTCTTCGCATCACGAAGGTGGATGCGGAGAAGGCAATCACCTTGCTCGCCATGCAAGGGTACGTAGCGAAAGACTCGAAAAGCGATTCGTGGTTTACGACTGCGGCGGGAAACTCCGTGGCGGGGTCCGCGACTCCGTCCTTTGCGCCGGAAGTTGTCGAAAAAGCTTTGCGGGCGCTCGAAGAGCACGTCGCTGTGCACAACCGCGCTTCGAACGGCGGGGCTCGAGTTTCCAAAGCTGTAGCGTACGGAGATTTTCTGCTCAAGCTCTCCCGCGTGCAAGCGGCGGATGTGGGCATCGAGCTATCACCGCTTGCGGCGGAAACTCCGGTAAACACGGCGCGAAATGAACAGAGGAAGATATTTCAGGAGCTTCGCGCGAAATCTCGTCACTTTCGATTGCTTGCGTTTTTGCCCTGGATGGAAGAACGGAGTCACCTGGCCCTGGTCCCTAAAACTCCAAAAGCAGCACGCTGAAACTCGGACGGCCAGAAAGCGATTGTCTTGAAAAAAAAAGTTCGGATTGCCTGCTGGCTCGTCCGTCCGATGAAGTAGTCCAATTGGGTCAGCCCGCCATAACCGTTTTTTCCATTTCCTTTGCTTGCTTTAGGTGTTCTTTCAGGGTCGGCAATGTGCGTTGCGCAAAGTCCTTGATCTGTTGATTGGTCCCGGACGAAGCTTCCTTTTCAAACGCCGCGACATCTTTCTCGTGGTCTCTCACCATCGCGCGCGCATAGGCCTTGTCGAAGGCGGTTCCTTGCAACTTCGAAAGCCGGTCATAAGCCGCTTGATCGGCGTTGTTCGCTTCGCTGGGAAGCTGGAGATGCTCGCGCTCTGCGACGCTCTTGAGCTCATCGTTCGCTTTGCTGTGATCGGTTTCCATGCGCTTGCCGAAATCCTTCACTGCACTCGAACTGCCATTGCTCTGCGCGAGTTGTCCGAGTTTTACCTCGGTCATTCCGCCTGAAGCCGCTTCACGGGCAAAGTGCGAATCCGCGGATGTTTTTGTCGGGGGATCTTCAGCTTGCGCAGAAAAGCCAAAGCAAAAACACAGGGCGAAAAACGAAATCACCATCGTCGTTTCAATCGCCCCTCGAAATCTTCTGGTAATCATGGTGTCCTCCGAATACCAGTGTTTTCAGCAGAGGTTATTTCGCCTATAGGAACTATCCCCTAATACCAGCAAGTTGTTTCTGTAAGGCGTGTGTGAAGGTCAGACTCGAATGAGAGCGAGGCCGGAGGCGTTATCTACTTGCTTCTGCAGGTTCTGAGGGCTCTCGATGAGAATCAACTCGCATGTCGGACGAACGCGTGCCTCCATCAGATGGCCGCCATGCGCCGTTCCATCACGCCGACCCACCACCGCGTGCGCGTGTACTTGCGGTTCACCATCTTTGAGCGCGATATCGCCGATGAGGCTCAGGAGCTCCACTTGTTCGTTGAATTCGGCCGCAGTCTCGTATTTCTTCGTTTCCCAGTTGAACCAGCTCAGTTTGACGTGCGAGAAAGCGCCGATGGCTTTAAAACTGCTTCCCGAGAGCCGTCGTTCCACAGCGAATGCCTTGAGACCCTCTAAGAGCTCATCTCCTGTATCGAAGATCAGCGCAAACGTTTTGGGATCTTGTTCAAGTTGTTTGAAGCGCACGTCCGGCCTCTTTGTATTCTGCTCTAGGAACGCTTTTGCTTCGCGACCTTCGCTGCCTGCTTACCGAGTGCCGTTCTCGTGCTTTTGGGAAGGTGCGCGATGGTTCTCTTTTTCTTGGCCGCCCTGGCCGCGGCCTTAATGTTTCTTCGAGCTGCACTGCGTTGCTTTTCAGTAGCCATATTGGGCCTCTCCCGATGCGGAATCCTCGACGTTACCGGGAGAATGCACGCGGAGATATCGCGCGGATATAGTAGTTCGGGAATAGATTGGCTGTACGGCTCGCTACCGAGGAGACTTATTTGATCGCCACGACCATGGAATCTGGTCCGACGAGATGCTCCACTCGAGTTTGGCGAAAGCCGGCTTCTTTCATCCAGCCGCAACAATCCGCGCCGGTATAATCAAAACCTCCAGGCGTTTCGATCAGCATGTTCAGGCTCATCATCAATCCGAATGCATTTTTCGACCGGTCATCATCGATGATGCTGTCGTAGACGATCAGTGCTCCGCCGGATGGAATCGCTTCGTACGCTTTACGAATCAACATTCTCTTTTCTTCGAGATTCCAATCGTGGAGGATGTGCCCCATCATCACCACGTCTGCTTTTGGGAGTGGCTCTTCGAAAAAGCTACCGCCCTGGAACTTTACGCGCTGCGATAATCCATTTGTAGCTGCGTACTCTTCAAAAATCGGCCGACATTGCGGTAAATCGAATCCGATGCCGTTCAGATGCGGATTCGCCAGCGCGACCTGCGTGATCAAATCTCCCTGAGCCGTACCCACATCCACCGCGGTCTTATACTTTTCCCAGGGGAATTTGCCGGCGATGACGCGATTCGCGCCGGTGCTGATTCCCGTCATGGCTTTGAGAAAACCCTTCAATCGTTCCGGATCGGCGTAAAGCGCCACGAAGGGATTTTCATCGCCGCCCTTTGCCTCGTTTTGTAACTCGCCGGTCCGCAAAGCCGTCGTCAGATTGTTCCAAAACGGATAGGAACGGAGGTTTGCCATTTCGAGGATACCTCCGATGTAGGACGGCTTCTGCTTGTCAAGAAACAGATCGGCGGCGGGCGCGTTGGAATATTTTCCGCTTTCCCGTTTCAAAAAACCGAGCGCGACGAGCGTATCGAAGAAATCGCGCGCAGAACGCGGATGAAGCCCCAACTTCGTTCGCAGCGAGTCCAGATCGGCGGGCTTTTTCGCCAATTCAGTGAAGACTCCCAGCTCTACCGCGCTCAACAACGTCTTGGCCGCCCAAAACCCGAACCCAATCTGCATGATGTGCTCAACGCCCGCTTCCATTCCTATTCCGCTAGTGGCCATCCGATGTTCTCCGTTTTAGTGATAACGATTGGCAGTCACTGTCTTACAGCCTGAGGGAACCATTCTCAGCCTTTCTGCTTGCGGGCTCAACTCTGCTATTCTTTCGATACGTGGTTCGCTCGTGAATCCGCTGCAAACCATTGCCCTCACGCTCGGCGCCGGATTTTCTTCCGGTTTGAATCTCTATGCCACGGTTGCGACGCTCGGCCTTCTGGAGCGCTTCGGCATCATTCACCTTTCTCGTCCACTCGAGATTCTTTCTCACCCGCTCGTCATCGGAATTGCCATTGGACTTTACGTGGTCGAGTTTTTTGCCGACAAGATTCCTTACGTCGATTCGATTTGGGATGTTGTGCATACCTTCATTCGCCCGCCCGCGGCTGCCTTACTTGCTTACGCCGCAGTTGTTGGAGCGCCGGCGGAGTGGCGATGGGCCGCGGCGCTGGTTGCCGGCGGAGTAGCGCTCACTTCACACGGGGCGAAAGCCACAACGCGCGCGGCCATCAACACTTCGCCCGAGCCGTTGAGTAACTGGGCTTTGAGTTTCGGAGAAGATCTGCTCGCCGTGTGGCTCACCTGGTTTGCGACAAAACATCCGGTTGCGACCGTGGTGATCGTTGTCGCCCTTGTTGTTCTGTGCGCGTATCTTCTTTTTCGTTTATTCCGCTTTGCGCGGCGCGTTTTCGCGCGGGTTTGAATTCGTCGCGCGCGTCGGCCCGCTGAACATTATTCGAGATACTTCGCCAGCCAATCCTGGAACGTCTTGTACCAGAATCGCGAATTCTG
>DATBGM010000085.1:0-9099 GCA_036557945.1 Bryobacteraceae bacterium | reverse complement strand
GCTGCACCGTGAAACTCGTTCGTTCCCGCCTTGGATACCACATTGACCTGTGAACCCGGGTTGCGGCCGTATTCAGCGGAAAAGTTGGCGGTTTGAATGCGAATCTCCTGGATAGCGTCCGGCGGCGGAAAATTGATCCCCGTGTTGCGCGACGGGTTATTGAAATATCCGCCATTCAACGTGAAGAGATTCATGTTGGGGCGGCCGCCATTCACGTTCATCTCCGGCCCGCCACGGGCATCCGACATGTCCTGGGGAGCATTGACGTTCAACACACCGGGCAGAATACGCGCCAGGCCGATTACGTTCCGGCCATTGAGTGGTAGATCCTGCACGCGTTGGTCGTCTATCAGACCGCTGAGGGTGGCGGCGGTCGTATCAACCAGCGGCGCTTGCGCGCCAACAGTCACTTCGTTTTGAACGGATCCAACCTGAAGCGTTCCGTCGACGCGAAGATTTTGACCCACAGTCAACTGTAAGCCGGTCTGAATCTGTTTCTGAAATCCGGTGACCTCGAACGTCATTTCATACTGGCCGGGCGGCAGCGACAGCAGGGAATAGAAGCCCTGTGCGTCTGTTTTCGCCGTTCGGACGGCGTCCTGAGCCACCATTTTGGCCGTCACCATCGCATTCGGGATGACGGCGCCGCTCGAATCTCTTATGTATCCGGATATGTTTCCAGTGGCCACCTGCGCGACTGCGGATCCTGTGCTCATGACCGTCAGAAGCACAACTTCCAAAACCGAGGGAATCCATTTCTTGCGTCGACTCAACAAGGGAGATATCGAATCCATGGGGATTTCGACTCCTTTCAGAGAAATGAAATCAAGTAGCCCCGCGACTATAGGGTGCCGGCCATGCTATCGGACTTGAGGATTTCTGTCAAGCGGCATGGTGCTCCTGCCCTGTTTTGTTCGCTCCTGATCAGCAGGGCTGAAAGTCTCGCTCTTCTCGGTTGATATGCTCTCATTCTCAAATGTCACGTACCCGCGGCGCTCGAGAAACTTGAAATATCCCACGAAATCGAAATGTGTCGGGCCAAGTTCCATCTCGGTCTGGTGAATGATCTGAGCAAGGTTGCGCTTACCATCGCACCAATACAGCGCAATGGTGGCGGTAGTATCCCAAGCGCCCGAAGGAAAGCCGTCCCACTTATCCTTGGGTAAATCGTCGAGCGGAAGAGTACCCATTCTTTTCCTCCGCACGATTATCTTCTCGGCTGCGGGATTCGGCTTCGCTGCCACGGGCTTCGCGCCGGCCTGGCGTAGTCTCGCGAGCTCGAGATCGCGGAACGCGTCGATGCTCGCGAGTACAGGCTGCATCTGTTGCTCGACGTCCTGCCTCCGGCCGGCGGGAATCACGCGCAAGATGGACCGCACTGCTTCCTTTCCTCGTTCGGCAAAATAAGAAACACGGTCCATCCCGTAACTGCCGCCCTCGGCGTCTCCTGACAGAAGGCCATCGATTGCAGCCGAAGCAGCGGATTCGATCCGCTGATAGCTCTGGTCCAGCGTAATCTGTTCCAACCATGACGCCTCCTGCTCTCCGGCAGTCGCATTGAAGTAAAGATACGTCGCAATCATCGCTGTCAAGTCGCGCAATGATCGTGCATCGACAGTTTCCGGTTTGTCTTCGCTATTGTGATGAGTCTGAACCCCCGTGCCGCTGTAAGGCCAGACATCGGGAATACCGATGGACGGATCGCCGAGGTACGAATCGGTTCCCGGCATGAACTCGTGCCAATGCCACGGCCGGGACGGCGGAAGGCACTCTGCCGCAACGCGCAATATCAGCGCATCGGTGTAAGACATGGCCACGTGCGGATTCAAATAGAGCGTGTATTCGGTTCCGGCGAGATCATAAGATGCTGCCGGAGTATCCACCGTAATGGCTGCAACCGTGCGCTTCGTCCGTTCGGGATGCTCGGATAAATAGCTCAAGGAGCCGTACAACTCCGGCATAAGAAGAATGCGAATGGTTCGCTCCGGACGCGGAAGCTTGCCGCTCTCAACCAATCGCGAGAGTGTGTTCATGGCTTCCACCATGGTCGCGACACCGGTTGCGTTGTCCTGCGCGCCTTGTTCTGAGGTGTGTCCGAGCACCAGCACTTCCTGATCTGGATGACGTCCGGGCAACACGCCCGTGACCCACGGGTAACGGCCGTGATAGTAATGCGTATCAGCCAATGCGTGGACCATCACTTTCTCGCCCCGGCCAAGAAGTTCCCTAACATGCCGGGCCTGCCGCGGAGTAATGGAAAACGACAGAAGCGGCGTGCTCTTTTCTGTGAAGCCCCAACCGCTATCTCCCCATGCATTCACCCATTGACGGCCGTCCTGGAGTGCCGGATTTTCGCTGAACCCGTTTACGGCGCCGAGGGCGTGGTACTTCACCAACTCGTTCTTGTATCCGGCCGAATTCTTGTCTGTCAGAACGAGCTTCCCTGCTACCTGCGTCCAGGGAGTCTTTTCGATATCGACCAACTCTGCCGTGATTCCGTCCTTTGGTGTAGGGCCGCTCCACATACCAAGCGAGGTGGGAACCGCACGGTAGTCGCAAAGCAGGAAATGCTCGGGTGCGATCACTTCCAAAATGGCGCTCTTAGCGTCCCAGGCCAACGGCATTGTCCAGTACCCGACCTGAGTGTGACCGTCGGCTCTCCCACCGCCTGTCTGAACGTCGCGGAGGCCGCTTTCTTCGAGACGCGCCCTGAGATAGAGCGCTGTTTCCTCGAATTTTCGGAAAGTGAACCAGCGATCGGTCGCATACACGCGCTTCATCGTTTCTATTGCACGATTGGCGTCGATTTGGCGAGAAATGGTATGCGACAGCGGAGTAATTGGAGTTGGCCCGGAAGCATACACCGTTCCGACCAAAGTCCATACCCCGATCACGGAAAGCGCCCGGATTGCGTACTGCGGGAATGACGACTTCAACTCTGCTCCGCTACATTATGAGCCCGCGCTTCTCAGCGAGGCGAAGGTTCCATCTTAGACGGTCTCGGGTACCACAAATGGCGGCCGGTAAGTCCCTTTTAAGAATTCGTTTGCGTCTGAATCATTTGTAAAGCGCCGGTGTTGGGCATCGAAGCGCAGTTCCTTCCCGGTCCGATACGAAATGTTCCCCAACAGGCAAAACGCCGATGAAAGGAAGGTCTGTTCGATGTCGGCGGCGAGCATCTCTCGCTTATCGGCTCGCACAGCGTCGAAGAAGTTCTGAAAATGATCGATCTCATCGTCTACGCCGGGATCTGCACCGTTGAGCGTGCCAAGGTCAGGCTGGGGCGTGCTCTTCCCGTCAAGATAGGCGTGAAAACGGCCGTCGTTTTTCGAATCCGAGATCATGTATCCCTTCGAGCCATAAAACATGAGACCAGAAGTAACATCGCCTTCGGCGTTCGTGAAACGGCCGCGAATCTCTGCAATCAGCTCGACCCCGTCTTCGAAGCGGTAGGTCGTAAGCTGCGTGTTCGGTGTTTCTGCTGGATCCCGGTATCCGAAGCGGCCTCCCGTCGAATAGATATACGAGGGTAACTGCCGGTTCAATCCCCAGCGGGCAAGGTCGATGTAATGAACTCCATTGTTACCGAGCTCGCCGTTTCCGTAATCCCAAAACCAATGCCAGTTGTAGTGGACAAGATTTCGATTGAACGGTCGCATCGGTCCGGGTCCCACCCACAGGTTCCAATCAAGCGCGCTGGGCGGGTCTTCCGCCGTTCTGAAGGGCAGGGCATCGCGCCGTTGATAGTGAATGCAGCGCGCCATATAGATATCGCCAATCACGCCCTCGTGTAAGGCCTGAATCGCGCGTTGCACATACCCGCTCGATCGTCTTTGGGTGCCGCCTTGTACAAGTTTGTTGTAACGTCGCGAAGCCGCGACCATTTGTCCTCCCTCGAACAGGTCATGACAAACCGGTTTCTCCACGTAAACATGCTTACCCGCCTGACAGGCCCAGATGGTAGCGAGTGCATGCCAGTGATTACAGGTGGCAATCGTGACGGCGTCAATACCAGGATCGTCGAGCACACGACGAAGGTCCTGCTCAAGCCGCGGCTTCTTTCCGGTGACTTGCTCGAACTCTCTGCATTTTTCCTGCAAACGCACTTCATCCGGGTCGCAGAACGCCGCCACCTCGACTCCGCGAATTTTTGCGAGCAACTTCATATGCCGGCGGCCCCGCCCGCCCATGCCGATGACCGCCACCCGGATTCGATCGTTCGGCGCCTCGGCCGATCGCGCTATGAACCGCGTGCCGGCTGCGAGCGCTGCGCCGGCCACGAAGTCTCTTCGCTTCATTGACATCTCCAGGGCCTCCCAAACCGCGGCCAATCAACGCAATTGGACAGGCGCGCCGTTCGTTTTCATACTGCGGGATGCCGCGTCCATGAATTCTATCGTCTCCAGGGTTTCCGTGTCGGGCACTGGTGGTTCCTTCAACCCGGCATACTGCCAAATTTGGGAATGCAGGAGCCGTTTCCAATCAGGATGAACGCTTGCACAAGGATCTGGAAGGCCTTGGCCAACCCGTGACGATACTTTGCACATATACGCGAATACCAAACAGATCAGCAACACAATTGGTTAGAGTATTGGCTTGATCCGATTTACCATGCTGTTGTTATTGCCGACGCTTGGCGTGGCTCAGGCGAATTGGCCGTCCTATGGAAATGATCCCGGCGCGATGAGATATTCGCATTTACGGCAGATCCAAACGAATAACGTCGAGCGCCTCAAACTTGCATGGACGTTTCGTACCGGAAAGCCTGGCTCTGAGGCGACACCCATCGTAGTAGACGGAGTGATGTACGTAACCGCGCCGGATGGAATTTATGCCCTCGTGCCAGAAACGGGGACATTGCTCTGGAAATATGATGTCACTCCAACGGCTCTTCGCGGCCTGGCCTATTGGAGAGGGGCAAACGGTCTCCATTCACGAGTGTTCACCGGCAATGGCCAGTTTCTTCTCGCGCTGGACGTGACTACGGGCAAACCTGCACCAGGATTTGGAAACGAGGGCCGCGTCGATCTGAAGTCCGGTGTCTTAGGGGAGCTGAAGGATGGACGATATGCATTGGAATCGCCTCCAGCGATTTTTGATGACGTGGTAATTACCGGTTGTAGCAATGGTGAAGGCTCGCCGACCACGGGTGCTTACGGAGACATTCGTGGCTGGGATGCGAAAACGGGTAAGCAGTTGTGGACCTTTCATACCGTTCCGCGACCGGGCGAAACGGGTACAGAAACCTGGCCTCTTAATGGCTGGAAGAACCGGTCGGGAACTAACGTCTGGGGCTTTTTCACGGTCGATGTCAAGCGGGGAATCGTGTACGCGCCGCTAGGTGTGCCGACCTCTGATTTTTACGGAGCAGATCGGGTTGGAAACAACCTGTATGGAAATTCGTTACTGGCGCTCGATGCGCGCACGGGTAAGAAATTGTGGCATCAGCAGCTTGTGCATCACGATCTTTGGGACTATGATCTGGCTGCGCCGCCCGCACTCTTTGACATTCACCGCAACGGAAAAGTCATCCCGGCGGTTGCACAAATCACCAAAATGGGCCTGTTGTTCGTGTTTGACCGGGTGTCAGGTAAGCCGGTTTATGGGATAGAGGAACGACCTGTGCCGCAATCGGATGTTCCGGGTGAGGTCACGGCAAAGACGCAGCCTTTTCCCTTGAGACCGCCGCCGTTGGCAAAGAACACATTTCGTCCCGAAGATATGTATAACCTGTCGCCGCAGCACGAGCAATTCTGTAAGGAACTGTTCGCGGAGAATCGGATGAAGATCGGAGGACCGTACACTCCGCTGCCGCTCGACGGAAATGCTCTATTTTTTCCGAGCACACTCGGCGGCGGGAACTGGGGTGGAGTTTCGATTGATTCTTCGCTTGGTCTGTTGTTCGTCAACGTCATGAATGTGGGTCAATGGGGCCACATGGAGAAGCGTGGTTCCGGCTTCGTGCGCACTTCCGCTTACGGACCCTACGCGCGGTTTTGGGATCGGCAGACGCGGATTCCGTGTCAGAATCCACCGTTTGGTGAGTTGATCGCGGTCGATTTGGCTTCTGGCGAGATCGCGTGGCGCTCCGTGTTGGGGAGAATCGATGCGCTTGAGGCAATCGGTGTGCGGGACACCGGGTCGCTCAACCTGGGCGGAAGCGTCGAAACTGCTGGTGGCCTTATCTTCATCGGCGCCACAAACGACTCGCGATTCAGGGCCTTTGCTTCCAAGAACGGAAAACTGCTCTGGGAAACCAAGTTGGAAGCGAGTGCGCACTCGAATCCAATTACTTACATGGGGCGTGATGGGCGCCAATATGTGGCAGTCATGGCGGCAGGAGGCGGAGCATTTCTCGGCGGCGGATCGAGTAATACGCTGGTTGCCTTTGCGCTGCCGGATATCGCCCGAAAACCGCTGCCGGTTTCAAAGATGCGGATCGAGGCCGAGGGGGCAAGCGGGGGCAAAGAGGTTGGTGGCCCTTCCGTTCCTCTGCGGCTGTCACCGGGCTCTGCCAGGGCATTGATGGAGAGAACGTGCGGGACCGGATGTCATTCGGTCGATGTCGTGACAAGCCAGCGGATGAATTCGGAGGAATGGAATGCCGTTGTCCAGAATATGATCGCCCGGGGAGCACGGGCGTCCGACCCCGAAGCCAAGGCAATTGTCGACTATCTCGCAAAGACACTCGGACCGAAAAAACAATAATCGATTGTTTACTTCGCGACGTGGAGGAATTCGGCGATGAACGAATCGTCCTGGTTGTCGACGAGATCCGTTGTATCGCCGAGTACGTACCGATACCGGAATGGACCATGAAGAGTAATCGGGTGCTCCATCCAATTCGTCGGATCTGTCCACAACACAGATCGATCTCCCATGGCCTTGACGAGATCGTCTAAATCCCAGTGCAATGCGAAGCCGGGAATCACCGCATCGAACAAATCGGTGTTCATTGAGTTATCCAGCGCAGCTCGCAAGCTGTAGGGCGTTCGATCCAGCCAGATGTTGCTGATTCGAGTGTCAACTGCTGCTGCCAGCAAAAGCCAGATTCCTTTAATGCCGCGCGCGACTGCTCGAATGGAGCTTGGATCCACATCGGACCGAGCCGCCAAAACGTCAATACCGCGCACGATATCGTGCGCTCGCATCGCCGGCAAATTGCGTCCGATCTGAATGGCGCGGGAATTCGTTAGCCAATTCCCGACAAATGGCCGCTCACCTTCTCCCGGAGAATCGCGAGTCTGTAGTTCGAGAACCACGCTCCCGGTTTTAGCAATCCTTTTCGCCAGCGAATCGGTGGACGGCATTCCATTCTTGGTGCTTGTATCCGCGACCAATAGGACAGCCGGTTTCCGCCCTGGTAACTGAGGAATGAAGACTTTGCCGGTGATCTCTATCCCCGGCTCACTCTCAAACCGAATTTCGTGTTCCTGACCTGCCGGGCCAGTCGATTCGCCCGATAACTGTACAGCCGGAGAGGACCCATCGGAAGGAATGTTGAGGCTGCGAAGTTCATTCAATAACTCCGGGATTGTTTTCTGATGTTTCTTGCTGCGGAATTCATCGAGGATCAATTGGTAGAGTTTTCGGCTGCCGGGTTCGTCGTCGACATGACCGCTGGGGGTAACGAATAGCTCCCGATTGGTATGCATTTTGACTGGCTGTTCATGAAAATCGCCTTGGCCGCCATTGAGCCAGCGAATCATCCATTTGTAGATTTCTTCCCGGGTTTCGAGCGGAGTTCCGTGAGGACCCGGCCCAATGAAGAAACGCAGCCGTTCCTCGGCAGAGTAGAGGCTGAACCAGCGGCGGGCTTCGTCGTAGACGAGCCTGGCGCCTGCGGGCGTGAAGTAATCGCGCTCGGTCGCCAGGATCAACCATGGAATCGGTGCCGATAATTCGATGTAGTCCGCCATGTCGAGTCCGCTCGCCAGGAAGTACGGCCAGCTCATTTCCGAATCCGGATCGGGGCCAGCGAATAAGAGCCGATAGGAATCGATATAACAGGCGGCTGCCACCGCCTTTATTCTCGGATCCAGCGCCCCGATGAAGGCGGTCAATGCTCCTCCACCCGAGCAACCTACCGCTCCCAGACGCGACGAATCGACCTCAGGGCGGCCGGCAAGATAATCGAGGGATCGCTCTGCATCCCAAATGAAGTAGCGGGCCACACTCTCTCCAATGAGTGCGCTCTGCGCTCCGGCCTGAATATGCTCGGGCACTGACCATCCGGCCAGCGGTCGATCGACTTGCCGGTCGTACGTCTGTTCTCTTTCGCCTTGGCCCACGGGATCGAAAGTCAGGACGACGAAACCCTTCAACGCGAGGTTCGCTGCCAGGCGTTGTCCTTCCGGCTTACCTTCCTGTGTATGGCCGGCCTGCAAAAGAATTCCCGGGTAACGCCCGGGTTGAGTGGGGCGGTAAACGTTCGCGGTGACGTAAAATCCGGGCAAACTCTCAAAAATCACTTTCTCAATTACATAGTTCTCGCCCTTCATTCGACCAGTGATTCTGGGATTAAGCGGGCCGCGATCGTCCGGCAGACCGCCCAACAATGAAATCATCTTTTGGCGCACGAATTGTTTGCGGTGCTCCGCGCCGGCGACGCTGTGAATCCCGGTAATCGTTGCTTCTCGCCGCTGGAGTTGCTGCTGCGCAATCTGATCCATCCACTGAAGAAGACTGTCTTGGTTAATCTGTTGCGAAAAGAGCGCTGAGGCAAAAAGTGGCGCGATCAGCAGCGGAATCGAAACCCCGGGCCTGCGGAACTGCGGGAAATAAGCGGGGCTACTGCACAACGGAGCGGGCCTTTTCATGGCACGGACCTCGAGTATCACGGATGCATCGGAGAATCATCAAGCTTGAGGGATTCAATGACGAAGGCTGGAAATTTTCGGCAGTTTACATTATTCGCGCGGGTGCCGTCATGCCCTGGAAATCACGCCGGGTAATCCGTTTTCGAATTCTGAATAGCGATATGGCGCGGTGGTGTCAGCCCGAGCGTGGAACAAAAACGGGAACAATCCTGCGACCGCGCTCGCTCTTAAAAACTGCCGGCGTGAATTCATAACCAGGTCCTTCCCAGTCATTATGATC
>DATBGM010000084.1:0-26351 GCA_036557945.1 Bryobacteraceae bacterium | reverse complement strand
GTCGGTCTGAAGACGTTGTATGGCGAAAATTCTCCGTATGCGTATCGCTCGAACGGAACCATTGAATCAGTAAAAAGCATCACACGCGACGATTTGCAGACATTTTGGGGCCGTCATTATGCGCCGCAGAATTCTGCGCTCGTGCTGACGGGCGATATCACAAAAACAGAAGCCCGCTCACTTGCCGATAAGTATTTTGCGAGCTGGAAAGCTATCGGCGAGGTGGCGGCTGTGAGCGTTCCTGAGCCGCCTCCGGCGCCCGCACGTCGTATTGTCATTGTGGATCGTCCGGGTGCGCCGCAGACAGCCACCGGCGCTTTCGGCCTCGGCTTGCCGCGCAACACCCCGCAGTATGCTGCCGTTACTGTTATGAACAACGTGCTCGGCGGCATGTTCTCCAGCCGTATCAATATGAATCTGCGCGAGAAGCACGGCTACACCTACGGCGCGATTTCGCGGTTCGCTTTTTTCCGCGGTGTGGGACCGTTCTATGCATATGCACAGGTCCGTACCGACGTTACTGCGCCTGCGGCCGGCGAGTTACTCAAAGAGCTGAACCGAATTCGCACCGATCCACCCACGCCCGACGAATTGAAGCTGGCGCGCGAAGGCGAACTTCGTTCGCTTCCCGGCCATTTTGAAACAGCCGCTTCGACCTCAAGCTTAATCAGCGACCTCTTCACATATAACCTGCCCGACGATTATTACCGGACACTGCCCGGCAAATATGAAGCGCTCACGCCAGCCCAAATTGAAGAGACCGCGAAAGATGACGTGCATCCGGACAACCTGATTCTGGTTACCGTCGGCGACCGGGCCAAAATTCAACCGGGACTCGAGAAGCTGAATCTCGGACCGATTGAAATTCGCACCCCAGCGGCGACCTGGTAACGAAACCTGTAACGCAGTAGCGCTCACGCGGAGGGTTGCAGTTTCCGGCTCGCAGGCCGTAAAGCCCAGGACGCGATCACCAACGCGAGGAATCCGAGCGGCGCCAGGACGTCGGCTATGCCGTCCCTAACCGCCGCGCGGGAAGTGGCAGCGCTTGTCAGATCGAAGAAGAAACCGGCGTAGGCCCATTCCTTCAGTCTCGGAAAGCCCGGAATGACGACTGCCACGGCGCCGAGTATTTTCCATGTGCCTAGAATGTAGGCGAAATAGTTCGGGTATCCAAGATGGGCAAGCGTCGCGAGGACTTGCTCCGTGCGCGCGAGATGCAGCACCCCGCCGATCACAAAGCTCGCGGGTCCAAGGATCGTTGTCACCCAATAGGCGATGATCTTCAATCGTGCTTTGTTCATTATTTTCGTTGCCGCTTACGACTGTTCAGAGCTACGGCCCCCCGGACCAAGTCCGACAATGCCGCTTCGTTGACGCGCTCGCCCTCATGAATATCGATGGCCCGGCTTGCTTTCGCATCAAGACCCGCATTAAAAAGACGCTGTGGATCGTCCAAGGCCGCGCCGGCGAAGAAATTCACTTTCACATGATCCTGAAACGCTCCGACTGCTACGACATTTCCGTTGTGAGACCAGACGGGCGTATTCCATTTCCAATCTTCCGTAAGCTCCGGAGCGGCTGCGCGAATGATCTTGCGCAGATGAGCGAGCGTTTTGCCGCGCCAATCGTCTAGACCGCTGATGTACCTGGTGATTTGCTCAGATGGGTTCATTCCGCTGCGCCGCGCATTGGCGCGACACGAGAATCATAAACTTAGCGAGCGAAAGCTGTCTTGTATAGAAACGACAATTGCTCGGTCCCGCGCATGATTTCTGTCGGCGTTTGTCCGATTAAATATTTGAGCGATCGGGTGAGATGCGCGTGATCGAAATAACCTGCCTCGTGAACGGTATCGAGAATGGACGAGCCCTGCCTCAAGAGATTTGTCGCATGCCGGGCGCGTTCGATCTGGTGAAACAAAGTGCGCGTCAGGCCTGTCGCCTGCCGAAAATGCCGCTGCGCGGATCGGTCTGTAACCGACAGACGCTCCCCGTGCAAAAAAGCATCTAACACGCCATCGCGCGCGAGGATGCCTTGTCGCGCAAGCCGGGCGACAAACGTTTCCGCATTTTCGAAGTCGGGATAATCCCAGGCCGAAGAATCAAGCCAGAACGAGCGGCTGGTGGCTTCCGACAGGGTTACATCCTGACCGTCCATAAGATCTGCCGGCGGAAATTTGGGCATGAAAGTTCCGAGCCGGAAGCGAATGCCGAGCCATTCCCCGTCGCCGGGGCAATCGAGAGTCGTTGCTTTGCTTTCCGGTCCGCGAAGCGTGAGAAATGTCCTGCCTCTATGGCGCGTTACCACCATTTCGAAATGGCTGGCCGCGATCGAGAGAAAAGTTCCTGCGTGCCCGCTGCGGCAGTGCCAGACACGTTCGATATACGGCGAGTCCGATGGTCTGTCGACGAACGTCAGGAACATGCGGATGGCTAGAATTCGTAGCGCAGCGCGAATTGCATGACACGCGGCTGGGTAAGCAGATTCGTGTAATTTCCGAACTGCGTCGAAAGATCGATTTCAGGGCGGTTCGATTGGACATCGAATCGTGTCAGGTTCGTCACGTTGAACACCTCCCAGCGCAGTTGCAGGCCCTGACCTTCCCAAGGCATGCGCCAGCGCTTGCTCAGGCCGGCGTCAAAGCCGGCGAAGCCATCGCCGCGGAAGCTGTTGCGAGAACCGCTCGCGCCCGGAAAGGGATGTATGAAGTCGGCGATAGCTGCCGGTCCATCGGCAAACATGCTGACCGTCCCCTCCGGTCGTTTGTAGGAGCCGCTCTTCGGTGTCACGACAGTTAGGGCGTTGCCTTCCAGCTCCCAGTTAGTCGGGAAGTAGTAACCGTTATCCACGTTTACCGGGAACCCGCTTGTCCAGCGGACGATACCCGACAATTGCCAGCCACCGATGAACGCGTCGAGCCAACCGCTGGCATTGCGCCCGATGAGGCGGCCCCTGCCGAACGGCAGCTCGATCAGGAAATTCGCGTTCACCTGGTGCGGTGTATCGAAATCCGAGACTGCGCGGAGCTGATTCGGCGCAAAAGCATTGATTACCTGACCGCCAAGCCCGCCATAGGGATGGATGCGCTCAGCGTCGGAGGAAATGTCCATCGATTTTGAAAACGTGTAGTTGATATCGAACTGCAGTCCGGCGCTGAAGCGCTTGCGGAAGCTCGCCTGAAACGCGTTATAGCTCGACCTTCCGATCGAGCTCCAGGCATACAGTGACGAATACTGGCGGTTGTAGTAAGAAAACGGCCCGCTGTTCAAGTTGTACGAGACGTCGGACAGGTTAGCATCGGAGATGCCGCCGAAAGCATCGATAACGGCCTGTGCAGTCGTGTCATTGAACTTTGCGCATTGAAACTGCGAATAGACGGCTTGCAGAACATCGGTTGTGGAGCCTCCATTGCAGCCGAGATCGTAAGCCCCGCCCGGTTGCAGCGGCTGCATCAAATTTTTCCAGTAGGCGGCGGTTTTACCGACCACGGCGGCATTGACCTGGCCTGGCGTCAGGCCGGACCGGTACAGTTCCGACATGCGCGTGGCAGCGCTGAAATAATCGATGCCGGATTTCTTGTCAACCAGATTGAGCGGTTGCATCAGATCGCGCTGCGTCATCAGGTTATGCGCAAAGCGGCCGACATAGGCGAGCTCAAATGCGAACTGTTTGGGAAGCTCGCGGCCGATCGAAAAATCCACCGTATACGCATACGGCGTTTTGATGGTATCGTCCAGACCCCAGGCGATGGCGAAACCGCCGTTATCGAGGGAGAAGGGCGGAGTCTGCGGAAACGCTCCCGGGGGCGCGGGATTGATAATCGCACTGCCGTCGAGCGCCGTTTGCGGTATGGTGTGCAGATCGGTCAAACGCGGCGCGGTTGCGGCCGTGAGCTGCCCGGCCGGATTGGTTAGCTGCGTAGCCAATCCAAAGGAACCGTTCTGGTCGAACGTACTGAGCAGCCCCAGGCCGAAGCGATCGTAAACTTTGCTGAAGCCGGCGCGAATGACGGTCTTATCGTCGCCGCCGAAAAGCTTTTTGCCCCAATCGCTTTGCGGGCGCAGCGACCAGGCGATCGAAACGCGCGGTGCGAAATCGCTCTTTTCGAAATGATAGTAGCCGGAGCCGTTATTGGCAGGCCCCGCCAGGTTGAACTGAATCAGTGGATCCAAGTTTGCCGGATAGCCTTGCAACATTTGTTGCGCATGCTGGTCGAGCAGAGCGCCGAGGCTGATATTCGGCGCTACCTGCAAACCTTTCGTCTCCCACGGGGGAGGGAACATCGAGTAACGAAGGCCGTAGGTGAGAGTCAGATTCGGTTTGATGCGCCACTGATCCTGCGCGTACATTTCGTACCAGTTCAAAGCGAAATGCCGCTGCACAGGCGCGCCCTGCGCGAGCAGGCTGCCATCCTTGTTGTAGTTATAAATGGCGTCGCCTTCGGTGATCATACCGAGTACGGCCATCATCGGGAAATCGTAGGAGTTGTTGAAATCCGGATCGACTGCCGGAAAGCCGCCGCTATCCGGACTGAACGCGCTCGATGTGTTCGCGAGGCCCGATGTGTCCAACCAGGCTGAGTTACCCAGTCCATCGCTGAAGGAGTTCAACGTGCTCTGGCGCGGATTGCGAACAAAGCCGACGTTGCCGCCGAATTGGAACGTATGCGAGCCCTTGGTCCAGGAAAGATCGTCGACGAAGTTGTGGACCGGCATCTGGAAGGCGCTGGAATACGTGAAGCCCTGGTCCAGGCCGCGGAAACGGTTCCAGATCTGGTCGCTGTTGCCAAAATCCCCGGTGCTCTGGCGAGTGAGGCCGTAGCGGAAATTGTTTACCAGCGTCGGACTGAAGACACCCGTATAGCCGACGGCGAACCCTTTCGTGTGATCGGTGACGGTATGCTCAGGAGCGCTGCCGGGCAAAAACAGTTCTTGCGGATTGTAAAGGTCCTGCAAAGCACCACGCCAAAAAAGATTGTGCCGGCCGTTGGAATCGATGCGGTAATCGAAACGCGCGATGTAAACGTCGTTATCGCGCCGAACGGGTGAGGCGAAGCGGTAGCCGGCATAGTTGAGTCCGTCTCCGACGGAGTTATCGTTCGGGAGCGGATACGTATTGAAATAGTTCAGCATCACCGGATTTGGGCCGAGGTGCAGCGGATCGAGCGACTTGATTTGCTGCGCTGAGAGAGCGGTCACACTGCCGTCCACGTTCGGATATTGGATAATGCCCTGCCGCATGGTAGCGCTGGGAATGGTGCGTACTACGCTGTTGGCTTCGCGCTGTCGCGTGGCTTCGTAATTCAAAAAGAAGAAAAAGCGCTGCTTGAAAATGGGGCCGCCAAGCGATGCGCCGTAAATATTCCGGTTGAGTTGGGGCGGTTTGTTTGGTTCGCCGCTCTGCAACTGCGCCAGCTTGATGAAGTAGTCGTTCGCGCTGGTCTTAGTGTTGCGTAAATATTCGTAAACGGAGCCATGAAATTTGTCGGTGCCGCTCTTGGTAACGAGCGAGACCTGCGCGCCGGAGGAGCGCCCTTGATCCGCGCCGTAATTGGTGGTTGTGACGCGAAACTCCTGGACCGAATCGAGCGTAGTAGGTAGCACGGACGTGAACGCATACCCATTTCCCTGATCGTTTACATCGATCCCGTCGAGTGTTACGTTGCTCTGATCGCTGCGCGCGCCGTTGACCGAGCCGCTACGAGTATCGGTTGTACGATTCAAGTCGGGGCGGTTGCCGGTGTACACCACGCCGGCCTGCAGCGTCAGCAGATCCGGCACATTTCGGCCTTCGAGCGGAATCTGCTTGACCTGCTGCTCGTTGAAAGCGTTGCCAATGGACGCATCGACCGAGTTCAGGACGGGCGATTCTGAGGTGACCGCGACCGTTTCGTTCACGGAGCCTAGCTTGAGCTGAACGTTAGCTGTCGCCGGCGTGTTGACGAGCAATTCGAGATTGCTTTGCTCATAGCGTTCAAATCCGCTGGATTCCACGGTGAGCGTGTACTTGCCGGGGGGAAGGGCCAGGAAAGAGTAATCGCCATTCTCACCGGTCGTGGTTGTCCGTTCGACGTTAACCGCCGGCGCCTTAATTGTTACTGCCGCTTTTGTAATTGCCGCGCCGCTCGGGTCCGTAACGGTTCCGCGCAGCGACGTTGTCGCCTGCGCCCAAAGCATCGTTTGAAAACAGCAATATGTCGCGGCTATAACGAACGCGCGATACAGATTCCGTACAGATGTTGGAAACATTGAAGCAGCCCCGCTTTCCCTCATCTCAAGAAGTTACTACACCCTTGATTTGGGAGGCGGGGCTGCTTTTAAAACGAAAGGACCTAACCGGGAGCGGGCACTTGGCAGTGTCCGCCCCATTTCTTACTTAGAAGCCGAAAAGAAATCCGAACATCGCGAAGAAATCATCAATGATCACGGGAGGATGCATATATGCGGCCAACTCCTTTCCGCCCGTGAGGCTAAACAGCGGCTTGAGAGCGTACCCGCCGTTTTGCCGCTAAGTAACGAAAAAGGCGCAGGATAAAATTTGATGAACTTTGGTCACTGGGATTGCGTAAAGTGACCGTCAGGAGATTTCTGTAAAGATGAGAACCTTGCTTTGTCTTGTACCTGCTGTACTCCTCGTTTTGCCGTCCGCGCTGCTTTCGCAAGAGAATGCGAATCCATTCGTCAACGGGCAGAAAGGGCTGTACGCATTTGTGAGCCGGAATGTGGTGGCTGCGGCGGAGAAAGTTCCCGAAGCGGATTACTCCTTCAAGCCCACGCCGGAAGTGCGATCCTTTGGTCAGCTTGTGGGCCACGTGGCGGATGCGCAGTACATGTTTTGCTCCATGGCGACCGGAGAAGAGGCTCCGGTAAAGGGAATTGAAAAGAGCAAAACATCCAAAGCCGATCTCGTACAGGCGTTAAAGGATGCCGGGACCTATTGTACGAAGGCTTATGGCAGCTTGACCGACGCGCAGGCAGCCCAAAACGTGAAGTTTTTCGGACAGGAGATGCCTAAATTGAATATTCTGAGCCTGAACACGGCGCACCTGGACGAGCATTACGGGAATATGGTCACGTACATGCGGCTGAAAGGGATTGTGCCGCCGACGAGCGAACAGAAGAAATAGTTTATTGCTCGCGCAACGCCTCGGTAGGATCGAGCCGTGCGGCGCGTGCGGCTGGAAACAGGCATGCGCCGACGCCGAAGGGGTTCCCCACGGAGTTTTTTGGCCCAGTTGAGGAGGCCGAGCGGATTGCGCTCATGCAGGAAGGACGCAACGAAGCTGCGATTCACGACCGCGGTCTGCCAGGCGCTATTTTGCGGGCGGCAGCTCTGGCCCGCCACAATCGGATCCGCATGGTTTCGAAATAGCCGTCCGAGACCGCTTGGCATCGATCAAAGCTTCAATATGAAAACGAAGCTCCGCATCGAGCTGTCTTTCGTGCTGCTTCTTTCGCCACATGCCAGCCGCTTATGGCGACGTGCGCAGAATCAGGCTGACCGCACCCGCCAGCCGCTCCCAGTTAGACTCTTCCTGTGCAAGCTGCTTACGGCCTTTCGCTGAAAGCCGGTAGAACTTGGCTTCACGCCCGTTGTCGGATTCGCCCCAATCCGCCTGTAGCCAGCCGCGCTTTTCCAGCCGGTGCAGCGCGGGGTAGAGCGAGCCTTGCTGCACCTGCAGCACTTCTTTCGATATCTGGCGAATACGCTGTGCAATGCCGTAACCATGTACCGGGCCGAGGGCCACGATTTTCAGGATCAGCATGTCGAGCGTGCCCTGGAGCAGGTCTGACTTCTCGACCGGCATCTGCGCTCTCCTTGTCTTTCTACATATTCCGCCTACGATGTGTAGAGTGTCAAGGAGATGAGCCCGCGTATTATCAGCGGGGCGAAGATTTATGGGAGAGAAGGCTATTTGGCCCTGGCGATACCCGGCTCGTAGCGCCAGGCGGTCTGAATGCTGGCGCGGTCCGAAAAGCGTGTGTCCGTGTACTCATCGAACGAAATTTTCTTTTCGAGCACGCCGGTTTCGATCATCAGATCGCGCACCATATCGAAATCGGCGCGGCGCGGCGCAAGCGGGCTGTACATCACGCGGTCGAGCGGTTTCGTCAGCGCCCAGCGCAGCAGCGCCGGCTTCTGGTTGTAATAGAAACGGCCCACGAAATCGGCGGCATTTTCGCGTTCCGGTTTGCCTTTGTCGAGCCATAGGCCGGAGCGAGCGATCCCGTCTACCAGCACCTGTACCACGTCCGGACGCGTGTCGATCAAATCCTGCCGGACCACCAGAATACACGACATGTAATCGGGCCAGTATTCGCGCGCCTGAAACAGAATGCGCCCATAGCCGGCCATCTCCGCTTGCGAAGGAAACGGCTCGCCCATCGAAAACGCATCGATGGCATGCGCTGCGAGCGCACCGGAAACGTCGGGAGGCGCCATTTCGAGCATCTTGATTTCACCGGGCTTGATGCCCCACACTTTCATGGCGCGAAACAGGATCAGGCGCTCGTCGGAAAAACGGCTCGGAATAGCGACGGTACGGCCCCGCATATCGGCGAATGTGTGAATTGGGGCGTCCTTGCGCACAACCACGGCGCTGCCGTAGCGATGCCCGAGATATACCACCTTGATTGGCACGCCTTGCGCTTTGAGCGCAATCGCCATAGGGGCGACGATGAACGCCGCCTGCACTCTGTTTGAAATCAGTGCTTCCTTGATCTCCGGAAAGCCCTGGAACATGCGCGGCAAAAAGAGCTCACCGCTTTCGGAAAATTTCGAGATGTAGTCCGTTACCGGACAGGTGAGCTGACAGGTAACCGGAATGTAGGCCACCACGATCTTTCGCCGGGCTGGAGAGCGGTAATCGTTCAAAAACGCCGCCCAATTCACATTCAGATAGGCGTGCAGCGCCGAAATCGCAATGACCCATGCGAGTGCCGAAAGCCCAATCTTCTTACGGAGGCTAATGGCGGAACCCCCAACGAACGGATTTCAGTCGTTCCAATCTTCGGAAGGCAAAGTCGAGCGCCAAGCCGATGGCGCCGATTAACAGCATTGCCGCAACCACGAGATCGTAGCGCTTGCCGGAATTGCGCGCGTCGATGACAAGATAACCCAGCCCGGAATCGACCGCGATCATCTCCGCGGCGACTACCACCAGCCATGCGATGCCGAGCGCAATCCGCAGTCCGATCAGAATGCGAGGCAGGGCCGCCGGAAAGACCACCTTTGATAGTAATTGTGACGGCGTCATGCCGAAATTTCGTCCTGCGCGCCGGTACACCGAAGATACATTCGCAACACCGTCGACTGTCGTCACAACAATCGGAAAGAACGAGCCGAGAAAAATTAAAAACGTAGCCGCCCAATCACCAACGCCGAAGAAAATGATCGCGACCGGAATCCACGCGATCGGGCTGATGGGGCGCAACAATTGCAGCACCGGATTGACCAGCCGGTTCGCTGCCGGATACCAACCCAGCACTAAGCCCAGCGGAATGGCCAACACAACCGCTGCGCCAAACCCGATCGCGATGCGCCGTAGCGAATCCCAGATATAGGCCCACAGCAAGCTCTTGCGTACGAGTTCCCCCAACCCTTTTTCTACTTCGAGCGGCGACGGAAATACTTTCGTCGCGGTCCATACGACGCAAAAGTGCCACAGCGCAAGGAAAAGCGCACAGGCAAGCAAGGGCCAGAAAAACGTTTCCCATTTCCGCGGCGCAGCGAGCTTTTTCATGTCTTGTGCGTCATACCTTATGGGCAAGGCCAATCTGCTTGAAAATGCCATCGCGCAGCTCCAGATAACGCGGCGAGCTGATATCCCGCGGATGCGCAATATCGATTTCTACAATCTGCTGCACGCGTGCCGGACGTGCGCTCAGCACCACTACCCGATCGGCGAGCTGAACGGCTTCATCGATATCGTGTGTCACGAAAACGATTGTCTTTCGCTCGGCTTCCCAGATGCGCAGCAACTCGCCGCGCATGATCAGGCGCGTTATTGAATCGAGCGCGCCGAACGGTTCATCCAAAAACAGCATATCGGGATTGACGGCCAGGGCGCGCGCCACCTCCAGCCGTTGCTTCATGCCGCCCGAAAGTTCCGCCGGATAAACTTTTTCGAAGCCTTCGAGACCGACCATTTTCACGTAATACGCAATGCGCTGTTCCCGTTCGACGCGCGGCAGTTTGAATAGTCCGAAGCCGATGTTGCCTTCTACCGTGAGCCATGGAAAGACGCCGCGCTCCTGAAAGACAAAGATGCGGCGAGGATCGGGCCCGCGCACCGGCTCGCCATCGATGCGGATCTCGCCGCGTGTGGGTGAAAGGAAGCCCGCCATCGCGCTTAGCAACGTCGATTTTCCGCAGCCCGAGGGTCCCAGCAGGCACACGAATTCTCCCGTGGCGATTTCCAGGTTGATATCGTCAAGCACGCGGACACTGGTCTCGTCACGCGTGAATACCATGTCGATATGCTCGACACGTAGCTTCGTCGAGATAGCTGGAGTCACGATTGTCTCGGTTACGGACACTTACGTTTCCTCCGAGTACCCCCAGCGGAGCGACTTCACCTTTTCGAACGACCGCATCGCCAAATCGAGCAGCAATCCGATGACACCGATCAGCACCATGCCCGCCACCACCAGGTCGTAGCGGTTACCGGCGTTGCGCGCATCTACAATCAGAAAGCCGAGCCCTGAGTTCACGGCAATCATCTCTGCCGCGACGACAACCAGCCACGCAACGCCCAGCGTAATGCGCAAACCGATAATCAACTGCGGCATTGCAGCGGGAAACAATATACGGTGAAGCAGTTCGCGGGCACTCAATCCAAAATTGCGGCCCACGTTGACATAGACGTCCGGGATGCTTTGTACGGCGTTAATGGCCGTCAGCAGCAACGGCAAAAAGCAGCCAACAAAGATGAGAAATACGGCGGCCGCGTCGCCTACTCCGAACCACAAGATGGCGATCGGAATCCATGCCAGCGGAGAAATCGGCCGTAAAATCTGCAGCAACGGATTGACAGCCAGTTCCGCGCGGCGGTACCAGCCAATCGCGAGACCGAGCGGAATTGCAGTCACTGCGGCAAGCACGAAACCCCACGTGACACGGAACAGCGATGCAACTATATATTTAAACAGCAAGCCATGGCTGACGAGGTCGGCAATACCGCCCACCACGCCCCATGGACCCGGAAGCAGATGAGCCGGTTGCCGACTCACGCCGATTTGCCAGAGAACCAATAAACAGGCGACGAAAGCAAGCGGTGCAAACCGCATCAGCCATTTCATTTTCTTATGTGTGCGCGCCCTCCTCAAAACCCTGTTGCGAATCGTACTGGAAAGCCGTGCGCCAGTAAAGGTGGAGCCGCTTGTAAAACCTGAGGTGGATCATTTGGGGCGGCCGCGCGCTCAGGTGTCCGCGCGTTGCACCCATTTCGTGACTACGGGGATCTGGTATGTCTCAAGCCGTTGCAGAAGCTGCTGCGGGTTGGCATCGGAAATCAGCATTTCTCGATGCGCCGCTTTGAGAAAGCCATCGCTCGCCGCGCGATCGGCCATCGCAAGCAGGCAGTCATAGTAGCCGTTCACATTGAGCAGCGCGCATGCCTTTCGATGCAATCCAAGCTGCGACCACGTTAGTACTTCCATGAACTCTTCCCAGGTACCATAACCACCGGGAAGAGCAATGAACGCCTCTGCCAGATCCGCCATCAGGGCTTTTCGTTGGTGCATGGAAGACACGACGCGCAGTTCTGCCAATCCGCGATGAGCGATTTCTCTGTCAACCAGCGCCTGCGGCATCACTCCGATCACGCTGCCGCCGCGAGATAAACACGCATCCGCCATTGCTCCCATCAGTCCGAGCTTGCTCCCGCCATAAACGAGGCCGATTTGGCGCTCGGCGAGCAGTAAACCCAGGCGCCTGGCCGCCTCAAGATACACAGACTGAAAGCCCGGGCTCGAACCACAAAATACGCACACACTGCGCAGCATGCTCCTTAATCTACGACGGCCCGGAATGCCCGCGGATGAATTCCGATTTTTCCCGATATAATCGAAGAACAATCTGCGGGTCTTTTGTATTTATGCGCTCACGCAAACAAATCCCGGATTCCCGGCCGATGCGGAGGAGCAGCTAAAGTTTCATATTTGCTGAGATCGCATGCGGCGCTCCCCCTCCCATCTTCTTTCAGTGCTATTGCCGGCTGCGCCACTCCTGTTCTGCATCCCGGCTGCGAGTGACACGGCTTCCGCGCGGGTGGAAGCGATCCGGTTCTGGTCCTTTGGAGATGTTACCCGTGTCGCCATTGAGACAGAGGGCGATTACAAACTCTATTCGGATCAGATCGACAAGCCGCCGCGTGTTTATTTTGATCTTACGGGCTTGCGTCCACCGCCGGCAGCGCATCGCGGCGTGCAGACTATCGACATTCACGATCGCCTGGTGAAAGAGATTCGCGTCGCCGAGATCAAGCCCGGAAAGACGCGCCTCGTTTTCGATCTGGAAGAACCGGTTGACGTTGTCTCGTCACAATTGGTCAATCCCGACCGGCTGATGGTGGAAATCCGGCCGCGCGCACGAGCCAGGCCGACCATTTCGCTTGCCCGCAGCCGTAGCGGCACGAAACGAATCGATTTGTCTTCGCCCGAAGCCGTGGCTGCGAGCGGCGGACGGCCTCCTATCGTCGTCCTTGCCAATAGCGCTTCTCACGCTCCCGATGTCAAGCAGGCTGAGCCGTCGAGCGACCAGGTATCCTCCGGCACATCGCCGCCTGCTGTACACGACGCGCCGTCAACTCAGAAAGTACCTTTAGCGATCACAAATACGCCTGCGGCGTCGGGTGCGAGGACTGAAATGGCATCCGCTGCACCCGCAACCGGATCTTACGAAGCGGCGCCCAAGGTAACTGTGCCAACAAAATCGAATGGTGCAATCGCGCCGGCGGTTCGCGACAGCGCGGGCGATCGCTCCCTGGTGCGCGTGCTCGGCTTGAAGCTGGGCCGCGTCATCATTGACCCCGGACATGGCGGGCACGATACCGGCACCATCGGACCGAACGGGCTCATGGAAAAGGACCTGGTTCTCGATGTGGCGCTGCGCCTAGGCAAGCTGATAACGCAACGGCTGGGTGCGGAAGTGGTTTATACGCGATCTGCCGACGTATTTATTCCGCTTGAGCAGCGAACCCGCATCGCCAACAACGAAAAAGCGGATCTTTTCATTTCAATCCACGCCAATTCGTCCCCGGAGCGCAGCGCGACGGGAGTGGAAACATTCTATTTCAATCTGACTTCCGATAAAGTCGGCCTGGACCTGGCTACGCGCGAAAATGCGTCATCCGCCAGCTCCATTTCCGATTTGAACGATCTTTTGCACAAGGCGGTTTTAGAAAACAAACTTGAAGAGTCGCGCGAATTCGCGCAAAGAATACAGGCGGCGCTTTCCGTTGCTTCGGCGAAGATGAACACACGCTCGCGTAATCGCGGAGTGCGCCAGGCGCCATTTGTCGTCTTAATCGGTGCCAGCATGCCGTCCATCCTCACCGAAATCGGCTTCGTATCCAACCCGCATGACGAGCGATTGCTGAAACGTGCCGATCAGCGGCAGAGGATTGCCGACGCCCTGCTTAAGGGAATCGAGCAGTACGGGAGCACGCTGAGTCACGTCCAGGTGGCGCGCTCGCGATCCACGGATTAGTCGCAATTGCGGCTCTCGCGACAAATACCGCGCTCGCTTCGGCGCACAAAATCTACCAGATGCCGCGCATGTTCGGAAGGGCAGTCGGATTCAATGCGTTTCAACGCGTCTTCCTGTTTCAGACCAGACCGAAAAAGAATGCGATAAGCAAGTTTGAGAATACGGATCTCTTCAGGTGAAAAGCCGGCGCGCTTCAGGCCCACAATGTTCACGCCCTTTGCCGCCACATTGAAATTCGAATAGAGAAAATAAGGGGGCAGATCGCTATTTACGCGCGTATTGCCGCCGACCATGCTCAAACGGCCGATACGCGAGTACTGATGAATGACGACACCGCCCGAAATGAATGCCTGGTCTTCGATTTCGGCATAGCCGGCAACCAGCGCGCAACTCGCTATCACAACGTTATCGCCGATCTTGCAATTGTGCGCGATGTGGCCGGAAGTCATGACGTAATTTCCGTCGCCGATCCGGGTCTCGGATTCGGCCTGGGTGCCACGCGAAATCGTGTAATGCTCGCGAATCTTGTTCCTGTGGCCGATAGACAAATAGCTTCGCGCGCCGCTGAAATTCCTGTCGAGCGGATCGGTTCCGAGAACGGTACCGGCCGATATCTCGTTCTGGTCGCCAACCGAAGTCCAGCGTTTCACGTACACATATGGTTCTAGTACACAATTGGCGCCGATGGTTGCATCGGATTCAACGATGCAGAATTCACCAATACGTGAGCCCGGGCCGATTTGCGCATGCGCATCAACCCGCGCGGTCGGCGCGATGTAAGCGGAGGGATCAACCGGCATTCATGATTAGTATGGCGAACGCTTACCTGCGTTCAGCAATTCGATCTTGGCTTCTCCCATCCGGAAAGGAAAATTCGTATGGATGCAGCCGCCTTAGCGGCGTGCTAACTATGTGACATGCCGGGAATGACAGTCGCGGAAATCGCGCAAGCTTGTGAGGGAACTGTCAGTGGCGATCTCAACCGCATGATCACTGGCGCCAACTCGCTCGAGGCGGCCGGGCCTGAAGATATCTCCTTTGTCGCAAATGCTAAGGCACGGACCGCTGCTCAAAATTCGCATGCCGGCTGCCTGCTTGTCGATCCTTCTTTCGACAAGAATGAGCCCTGGGCCGTAATCCAGGTTTCGGACCCGCGCCGCGCGTTTGCTCAAATTCTTCGCCATCTCTATCCGCAGCCGCGGCATGAGCCCTTTATCCATCCCACTGCGATCATTGCGTCAACTGCACATATAGCGGCGGACTGCTATCTCGGGGCTTACACGGTCATCGGCGAAAACGTGCGAGTGGGGCACGGCTGTATTGTCGATACTGGTGTGCGCGTAGGCGACCGCGCCGTTATCGGCGAGCAGACTACGATTCACTCGCAGGTCACGTTATACGAGCGTGTCCGGATTGGCGCGCGCGTCATTCTGCACGCCGGTTGTGTCATCGGTGCGGACGGTTTCGGATTTGCTTTGGCCGGCGATCATTATGAGAAATTTCCTCAAGTAGGCACTGTGCTCATTGAAGATGACGTTGAAATCGGGGCAAACTGCTGCATTGATCGCGCAGCTCTGGGCGTAACACGCATCGGAACGGGTAGCAAGCTTGACAACATGGTGCATGTTGCGCATAATTGCACGATCGGCAAACACGTCGTAATCGCCGCGCAAAGCGGTTTCGCCGGCGGTGTCACAATCGGCGATTACGCCGTCATCGGAGGCCAGGTCGGCATGGGGGAGAAGGCGAATGTTGCTGCAAGAGCCGTTGTCGGATCAGGCGCGGGCATTCTCAGCTTTCAGAAAGTGGAGGCTGGAGAACCGGTGTGGGGAGTTCCCGCGCGGCCGCTGCGCCAGCATCTGAAAGGCTTGGCCAACATCGGCAAAATCCCGGCGTTGAAAGAAACCATCCGCGAAGTAATGCGCCGCCTCGACGAATTGGAAAAGCTGAAGAGTTAGGCCGCGGCGCGATCTAGGATCTGGCTTGCCCGGTCCACAAGCATTCGTATCTGGCGGAGATGGCGGCACACCTGATCGTCGTCGTTCGTGAGCTCGAGATAATAGGCGAGCGACTCGATGGTGCTCAAAGGCTGGCGCAAGGCGTGCGCCAGATCATTCATTGGATTCGGGTCAACGCCCGTATTATGTATAGCGCGCGGGTAAACATCCGCGTGGCGATTCTGCGAATCCTCGTGTTCCAAAGGCACAGCGTCCGGACGTGCGGCAGCAACTTGCGAAGCAGCGTTGTTCATGCAGTTTGGAATGTCGGACGATTCACCCACCGACATCAAGCGGCGACTCGCATCCGACCGTCTGATTGTGCGCCCTCGCACGGCTCCGAGTCAATACTATTTCCCGGAAAAAATCGCAGTACTTTCGGAAGCCTTTTGCCACTGCGAGGTTGTGCTATTCTCAGGACGTAATTGACCTCGCGTGGGCCTGTGGCGCAGTTGGGAGCGCGCTTCCATGGCATGGAAGAGGTCGAGAGTTCGAATCTCTCCAGGTCCACCAATCACAATCAATCGCGCCGGAAGCCAGCATTAATTTCAGGGTTGAAGCGTGCGCCGCGCTCGAGTTGAGCAAGCGCCACAAATCTCCCGGATTAAAGAACGCTGCCAGCCAGAACTCGCGGGCATCGCTCTTCTGTCCATGCACCGCTACGCATAGTGCCGGGAATCTCGGGAAACTCGTCGAGCGGCGATCCCATAAAGAGAAACGCCGGGCCCCTGACGATGCATAAAATGATCATGCGGAATGTTGCTCGGAAAGTCGCATGTCAAGCAGCAGAACACCGTAGCCAAGCCGCGCCAGCAGCATCGCGGTGGATGCGCCGGCGCAGCGAGCTGCGCGTACGGCAACGTCGTATACGCGCCGGCAGTTTCCCTACTTGCGAATCCGCTTGCGACGGCTCCAGGCCGCAAGCAACGCCAAGCCGCTGCCCATGAGCAGATATGCCGAGGGCTCAGGCGTGGTCGTCCCCGCCAGTGTAAACACGGTGTTAAACGTCGTGCCGCCGACAATATCGGCTCCCACACGCAGCCAGTCAGGAGCCAGGTTTTCGTTGCGTATCCACTCCTGCAGGTCCGGCGTCAACACAGTCGCGGGAGGAATGGCCGGATGGGTCGTTGACAGCCAGAAAAAATTGCCGTTCGATAACTCGACCTGCGGAACAAAGAAGTAGTGGTCCGCCGGCAGACTGAACGGCGTGCTGAAATTCACGCTGATCTGCACTTCCTGGCCGGTTACCGGACCTTCTCCTCCTGTATTTTGACCAGGACTCGGATTGATGCCGTTCAAGACCGAATTCGCAGCCGTGAACGACGGGTTCAAAATGGTCGCGCTCATGGTCAGGTTTCCGTCGGCGACGCTTCTTTCATCGAATGCGACGTCTGATGGTGAGTTAACGCGTGTCGGAACGTTGCCTGAAGGCGGGTTCACCGAATCCTTTGGGAATACCCGATAAATTTCCACAACCACATTACTGATTGAACTCACGGAAGCGCCCGCCGGCAGCAATCCGGTCAAAGTGGCGCCGGTCAGATTAACTGGCGATTTGAGAATGAAATCGTCGGCCGATTCAATCTCGATTCCTGATGCTCCGCCAGGCCGCGTGGCCGTTGCCATACGGCCGTCGGGGTCGCCGCTGGTAAAAGTGAATGAGTCGGCAGCTGCCGGAATAGCGGCTGCCAACAGCAATGGTACAAGTGCACTCGTGCACGCAATCGTTCTCTTCATGTATTCTTCCTCCGGCTAGTAGCCTTAATGTGAATCGAGTTTGCCCGGATACAGGCTTATCTTCAATGGATTCGCCCTGTTTCCGATCTGGTCTCTGTATGTACAGCTAACCGCTAGATGGTACGCGAGTTGCTAGTGGAGTACAGCAAGGAGAACAGGTCCGCTGCAAGTGGAAACCTATGATAAACTTCCCTAAAAAAGAGGGCAGCCTGCCGGCGATGGCTCATCCGGTTCAAGACTCGCGCGTTTACCGGTTCGGCAATTTTGAAGTCGACTTAACCGCTGGTGAGCTGCGAAAGTTTGACCTTAAGATCAAGCTGCAAGAAAAACCATTTCAGCTTTTAACGCTTTTGGTCGCGCGCCCCGGACAGTTAATCAGCCGCGAAGAATTGCGCGAGCGTTTATGGGAAGCCGATACCTTCGTCGATTTCGATCAGGGCCTTAATACTGCTGTCAAGAAATTACGGCAAGCGCTGAATGATTCAGCCGAAAATCCGCGCTATATCGAGACGCAGCCGCGAAAGGGCTACCGATTCCTCGCACCCGTCGAAGCAGTAACTCCTCCTGAAGAATCTCCCGTTCGGCTAACGCCAGCTCCCGCCGAAGCCTCTCCGTTGGTCTCGGTCACCGCCAGGAAGCGCCGGCCTTGGCTTCTTGGCATAGGAATTAGTGCGCTGGTCCTGCTACTGGCACTTTTCGTGTTTCAGCGTGTCCGCGGCAGGTCGTCCGCACCGTCGCGCATCGAATCGATTGCTGTGCTGCCGCTTGTTAATCTTAGTCCCGATGCCGGGCAGGAGTATTTCACAGACGGCGTAACTGACGCGCTCATCACAGGCCTTGCGCGCATTGGTACGCTGCGAGTCATTTCGCGTACTTCCGCTATGCAATACAAAGGAACGCACAAGCGTTTGCCCGAGATCGCGCGCGAGTTAAACGTCGATGCCGTGCTGGAAGGCACCGTTTTCCGCGAAAAAAACCGTGTACGTATCGACGCCAAGCTAATCCGCGCCTCCACGGATGAAAGCCTGCTCGAAGAAACATATGAGGGCAATTTGGGCGATATGCTTGTGCTTCAGAACGAAGTCTCTTCCAAGATCGCGCGCCGTATCGCCGTCAAATTAACTGCCAGTGAAGAGTACGAGCTCTCCACTTCGGCGCCCACAAACGCACAGGCCTACGAGGCTTTTCTCAAGGGACGTTTCTTCTGGAATAAGCGCTCCCTGCCCGGTCTCATTAAGGGCATGCAGTATTTCCAGGAAGCTATCGCCGAGGACCCGCGCAGCGCTCAAGCCTACGCAGGTCTTGCTAATTGCTTTAACATGCTCACGTTTTACGGCGGGCAGCCCCCGCGCGACTCCTTTCCTAAAGCGAAAGAAGCCGCTTCGCGCGCGCTCGAACTCGACGAGCATTCAGCCGAGGCGCACGCTGCCCTGGCCTTCGCCAAGCTCCATTACGATTGGGACTGGAGCGGCGCCGAGTCGGAGTTTCGCCGCGCCATAACGCTTAACCCCAACTATCCCGATGCACGCCACTGGTTTTCCCATTTTCTGCTGGCCCGCAGCCGTAGCGCAGATGCTTTGGCGGAGACCCGGAAGGCTCTCGAGCTCGATCCGCTCAGCTTAAGCATCAATACTCATCTCGGGCACCATTATTTGCAGACACGCAATTATGACGCCGCTATCACACAACTCCGCCAGACGCTCGAGATGTACCCCTCGGCCGAGCAGGTGCATTTCTGGCTGGGGCGTGCCTACGAGGCCAAGCGCCAGTTCGATGAAGCCGCGCGCGAGCTGCAGGAAGCGATCGAACTCTCACCGGGCAATACACAGTACCGCGCCGCACTCGGTCACATTCGCGCGCTGAAGGGCGATCGCGAGGCCGCTCGCTCGATTCTACACGAGATGGAGAGCCGTGCCCGGAAAGAGTACGTTTCTGCTTATTACATGGCTGTACTCTATGCCGGCATGCGCGACTGGCCCCGCACCCTCGAGCAACTGCGGCGGGCCCATGACGAACGCGCCGAGGGCGTGCTTTATCTGAATATCGATCCGTACTTTGACGACCTGCGCTCCCAATCCGAGTTTATCGAGCTGACACACAGTATCGGACTCTGACTCGGGGTCTATTCCGCTCGCAGCATCTCGACCGGGTCGACTTTGATCCCGCGTATGACCGCCGGTATGGCCGTCAGCAGCGTCGTGAGAAGGATCACCACCGACGGCTCGACCAGCGCTCGTAAATCGGAGGGCTGCGTGCCGTACAGCAAGCTCTTTATAGAGGGTTCCAACAGTATGCCGGCGACGCCGCCTGCCAGTGCGCCCAAGAGCACCATCAGGAAGAGACCGGATGTGACTCGCTGTGCGATGTCGTTGGCGGGCGCTCCGATGGCAATCCGGATTCCCAACTCGCGGCGGCGCTGCAGTACGGAATAGTCGAGCACGCCGTATAAACCCATGCCCGCAAGCAACAGTGCCACACCGGCGAAGAATACCCCGAGCGCCGCCAGCAATCGCTCGCGCACTGTCTGCGCGTCGTTTATCTCTCTCTGCGTGCGAACACTGCTCACCCGAAACTCTGCACGCGCACGCGCGATTTCGCGCCGGAGCATGGGCGCGAGCGCCAGCGGATTCGGCGACGCCGTGCGTACCAGGAAGGTCGCTTTGCTCAGCGCTTCCGGCGAGGGAAAACGGAGCGGAATATAGGCCGTCGGCGTAATCGGCTCACGCATGTTGCGATAGCGCGCATCGGCAGCCACCCCGATCACTTGAAATTGGTTTTTGCCCCGATTGAATGTCCTGCCGAGCGGATCGATGTCATGAAAATACTCTTTCACAAACGCCTGATTTACGATCGCCACGCCGGGAGTCATATCCTCCGGCCGGAAATCGCGGCCTTTGATCAAGGGGATCTTCATCGTCTCCAACCAGCCCGGCGAAACATTCAAAAAGTAACCGAGCACAGGGCCCGGGGGCGCACCATTCACCGAAACGAAGCCATTCGATCCGGTGCCGCTCAGCAGCGGCCAGGATGCCACGGCCACGCGCTCAACACCAGCCAGTTGCTCGAGATGGGTGGCCGCTTGATACCAGAATTCGGTCGGTTGCGGTCGCTTGGCAACGGTGTCCAAGGTCAGGAGGCGGTCTGCTACGAAGCCGGTCGGCTGGCTTGAAAGCCGGTGCAAGGTGGAGACAAATGCGTCCGCTGCAAAATGGACCAGAAAACAAAAAGCAACCTGCGCAGCAATCAAGCTGCACATTAAGCGGCGGCGTGCATGCGGGTCGTCGCCTCCCTTCAGAGCTCGCGCCGGCTGAATCGCCGATGCGCGCAACGCGGGTAGCAAGCCAAACAGAAGCGTTGCGCCGGCGGTTAGCGCGGCGACGAATGTCAGGACGCGCCAGTCTGCCGGGAGCGCGAGACGGGCAGGATTATCGGGCGCGTTAATTCGCGCTACCACGAAAGGAGCCGACCACCAGCCGAAAGCAGCGCCCGCACAGGTTGCTATCGCAGCCAGCAGCGCGCTTTCGATCAGAACCAACTGAATGAGCCGCCATTTGCCGGCGCCGATCGAGACCCGCAGCGCCATTTCGCGCGACCGGGCCGCGGCTTGGGCAGTGAGCAGGTTCGCCACGTTGACGCAGGCGATCAGTAATACCAGAGCGACGATCACCGCAATTGTGATCAATGCCGTCTGGTATGTTTCCTTCATTCCCGAGAGTCCGGAGGCCGCCGGTTCCACCAACAAGCGCTGCTGGAGAAATTTCTTCAGCCGGTCGGGCGGCCAGTTCGTGAACCCTTTCGCTCGCTCGGTCTGAACTGCATTCCATACGGCTTGTAAACGTTGGCGAACGCGCTCCCTGCTGCCCGCCGGCTTCAGGAGAATGAAGGTGCGGATCCAGCTCCAATCGTCATGCGTTACGCCGGAATGCATCATCGTCGGCAGAAAGATGTCGGTAAATACGCCCGGCTCCGTGCCCGTAAAGCCCTCCGGCGCGATGCCAACGATTTGGTACAGTGTGTTGCCCGTCTGGAATTTCCGGCCGATTACCTGGGGATTGCGCCCGAAGCGTCGCGACCAGTAATCATAAGAGAGCACCGCATACGGATTCGCTTTCGGCTTGCGATCATCGTCGCTCGTCAACAGCCGGCCGAGCACCGGTTTCAGTCCGAACGATTGGAACATCCAGCCCGAGACAAATTGTTCGTGCGCCTTCTCCATCTCGGCATCGGAAGAGAACGTTAGGTCAACCGTATCGGCCCACGAGACCGCTATCAATTCCGCATCGTCCTTCACGGCGGCTCGCATTTGAAGAAACTGCGGATATTCGTTGCTGTCGCTATCTCGAACTTCACCGCCGGGGCCGACTCCGCGCAAGACCATCGCATAAAGACGATCGGCATGCTCTACGAGCAGCGGTCGGAGGATGAGCGCGTCGATCAATCGGAAGACGGACGTGCAGGAGCCGATGGCGAGCGCTAGGGAAAGGACCGCTGCGGTAGTGGTTACCGGGTTCTTTACGAGTTGACGCCAGCCAAAGATCGCATCGGCGCGCAGGGAATCGATCCAGCCAACCAACTTGAGATCGCGGCTCGCTTCCCAGTGCCGTAACAACGAGCCGAAAGCTTTCCTCGCTTCCAGCGGATCTCGGCCGTCTTCGATTGCAGCTTCTAGATGCGCATTCAGTTCTTCATCGATTTCACGGTACAGGCGATCCGTTCGAAAGAGATTTACCAAGCGCGACCAGACCGACATTTCACGCCAACCTTAATACGCGGTTTACCGCCGAAGTTACCGACTGCCAGCGCGATTCTTCCGCCGCCAGTTGCTTCCTGCCGGCTGCCGTGAGCTCATAAATGCGAGCGCGCCGGCCATTCTCCTTTTCTATCCATGAGGCGCGGATCCAGCCTGCTTCCTCCATTCGATGCAAAGCCGGATAGAGCGATCCTTCTTCGACGCGCAGCACTTCATCCGATGTGTCACGGATGGCCGACATGATGGCATACCCATGCAGCCGCGGACGCCGCGAAAGCAATTTCAGAACCAGCAGATCGAGCGAGCCTTGGAGCGAGTCGGCCTTCGGCATACTAAGCCATCTTAGTACAAAGACGTCTTAGTAGCAATCCGGAAAATTATTACGGACGGGCGTTCAATCCGAAGTCTTCCTGAACGCGTTGATACCAGGCCTCGTCGTTCAGGGCGCTCCACTCAATCCATTGATCGTCCGTCATGGCCGCCCGCCAGCCGAGAAACGGCTCAGCATCCGGCCCGCACGGATATCGTAATTGCCAGGAATTACTCTCGATGATCTGCCGGATGAGAACGGCCGTTGTGTCCGGCGGCGTGGAATTAGCCAGGGCGGCACGGAAGAACGCCGACCAGCGAGGGACCTGACGATATTCGGACTTCGGCGCACTCTGTAACGAACGTGCCATCTTCGTATCCTGAATTCCCGGCTCTACAATCGCCACGCGAATGTTGAACGGCTTCACTTCGCCCGCGAGGATTTCACTGATTGCTTCCAGAGCAAATTTCGATGCGGAATACGGACCGAAGGGCGAGGCCGAGATACGGCCCGCTACTGAACTGACGTTGACAATACAACCTTTACGCGCCGCGCGCATTGCCGGCAGAACGGCCTTAATGCAGCGCACAGCGCCCAGGTAGTTTGTATTCATCGTGGCAACAAACGCTTCCATCGGCAGCTCTTCAATCGAGCCATGACACTCGATGCCGGCGTTATTGACGAGGGCATCAATCGGTTCTCTGATCTCTCCAAAGCAGCGCTTGACCGATTCATCGGAATCGACATCGAGCACGCTGATTTGAAGCGGCAACCGTTCGCGCCGAGCGATCTCATCAAGTTGTGGAGCGCTCGCTGGGTTACGCATGGTTGCGAAAACTTTGTGCCCAGCCCGAGCGCATTCTACCGCAGTAGCCAGGCCGATACCGGAACTGGTGCCGGTGATCAGGAGGTTTGCCATGGAATTCTCCCTGGGGAATTGACGATCACCGAGCGTAGCACGATTTGAAGCCATCAAAAACTTGCCGGTACCGGTCAGGCACCGGTCCAGGAGTTATTGAAAAAGGCGATTGGTGAGAAAGACAAGCCGACTTACTCAGGTGCGTGTTCGGAATGGCTGAGGAAGAGGCTCAAGGTGTTTTCAAACCCAGCGCAGCCGCACCTGTCGCACATCGTGATAGTCGGCTTTTTCCAAAATCAGATGCGCGCGTTCACGGGTGGGCTGAATGTTCTCGATTAGATTCGGCAGGTTGATCTCACGCCAGATGCGGCGCGCCGTTTCGATTGCCTCTCCTTCGGAAAGACTCGCGTAACGGTGAAAATAGGAGTCCTCGCTTTGAAAGACGGTCTCGCGCAAACGCAGGAAGCGCTCGATGTACCAGTGTTCGATGGTCGCGGGATCCGCATCCAGGTAAATAGAAAAGTCAAAAAAATCCGATACGAAGACACGGGAAGAATCGCGCGGTGAGACCGGCGATTGCAGCACATTCAGGCCCTCCAGAATCAGAATGTCCGGCTGTTCGATGGCTTGTGCGGCTCCGGCAACGACGTCGTAATGCAGATGCGAATAAACCGGCGCCCGCACGGTCTGCACGCCGGCTTTGATCTCGGCTAAAAATTGAAGCAGCCGCCGCTGGTCATAGCTTTCGGGAAATCCTTTGCGCTGCATGAGACCACGCGCGGTCAGCACCTCATTGGAAAACAGAAATCCGTCCGTGGTTACCAGCTCGACGCGGACATGGTCCGGCCAACGCGCCAGGCATGCGCGCAGCACGCGCGAGAACGTGCTCTTACCGACGGCTACGCTGCCCGCGATACCGATAATGTAGGTCACCTTCTGCGGCGACGCTGTGCCGAGAAACTCGCGCCGCGCGCGGTAGAGATGCTGAATAGCTGCAACGTGCAGATTCAGCAGGCGCGAGAGCGGCACGAAGATCTCGCGGACTTCATCGAGCGATACCTGCTCATTGATGCCGCGCAGCGATGCGAGATCGCCTTCGGTCAAGAGCAGAGGCGTATTGGCGCGCAGTGCGCTCCACTCTTCTCTACTGAAATCGATGTAGCGGCTCACGGACGTAGCCGGAGCGCTGGTCGTCACTTTCAAGGGATTTTGCTCGCAGCCTCCATGTTGCCAAAGTGCATAGCAGGAAGAGCAGCAGCGCGCACTCAACCAGGCGAACCCAGCCATCCCAGCTTGCATCAAGTGAATACGTGCACGGTGCCTGCGGCGGCAAGACGTTCTATAACGGTGAAAGAACTGCCGAGCAGTCTGAATAACCAGCTTTCTGGCTCAGTTTCAAAGAATTTCGCTCCCGTCCTGCACAATGGTCAGAGATGATTGCACGATATACGCGTCCGGAGATGGACGCGATCTGGAGTGAGCAGCACAAATACGAATGCTGGCTCGAAGTAGAGCTGGCGGCATCGGAGGCTTTGGCCGAACTGGGAGACGTGCCGAAAGAGGGGGCTGCGGCGCTGGTGGCGCACGCGGGGTTCGATCTGGCACGCATTCACGAGATCGAGCGCGAGGTGCGGCATGACGTGATCGCGTTTACGACCGCTGTTGCCGAGCGTATGAAAGAGCGCGGAGCGGCGGAAGCCTCGCGCTGGCTGCACTATGGGTTGACTTCTAATGATGTGGTCGATACGGCGCAGGCGCTGCAAATCCGCGATGCGTCACAGCGGATTGCGGCGGACCTGGACGAGTTACTGGCATCTTTAAAAAAGCTCGCGTTCGAACACAAGCATACGGTGCAGATCGGGCGCACCCACGGCATGCATGCCGAACCGATCACGTTCGGATTGAAAGTTGCGCTGTGGTGGGATGAGTTCCGGCGGCATCGTGCGCGCTTTGCGCAGGCGGCCGAGGAGATTCGCGTCGGCAAAATCTCGGGCGCGGTGGGGACGTTTGCGCATATCGGACCGGCGGCGGAAGAGAAGATCTGCGCCCGGCTGGGCTTGAAAGCCGCGCCGATCAGTTCACAGGTGCTGTCGCGCGATCTGCACGCGCATTATATTGCCGTGCTGGCAGGCATTGCGTCGAGTCTCGACAAGATCGCGGTCGAGATCCGCCATCTGCAGCGGACCGAGGTACGCGAGGCGGCCGAACCGTTCGGGGCGGGGCAGAAGGGCTCCTCGGCGATGCCGCACAAGCGTAATCCCGTGACATGCGAGCAGATTTCGGGGTTGGCGCGGGTGGTGCGGGGCAACGCGCAGGCCGCATTTGAAAATGTTGCGCTCTGGCATGAGCGCGATATTTCACATTCGTCGGTCGAACGCATCATATTGCCGGATTCGACCATCCTGATTGACTACCTTTTGGCGAAAACGCAATGGTTAATTGGGGGCTTGGTGGTGGATGCGGGCCGCATGCGCCGGAACCTGGAGAGTACGCGCGGCCTGGTGTTTTCCGGGCAGCTTTTGCTCGACTTGGCCGCAGCGGGGATGTTGCGTGAAGAAGCTTACAGTGTAGTGCAAGGCCACGCCATGTCCGCCGCGGAAAACGAAGCGGATTTTCGGACGGCAATAGAAGGCGATCCGCAGATAACCCGTTATCTTTCCAGGGCCCAAATCGGACAAGCCTTTTCTATAGAACGCCAACTTGCCAATGTTGACGCCGTATTCCGGCGCGTGTTCAGCCAATAGATCTGGCCAGCGAAATTCCGATGGCTGAAAATTCCGAATTTTCGTTTACACTGTAGTCGGGATTTTTAAGCCGGGTATGCTGGAGAGTTCAGAAACATGCGTCGAGCGGGGCTTGGAACTGGCCCGGGTGCTGCTTGTTGACGACGATGTGACCTCCCGGCTGACCCTGAAAGCGGTGCTGGAGGCCGGCGGCTATTTCGTTGATTCTGCGGCTTCAGCGGCCGAAGCAGTGGGGAAGCTCGAC
>DATBGM010000083.1:0-30214 GCA_036557945.1 Bryobacteraceae bacterium | reverse complement strand
CTTGAGCGCACGTACGGCTTCGTCGAGCGGATTGGTATCGGAGAAATTCGCGCAATCATCGTTGACGACACCGCAGGCATCGCCTCACGCCTCGAAGCTGATCTTGCCCGCAGCGCCGCCGCCTATCGCGATCCATGGAAGGAACTACGCGCGGCGCCTGCCGCCAACCAATTTAACTCCTTGCTTCCGGTGATCCAATGAACGACATTACCGTTGCCCCAATCAGCACAATTCCTCCCGGTGAAGGCCGCAACTTTGAGATCGCGGGCCGCAAACTCGCCATCTTTCACACGCGCGCAGGCGCCGTTTACGCCACCCAGGCCGAATGCCCGCACAAGCACGGCCCGCTCGCCGATGGGCTGGTCGGCGGCTGCGTGCTGATCTGCCCGCTGCACAATTGGAAATTCGACCTCGGGACCGGCCAGCCGTTGCTAGGCGAATGCAAAATCGATACGTATCCGACGCGGCTGGACGATAAGCAACGGATCATTGTGTCGCTGCCCTGAAGTTGAGCCGGGGCTTGCCGCCCCGGCTTTTGGTTTTACTTGGCCGCGACGGCAACGGTTATGCCGGGCGGATGCATTCCCCGTACTTCGAGCCGCCGCTGCTCGTTTTTCGGCACGGCGTAGGTATACGTCATTCCAGCCGGTGCCAAGTGCAGAGACTTGACCCGGGCCCCTACGATCTGCAGTGAGCTGCCCCCTTCCAGACCGGTTGTGTCAGCGCCCTGAGGCATTACCATAGCGATGTGCTTTGTCCCCTGCCGGATCGTAACCAGTCCATACGTTGTGTTGTTATTCACACTGAGCGTATAGTCGCCGGCCGGTAATACCGCTGTTCCCCAACGCACTTCACGCGGCAGCGTGAATTTGCCTGCAAAATCCGCTCCGCGAACCAGGCCGGCTGTGAACAGCAGCCCGGCCAGTCCCAGCAGCAGGTTTGTTCTCCGATTGAGTATCACTTCTTTTCTCCTTTTCCGAACGATTGCGTTCGGTGAGCTTAGAGTGCTTTACATAGCGCCGAATTGTCGATGGACTGCGGTTGTAACGCAGGTGACCTTTGTTTGAACAGCTAAGCCGCTGAGAATACAGTTATTAACTGAACGTTTGACATGCTCCAAGTGTTATAATTCTTCCGCTCCGAAAGTAAGCTCGGCGTGCCAAACGTGCCTCACCCGGCGGTTGTTTTCCGCTTCGGCGCCTTTGAAGTGGATGCCACAAGCGGCGAACTGCGGAAACACGGCTTACGCATCCGGCTCCAGGAGCAGCCTTTTCAAGTTCTGGTGCTGCTGCTCGAGCACGCTGGTGAGGTAGTCAGCCGCGATCAACTCTTTCGCAGGCTCTGGGCCTCCAACACGTTTGTCGATTTCGAGCAGGGCCTCGGTACCGCCATCAAGAAACTGCGCCAGGCGCTCAACGATGATGCCGAAACACCCCGCTACGTGGAAACACTTCCCAAACGCGGCTACCGTTTCATTGCTCCGGTTGAGCGTGTTGCCCTTGCTCCTCCGGACGACTTTGAAGCCGAGATCGTCCCTGAGCTTTCGCCCGAAGCCTTACCGTCCGAACTACCCACCATCGAATATTGGCGTGCCCCGCCCACCCGCTGGCGTCCTGTTTTGCTCAGTGCTGCGCTGCTCGCGGTGGCCGTGCTTGCCGGAATCGGCTTCGATATGTGGCGCAATGCGCACCGCAAGCAAGCCAGTGCTGCCGAAAATCAGCAGGCCGCCGGCGAAACCTACACATCGCGCCCGTTAACTACGCTTCCAGGCGGCGAATACGAGCCGGCGCTCTCGCCCGACGGCAAAATGATCGCCTTCGTCTGGGACGAGCACGGTAACCAGCATTTCCATATCTATACGCAAACCATCGATATCGGTGAACCCAAGCGCCTGACTACCGGCTCCGTTAATGAAGGCAGCCCGGTCTGGTCTCCTGACGGGCGTTACATTGCATTCATCACTTGCTCGGAAAAAGTTGAGGAGTCAGGAATCTATGTCGTGCCGGTCGGCGGCGGTCCTGAACGAAAAATTGCACAGATCGCGCCGCGCGGGCGTATTTATGCCCGGCAGATCGATTGGTCGCCGGACGGAAACTCCCTTGCTGTGTCGGATCGGGACACCGCCGACGATCCCTATGCGATTTACCTGCTCTCCTTAAACAGCGGGGCAAAACGGCGCCTTGTCGAGCCCTTACGAGCGAGTCCTGGAGATAACGGCCCGGTGTTTTCTCCAGACGGGCGCCAAATCGCGTTCCGCCGGACCGAAAGCATCGGCAACAACGATATCTACACGGTGGGTGTCGAGGGCGGGACACCGCGCCGCCTCACGTTCGACCAGCGCTTTACTTCAGCACACGCCTGGACGCGCAACGGAAGCGAGATCGTGTTCGCATCCAAACGCGCGGTGCCGATGAGCTTGTGGCGTATCAGGCTGTCGGGTGGCCCGCCACGTCCTGTCGCCGGAAATACGGAAGCTGCTTATAACGTGGTGATTGCGCGCAACGCCGATAAGCTTCTTTATTCGAAATACCTGTCGGACAGCAATATCTGGGAAACGGACCTGACGACAGGGCGGAGCCGCTGCGTGCTCAATTCCACACGTAGCGAAACGAGTCCGCAATACTCGCCCGACGGTACGCGCATCGTGTTCCGTTCTGATCGCACCGGAACAGACGAAATCTGGGTTGCGGATAGCACAGGCGACCATGCCGTCCCGCTTACTTCGTTCAACGGTCCGCTGACCGGGACGCCGCGCTGGTCTCCGGATGGCCAGTTCGTGACCTTCGATTCACGGCCGAACGGAAATCCCGATATTTACGTTGTCAGCGCCAACGGCGGTCCCCCGCGCCGCGTCACCTCTGACCCGGCCGAAGATGTTCTTCCAAGCTGGTCCCGTGATGGACGGTGGCTTTACTTCGCATCAAACCGCAGCGCTCGCTGGCAGGTCTGGAAAATCGCTTCTAATGCCGTGAACGAGAGCGCCCCGCCCGTCCAATTGACGCACCGAGGCGGCTTTTCGGCATTCGAATCGCCCGATGGAAAACGCGTGTTCTATGCCAAGGGACGTGATCTCGCCGGAATCTGGTCAGTTCGGGCTACGGGCGGCAACGAGCGGGTCGTGACCGATGCGCTTCAGCCGGGCTATTGGGGGAACTGGGGCGTGGCGCGCGAGGGCCTGTTCCTCGTCTCTCCCGTGCCTCCGGATAGCGCTGCGATCGACCTGTACCGGTTTTCTTCAGAGCGCGCCGAGCGCGTGACCCGTCTTGAGAAACCGCCGCCCTTTTCCGATTCCGGATTCGCGGTGCGCCAGGACGGCCGTGAAATATTGCACACGCAATGGGATCAAGTCAGCAGCGAGATCATCCTCGTCGAAAACTTCCGTTGAGTAACGTAGAAATCGGTATACGTTTTCTGAATTCCTCTGTGTACCGCCGCCGAGAACCGTCGAATCTTTTCGCCGGCAGGAGGCATCCTGTTAGACAGTTGTCGAAATATCAAGTAGGCAGCGGAAAAGAGGGAACGGAAATGTCTAAGCTTGCGGGCAAAGTAGCAGTCGTAACGGGTGCGTCCAAGGGCATCGGCGCAAGTATCGCAAAGGCGCTCGCCGAAGAAGGGGCGGCGGTAGCGGTCAACTATTCATCGGCAAAAGAAGACGCGGCGCGTGTTGTTTCTGAGATCACCGGTAAGGGAGGAAAGGCTATTGCGGTGCAGGGTGACGTCGCGAAAGCGGACGATGTCCAGCGCCTCTTCTCCGAAACGAAGAAAGCGTTCGGACGTATCGACGTGCTGGTAAATAATGCCGGTGTCTACACGTTTGGCGCGCTCGACCAGATTACCGAAGAGGAGTTTCACCGCCACTTCAACGTCAACGTGCTCGGTTTGCTATTAGCAACACGGGAAGCAGGCAGATACTTTGACGGCGACGGCGGCAGCGTGATCAACATCAGTTCTCTGGTGACGCAGCTCACACCGCCGCAAAGCGCCGTCTACACAGGAACAAAAGGCGCGGTGGATGCGATTACGCGGGTGCTCGCAAAGGAACTGGGACCGAAGAAAATTCGCGTGAACTCGATCAATCCCGGCATTGTGGAAACGGAAGGCACGCACACTGCCGGCGTTATCGGTTCCGACTTCCAAACCATCGCCGAAAAGCAGACGCCGCTGGGACGAATTGGGCAGCCGGGGGATATCGCGCCGCTCGCCGTCTTTTTGGCATCGACGGACTCCGGATGGCTCACGGGCGAGACGATCTACGCAGGTGGCGGATTGCGTTAACTCCGCGCTTCCTTCACCAGCGAATGCTGCGTGTTTGAAAACTGTCGGGTTCGATGTTGACCCGCTCGCGGTGCTCAATCGAGCCGCGCGCAAGGATAATTTCGTGAATGCCGGGCGCCAGGTGCAGTGTGGCGGGCGTGTGTCCGAAAAGCTTGCCATCAACTGTTACACTTGCACCGCTCGGCGTTGATGTCAGCACCAGGGTGCCGCTGCTCTGCGCGAGTGGAATATAGAGCGTGCGCTCATCGGGAAGAACGAAGATACGACGCGCCACGGCGTAGCCTTTCAGCTCTGCCGAAAGCGTGTGGCGCCCGGTGGGGAGCGCCATCGTGCACGGCGCATTGCATGTTGCATCCGCGCGCCCGTCCACTACAATCCTGGCGCCGGCGGGTTCGCTCACGAGATCGATATCAGCCGTTCTCGTTCCAAGTTGAGCGGGAGGGATCGCCGGCACAATCACCCCATTTGGGTGTGGGGTGGACGTCGTAGCCGATTTCTCCGGCGCAGCCTCTGATTTGGCGGAAGCCGGTGCGGGCGTATTTGCAGACGGAGTTGCGGGAGGTGGCGCCTGGTCCGTGGCTTTGGCTGAATCAGCGGCAGTGGAAGAGCCGGAAGTCGGTTTCGCTGGTGCAGATGACAGAGGCGGCGTGGCTGCCGGCGCGGATTGCGTTTCGAGCACCTGCACCGGAACGGGTGTGCCCGAATTCAGCCGCACAATGAATACGATCGCCGCCGCCACAGCGAAGCAAAGAACTACCACCAGCGCCATTTTTTTCGAGCTTCGTTCCGCCTCGGGCGGCGCCTGCAAAAGGACAGTGGGAGTGCTCGCCGCGACCGGCGGACCCTCGGCGAGCGCGATCGAGAGCGCTCCGATAAAGTCGCTGACCGAGGGAAACCGGCCTTCCGGTTTTTTGGCAAGAGCACGCTGCAGAACCCTTCCGGCTGTCGCGCTCAAGGCCGGGTTGATTCGTTCGATCGGCTGCGGCTCCTCGCTACATATCTTGTGCAGCAGCGCCGGTACCGTCTCAGCCGTAAACGGCTTCTCGCCTGAGAGAAGCTGGTAAACAACTACTGCCAGCGAGTATTGATCGGTGCGCCCGTCAACCGGGCTCCCCTCTATCTGCTCGGGAGACATGTAACCAGGAGTCCCCATCATGTTGCCCGAATGCGTGATCTCCTGCGAAATTGTTTTCGCAATGCCGAAATCCGTGATTTTTGCTGCGCGAGCCGAAGCAGTGATTAGTATATTCGCGGGCTTTATGTCGCGATGGACAATGCCCTTCCTGTGGGCATAATCCAGTGCGTCGGCGACCTGCCGCAGATATACCAACAGGTCTCCGCGATCGGGCAATTGCCGCGCTGCGAGCATTTCATCGAGTGACGAGCCCGGCACAAACTCCATCACGATGTAGGCGAAATCGTCCTGCTGGAGCACGTCGAAAATTGTGACGATATGGGGGTGCGAAAGTGTCCCGGCAGCCTGCGCCTCACGCAGCAGGCTTTCGCTGGTACGCTGCCGTGCCTCCGCGTCCGTCAAGTCGGCCAGGTGGATCGTCTTGATGGCGACCGTCCGGCCGATTGCGGGGTCGTGCGCTTTATACACAATGCCCATAGCGCCGCGGCCGATTTCGGAATCGATCTGATAGCGGCCGACCGGTTGCACGGCTCTCAGTATAACTTTCAAAGATGTTCTAACTGCCCGGACCGCTTCGCAGGCGCATTGTTGCGGCCGTAGCGTAACTCCGTCGCGTTACTACCAGTTGTTACGATGAAAATACCGCATGATTCCTGAGGTGATCGAAGAAGGACTTACTTTCGACGATGTCCTTCTGCAGCCCGCATACAGCCAAGTTGCTCCTGCTGAAGCCGATACTACAACCCGGCTGACTCCGAAAATCGAGCTGAAAATTCCCGTCATCAGCGCGGCTATGGATACGGTGACCGAATCGCACATGGCGATTGCGCTCGCGCAGCAGGGCGGCATCGGAATTATCCACCGAAATATGGCGATAGAGAAGCAGGCCGAAGAGGTGGATCGCGTCAAACGCAGCGAAAGCGGCATGATTGTTGATCCCGTCACTATCGAGCCCGAGCGCAAAATTTCCGAAGCACTCGATCTGATGAGCCGCTATCGCATTTCTGGCGTGCCCGTGACGAAGAACGGCAGGCTGGTCGGCATTCTGACCAATCGCGATCTGCGCTTTGAAACCCGCTACGATCTTCCGATCGCCGAAGTCATGACGAAGGAGAACCTGATTACGGTTCCCGTCGGAACCACGCTCGAAGAAGCGGAGAAGATTCTGCACAAACATCGGGTCGAAAAGCTCCTGGTTGTCGATGACGGATACGCTCTTAAGGGACTAATCACTGTCAAAGATATTCAGAAGAAATTGAAATATCCGAATGCCGCCAAAGATGATCAGGGAAGATTGCGGGTTGCGGCGGCAGTGGGTGCGACGGGAGACTTTCTCGAACGCGCTCAGGAGTTAGTGCGCAAAAAGGTGGATCTGGTCGCTATCGATTCCGCCCACGGACATAGCCAGCGTGTGATGGATGCCATTAAGGCGATCAAGAAATCCTGTCCGGATCTGGAATTGCTGGCGGGCAATGTTGCGTCCTATGAAGGCGCGCGCGATCTGATCCGGCTGGGCGCGAGTGGTGTAAAAGTCGGCATTGGACCGGGCTCGATTTGCACGACGCGGGTGGTGAGCGGCGCGGGTGTTCCGCAGATCACGGCCATCGCGCAATGCGCACGTGCTACTAGCGAGGCCGGCATCCCGCTGATTTCCGACGGCGGGGTTAAATACTCCGGCGACATCACAAAAGCGATTGCAGCGGGCGCGGATTCCGTGATGATCGGCAGCCTGCTTGCCGGAACAGACGAGAGTCCCGGCGAAACCATCCTTTATCAAGGCCGCACATTCAAAAGTTATCGCGGCATGGGTTCGCTCGGCGCAATGCCGCAGGGCAGCTCCGATCGGTACTCGCAGGCGGCCAACGGAAAGCTTGTTCCCGAAGGTATCGAGGGTCGCGTGCCATACAAAGGACCGCTCGCCGAGATGACGTATCAGCTTGTCGGAGGCTTGCGCGCCGGCATGGGCTATTGCGGCTGCCGCACCATTAAAGAGCTGCAGGAGCGCGCACGCTTTCTGCGAGTAACTTTCGCCGGTTTGCGCGAGGGACACGTGCACGACGTCATCATCACCAAAGAAGCGCCCAATTACCGCGTGGAATAACACGGCATCGGGAAATGACGCGGCGGGGCTTCAGACAGACACGGCGACGCCAGGCTCTGGCTATTCGACACGTCTCATGCCACGGCCAAACCCCTTTCCGGCCCGCTTCCGCTGGAGGACGGACGGTTTGGTTACTATGGTTACCTCAATTGCCGCGCGATTTTCGATTATCGAATTACATAGGAATTCTGCTACTGGCGGGAGCGCCGCTCGCATCGCAAACCATTACAGTAAACGCCGAGCGCATCTCTGATCATCCACTCCTTGAGCCAGGGCCCGCGTGGACGGAGTTCGGCCTCTTCAACCCGGCAGCGATCAAGGTAGAAAACAAAACAGTGCTTCTGTTCCGTGCCCAGGACCGGCAGCACGTGTCCCGGATCGGCTACGCCGAAAGCAACGATGGCGTTCATTTCGCGGTGCGCGCGGAGCCTCTGCTTTCTCCTGAGACCAGCTACGAAAAAGGAGGCGGCCTGGAGGACCCGCGACTCGTGAAGATAGGTGGCACTTACTATCTCACCTATACTGGCTACGATCTGCATTCGGCTCAGCTATGTCTTGCTACGTCGAAAGACTTACTCCATTGGGAGCGAAAGGGTGTCATCTTACCTGCCTACAAAGGCGCGTGGAATACGCAATGGACGAAATCCGGCGCAATTCTAAACAAAAAGGTCGGTGGTAAGTGGTGGATGTACTATCTTGGAACCCGTACAGACGCCGACGGAAAAGCCCGAGACTACATGGGTCTTGCTTCTTCGGACGATTTACTACACTGGGCTGACGCCACGAAAAAACCAGTGCTCGACCGAAGGCCCGGGGCATTCGACTCGCGCGTAATGGAGCCCGGCCCGCCGCCTTTTTTCACCGACAAAGGAATTCTGCTGTTGTACAACGGCGCAGATGAGCAACTGGTATACCGCCCAGGCTGGGCTTTATTCGACCTACGTGATCCGCGCAAGCTGATCGCGCGTGCCGGTCAGCCCTTCGCCCATCCGAATCTTCCCTGGGAGACGAGTGGCAACGTGCCGAACGTGGTCTTTCTCGAGGGCGCGATTCCGCTATCTACGACGGAGAGCCATGGCCTGCAGTTACTCGGTTACTATGGCGCTGCCGATAAGCGGATTGGCGGTCTGAACATCCGTATCGATCTCAGGAAAAACGCACGTTAAGCGATCCACGGCCCAAAGTGTCGACGCAAACGCCGTCTAGTGCTTCACGGGAAACCAGGCGATCAGGCCGAATGTAACGGTAGATTGCGTCTTCGATACAGCGGATTGCAAACCATGGTCGAAATATGGCACGTTCGATCCGTCGTGCCGGTATTCGGCGCGCGCCAGAATGCCGTCAAGGACTCTATATTCGCCTGTAAAGGTTACCTCGTGCAGCTTTTGTACAACTCCAGTCGTGAAACCGGATGAATCGTTGTAATACTCGGCTCGCGGACTGAACGCGATTCGTTTTGTCAACTGAAAATGCGCAGCCGCGGCGAACCCGATCCAATGATTTAATCCGGTCGGCTGCGCGTGTTGCTGACCATAATCGAAGTTTAAATATGCGCTGATGCGATCCGTTGGCGTCAGGAGCAGGGTCGTGTCGTAAAGGTTGCGATTCCCCTTCGCTGCAACGTTGTACTGCGGACCGACGTAGTAGTTGTGGCTCCAGGTGAACTTCTTACGTGCAATCGCGCCCGTCAATCCAACCGTCTGCATGTTGTTACCGTGCTGATCGACAATTGCGTTCCAGCCGTTCACGACCTGCAGTCCGAGCGTCAGGCTGCTGCCAATGGGCATTGACGTGCGAATTCCAAAGTGATAGTACGGAATCGCCAATGCGAAGAGCAGCGAGCGAGTGTAGTTCCAGTTATCCCGCGATTCGATAACTTCCGCGCCCGCCGATGTCACGAAGTCGCCCAAGTCCGCTTCGAAGCCCTTCCAGCCCTTCGGCTTCACACTGATGTAGGCTTGTTCGATAAAGCGAAAGCCGTCCGGGTAGGGTGTAGGCGTATGCATGATCTGCATCGCTCGTCCCAGACCGACATCCAGGCGGAATCCGATCGGATCCGGATCCCGGCTTACCGTCATTTTCAGTAAATTGAGGTCCGCCTGATCCGTGTGATCGTTGAAGTTATAGAGGTTGTTAAAGCCGTTCGCCGGATGATTGTTGTTGAAGGCGTAATAGCCATCGAACATGCCGGAAAAATCAATGCCATTCCAGCGGACCGATGTTGTGGACAATGCTGTGGCCGGTACGGGAGCAGCGGTCGTTTGCGCCGGGGCCGCAGCCGGCGCGTTCTGATCTCCGGCCGGTGTCGATTGCGCCCGGCACAACGAGAAGGCTAGAAAAGGACAGATGATAAAGGTAGCGCGAGAAAAATACATGTTTCCTTCAGTGAATTTCTTCGAGCAGACAGCCGAAACGAAGGCACCGTTTCCAGCCGACGTATCCGGAAATCCGGCACGGCAGCAAGCCACAACATGGTGAGGAAACAAGGAGCACCGGAATAACGAACGGTGATCTGTGTAGTAATTTTCTGATATTTCAGGCTTGCCCGTAAAGCGCGAAATTTTGATCCACGGGATACGAATTTCTTATATGGCGATTGCTACTCGGCGCGTATTGCCATTAACGGATCTACGCGCAACGCCCGCGCGGCAGGAACGAAACTGCCGGCTATGGCCATGGCGAAGGCGAGCGCAACGGCGCACGCGCAAGTGATTCCGGCGACGGGCGATAGTCCAGGATCAGACCCGCAATGGTTCGAGCCGCGAGGTAGCCGAGCATGATTCCGGCGAGTGCTCCTGCGAGCGCCAGAAGATCGGCCGCCATTTCCTTTTTTGCCTTTGCGGATTGCGTCGTAGTAGGCGTTGTGGGCAACGTACGGTTCGCGGACTGGAAAGCGGCACTGGCGGCGATCGTAGCGGAAGACTCTGGCCCGAGCACGCGTGAATCGAGCGTAGCCGTGGCCGCAATCGGAAGAACTTCTAACTCAGTACACCAGGTCACTTTTCGGTTGCACGCATCCGCGTTTGCATTTAAACTTATGCGTCATGCCGCGTCTTTTGCTCGGTTCCTTATGCCTGACCGCGATTGTTGTCGCGCAGACCGCGCCGTCTGATCTCGAAACGAACTTCAAGAATCCTCCAAATTCCGCCAAGCCGCGCGTCTGGTGGCATTGGATGAACGGTAATGTGACGAAGGAAGGTATTACCGCCGATCTCGAATGGATGAAGCGTGTCGGAATCGGGGGTATGCAGATGTTTGACGGCAGTCTCGGTGTCCCGCAGTTCACCGATAAGCGGCTGGTATGGATGACACCCGATTGGAAGGACGCTTTCCGGCATGCAGCGGCTGAAGCGGACCGCCTGGGGCTCGAGATGACGATGGCTGCGTCCGGAGGTTGGAGCGAAACAGCCGGCCCGTGGGTCAAGCCGGAACAGGGCATGAAGAAATATGTTTGGAGCGAAACGCGCGTCGAAGGGCCGAAGCAATTTTCCGGCATTCTTACCCATCCGCCTTTCAATAACGGCAAATTTCAGGACCTACCTGCGCCGCCGTCGTTTGAAGTACCCGAAATGAAAGGTCTGCCTGGAGCAAAGCAGACAAGCACTACGCCACCGACTCCCAATGCCCCCTCGCCGCCCGCACAGGAGCCCACTTTCTATGCGGATACGGTGGTGATTGCCTATCGTCTGCCGGACCACGAAATTCGCATGGCTGATTTGCATCCCGTTATTACCTCGAGCGCGGGCGCAATCGATACAACTAAGCTGATGGATGGCGATCGCAGCCAAACGATGTCGCTGCCCTTTGCCGCCGGTGCGAAAGAGGCCTGGATTCAGTTTGAATTCGCGCAGCCGTTTCGCGCACAAGCTTTTTCACTCACCGCCGGCACCGGACTGTTCCCTTTCGGCGTGAATTTGCCGGATGGCCGGCTTGAGTCGAGCAATGATGGCACGAATTGGACCACGATCGTGACTTTGCCAGGTCCGGTGCATGGCAATTTTCCCGCTCGCACATACGAGTTTCCAGCAACCTCCGCGCGCTTCTACCGACTGATAGTTGCGGCTCCGGCTCCGAACCCGATACTGGCGATGTTCGGGATGCCGCCCGAGCGTGCTTTCAAGCTGGCTGAGATCGAGCTGTTATCCACGCCGCGCGTTAACTACTGGGAAGACAAAGCCAGCTTCGGCACGCTGCTCGGCTCAGATGCCGGACCTACACCGCCGGTTCCGGCAACGGAGGTAATCGCTCGCAAAGACGTTGTCGATCTCACGTCGAAGATGCGCCAGGATGGCACTCTTTCCTGGGACGTGCCTCCCGGGCAGTGGGTGATTCTTCGCATGGGCTATTCGCTCACCGGCGAGAAGAATCATCCTGCAACGCCGGAGGCGACAGGGCTCGAGGTCGACAAGTTGAGTCACGCAGATGTCGAATCGTATGTACGCACGTACACCGATATGATCTCCGGCGCGCTCGGCGCGTATTTCGGCAAGAGTTTTCGTTATTTTTTGATGGACAGTTGGGAAGCGGGTGAAGAGAACTGGACCGAAGAGATGCTCAGCGAATTTCGTAAGCGGCGTGGCTACGATCCGACTCCATATCTGCCCGTGCTGACCGGACGAATTGTCGAAAGCTCGGATGTGAGCGACCGCTTCCTTTGGGATTTTCGCCGCACGATTGCCGATCTGCTCGCCGAAAACCATTACGGCGCCGCGGCAGAATACTTTCGCAATCGCGGCACCGGATTATATGCCGAAGCGATGGGTACCGATTTGCCGACGAATGGCGACGGACTGTTAAACAAAGGGCAGGTAGATATCCCAATGGGTGAATTCTGGGTTCCGGTACCCGGGCAGAACGACACGACCGCGCACGATGCCGATGTGCACGAAGCGGCTTCCGCTGCGCATATCTACGGCAAGCCGCTGGTTGCCACCGAGTCGTTCACTTCGATGCCATTCATTCCCGGGTGGGGGCAATCGCCGTTTTATCTGAAGCCTCTGGCCGATCGCCATCTCGCAATGGGCGTCAATCGCATCGTCTTTCACACTTCGGATCACCAACCGTTTACTGACGATGCGCACAAGCCAGGTATCACGCTCTGGATGTTCGGCCAACACTACACACGCAACATTACGTGGGCCGAACAGGCGCGCGCCTGGAACACATATCTCGCGCGCAGCTCGTATCTGCTGCAGCAAGGAAAATATGTTGCCGATCTCGCTTACTTTTACGGTGAAGGGGCCCCGGCCACTGTGCCCTTCTGGAAGGAAATGCAGCCTGCTCCGCCTGCGGGCTATAGCTACGATTACGTGAATGCGGACGTGCTCCTGAACAAGATGTCCGTAGAGAACGGGCGCGTTGTACTTCAGAGCGGCATGTCCTACCGGGCGCTCGTGTTGCCCGCTGACATGGATGATCTGACGGTGCCCGTGCTGCGCAAAATCCGAGACCTGGTCGCGGCTGGAGCAATCGTCATTGCACGCCGTCCGCGTCAATCGCCGAGCCTTGCAGACTATTCGGCTGGGGACACCGAATTGCGAAGGATTGCAAACGAAGTCTGGGGCGCGGTTGACGGCAAGAGCATCACCGAACATCCTTACGGCAAAGGCAAAGTGTATTGGGGCAGAACGGTGCAGGAGATTTTCGATCAGGAGAAAATTCCGCCCGATTTCGAATACAATCGCCCGCATATCGATAGCGAGCTCGTCTGGCTGCACCGGCAGGCGCCTGGTTTAGATCTTTACTTCGTCGCCAATCAGAAGAACCGGGCGGAAGATTTCGAAACACGCTTTCGTCTGGAGGGCAAGGAGGCCGAATTGTGGCATCCCGATACAGGCCTCATTGAGCCTGCAGATTATAAATTCGAGAATGGCCGTACTACGGTGCCTTTGCACCTTGATCCGGATGGTTCGGTGTTTGTTGCGTTCCGGCACCCGGCTTCCGCTCCTTTGCGCACCATGCCCGCTGCGGTGAATTCAGAACTCGCATCAATCGATGGCCCCTGGCGAATCGCGTTTCCACCGAACTGGGGCGCGCCATCCGAAACAATGTTCGAAAAACTTGTCTCCTGGACAACTTCGAGCGATGATGGCGTGAAGTATTTTTCGGGTACAGCCACTTACAGCAAGGAAATTCAAGCGCCGCAAGCCTGGTTCCAGCAGGGTGCGAAATTGATACTGGACCTCGGTGCGGTACGTGAGATTGCCGAAGTCTCGCTGAATGGCACTCCCTTTGGCGGAATACTCTGGAAGCCGCCATTCCGCGCGGACATGACCGAGCTGTTGAAACCCGGCGCAAACCGGCTCGAAATAAAAGTGACGAATCTCTGGCCAAATCGCATCATCGGCGACCAGCAGCCTTCCGCGACCAAAACGTACACGTGGACCGATTATCGGCCTTATACGAAAGATTCTCCGCTGCTCGAATCGGGGTTGCTCGGGCCTGTCACTATCTCTTCTGTGCATCTAGTGAAATGAGCAGATGACTCGCCGCCAATTCGCCGGCATTGCCGCATCCGCCGTACCGCTCGCCGGCCACGCGCCGATCCCGATCATCGATACGCACATTCACCTGTTCGATACCAGCCGCCCGCAAGGCGTTCCGTGGCCGGCGAAGGACGATCCGGTTTTGTACAAGCCCGCGCTTCCTGCGCGCTATATGAAACTTGCGCAGCCGCTGGGCGTGGTGGGCGCGATCGAGGTGGAAGCGAGTCCGTGGCTCGAAGACAATCAGTGGGTTCTCGATATTGCAGTGGCGAATCCGATCATTGTCGGCACGGTTGGCGATCTCGAACCCGGAAAGCCGGAATTTCGTAAGCAGTTGGAGCGTTTTCACCGGAATCCGCTTTTTCGCGGTATCCGGTACGGCAACCTATGGGACCGCGATCTGGCCGCGCGCATTGCCGAGCGTGCATTCACCGATGACCTGCGCGTGCTTGCGCAGGCCGGGCTGGTCCTCGATACCGCGAATCCTGATACGGCCTTGGTTCACGCGGTTGTTCGCTTGACGGATATCGTGCCGGAGTTGCGCATTATCATCGATCATTTGCCAAACTTACAGGTTCCCCGTGAAGCCGCGGCCCGGCAAGCTTACGAAGCGGATCTGCGCAAATTAGGAGAGCGTCCGCAGGTATTCGTCAAAGTTTCGCAAGTGTTGCAATTGAAGAACAGAGAGGAAGTGGTCGATCAGCTCTGGAACGCGTTCGGCGAAGACCGGCTCTTGTACGGAAGCGACTGGCCGAACAGCGATCCATTCGGCACTTACTCGCAAGTGCTCGCAGCGGTGCGCCCGTATTTTGAAAAGAAGGGTCGCGCTGCTGCCGAAAAGTATTTCTGGAAGAATTCGCTGGCCGCATATCGATGGATGAAGCGGGATGCCGCCCAACCTAATACATAAGCAGTTTCAACGGGCCGAGTATTCCGGAAGGCAGCGGCTTCAAATCTTTCATATCCTGCGGCACGAACCGCTCGCCATAACGTAAAGTGAGCAAGCGGTAATCTGGTTGGGCTTGTCCGGCCATCTCGTTGATGGCGAGATTCGCCACTTGAATGCGGAGCAGATTGTCGCCCGGATGAACATAGCGCGTGACATCCAGTGCATATGGCGGGTGCCAGACGGCTCCGGCCCGCGCGCCGTTAACGAATACAATTGCCGCTTCACGAACAGGTCCTTCAAGTAGCGCGTGCATTCCAGGAGTTGAGCCTGAGCCTGGTTCCGCTGGCGTGCCGCGTCCGAAATCCAGAATGATCTTTTTGCTGGACAAACTCGAGAGCGTTACACGCTTCTCGTAAACTGCTTCGCCCGAGTAAAAGCGTGTTTCTTCCTCGGTTGTCCACGATCGTAAGCGCGGCATCTGGATGGTCTTACCGGAACGCGTAAATGTTACTTTCCAATCGGTGCTCAAATCGAGGACGGCAGGGCTGCTGCTGATCTCCCCGGCTGCTTTCTTATGCAGCGTCTTACTGAATACGAAAATGCGCGATTCGTATGGCGCAAGCTGCAGCGCAAATTTCGTGCGGTCACCTTGCGCCTGATAGTCAATTGCCTTAATCTCGCCCGTGAATGGATCCCACTGCTCCGGCTCAAGTTCGGCGATGCGAACGGATGCCTGGGTGTCAATAGCATGATTCGAAGCATTCGCGACAAAGTAGATGTCCGCCTCCGGTAGCTTACGATGCACAAATCCGATGGCGGGAGCGGCATTGCCGGCCAGAAAATCTGGAGCCAGCAGCGCTTGAAGCTCGCTTGAGAGGCTCTGCTCGTTTTCGATCAAACGCGCATTCTTACCATCTGCCGCAAACAGCGCTTTTGCGAGCTCGCCGATGCGCCCTGAATCCCTCTCTTCTTCGAGCAAACCGGGCCCAAGCGACGGCAGCGAACGGGTAGCCACCAGCTGACCACCGTTTTCTACATAGGTACGGAGGCGCTCCAGCGTAGCGAGCGGCATGCGCTCGATGCCCGGCAGTATGACCATCCTGTACGGAATCCCGACAGCCGTAATCGCGCGATCGTCGATGAAATCGAAGTTATAGCCCGCATTCAACACTGCGGGAACCAGGACGGGACCGAGCAGCGAGTCCGCCATTTCGTCGACCGCGGCCTTTCCGGGTGCAAGTCGAGCCCAGGCATCATCAGTCGGAACGTAGATCGCAATATCATTCACCGGTTTGCCTTGCCGGAGCAGAAAGCTAATGCGCTGCAGATAGAGCGCGAGATCCGGCATCACCAGAAACCAGGGATTGTGATCGTTGAACGCGCCGGCTGCATAAAAGCGCCATCCGGGTTCACCTGCCGAGGGCGGCGAATACGGCCAGCCATGTCCGATGAGTTGATTGACGCCTTCGATAAAATGCCGGTCCGCTTCCGCCTTGAGGTCAAGCGGCGTGGCACGGAAGGCGGGCGAGTGCAGCCAGGTCCAGGTCTCGGTCGAGATAACCGGCATTCCGTATAAATGGCCCGCCGAAGACGCCCAGCGCGCAGCACTGAAACGCCGCCACAATGGTCCATGTTCGCCCTCTGGCAAATCAACGTCGGCATTGCTTGAAAGAATAACCGGCGGCTCGCCATACGTCTGAGAGCGAAAAAGCGTGCGGTGCGCGTGTGCCCATTCGCGGACCGGCTTGAGATAGTTGTCTTCAGCGAGCTCCGTAAGAGTCTTGGCCCAGTCGTGACGCAACGCGTGAGTTCGCCGCCCGGTATCATCAATGAATTCCGGTAAGTATGGCTCCAGATCATAGCCACGGCGCTTCCGGAACTCGTCGAGAAAACGGGTGGTCCAGTCGGAGCCGTATACTTCCAGGCTGTCGCTGAAAACGGAATACGGCGGAGTGTCGCCGAATGCATGCAGCAGCGGCTCGCCGACAATCTTCAAGTGATTGGCGATTGCACTTGCCTCGTAGTGGTCCAGCACAAAACCTTCGGCGCCGAGAGAAGGGCGTTTCACCTGCTGTCCGGTCCTGCTCGCGATAAAAAACATCAGCACGTCCTTGCCGGCAAGTCCTTCCGGCAACTCGATCCGAGTCCCCTGAATGTTTCGGACCTGTTCGCCGCCGATAAACGCCGCAATGAGCCGCTCGCCAGTTTCCAGAGCGGGAAGCGGTATCGAACCCGCACCTTCGGGCACATTGACACGCTCGACTCGAAGGCGTCCGGCAGCATGCGCGACCTGGGTCGCAGGACCGCCATAGGGCCAACCGCTGCCGAGTGTGATATCCACGCGCAGCCCCAGCCCGCGTGCCGTGCCGGCTGCGAATCGCAGTCGATCGAGAAACTCGGGCGAGAGATAGTTCCTGTTGTTGAATCCGTGTTCGGCATCATCCAGTGCGACTGGGTAGACAGGCTGAATCTCCACGCCGCCAATTCCGGCTGCTTTCATTGCACGTAGTTCTCGCTCGAGCTCTGCCGGTTCCACCGCGCCCCCAAACCACCACCAGCGCATCAGAATGCGTGCGCCATCGGGCGGTTTTACAAAACTCTGCCGCAGGTTGTCCAGCTGAGCGGGCGAAGCAAACGCTGCAACGAATGCCAGAAAAAGAAACATGATCCAGACGGCATGCTACAGCAGACGCGCCGGGTTAAGCAACATTCAGAAAGCCTTTCGCCCGATTCACATTGCAAAACGAGCAGTGAAATTCCGCATTTTTCGCAGCGAGACATGGACGCAAATGCGCCGGCGAACTCTACAGCATGCAAGTATTTACCGCGTCAGGCGAATCGCGTGTCTGTATTGCATTGCAAAACTTCCCCGGCCATTACGAAAACTGTTTACCTGCGCCTCGTCTCCGCCTAGACTCGCTAAGTCGGGGGGAAGTCGACAATGAGACGGATCGCTGCGATCATTACTATTCTTCTGCCTTTGCTTGCCACAACGAGAAAGATGCCGGGGCAGACGGCTACAGGCCAGATCACCGGAACCATACGGGATTCTTCGGGGGCCGTTCTTCCTCAGGTCAAAGTGACGATTAAAAATCAGGGCACCGGCCTGACGCGCGATACGGTCACGTCCGGCTCGGGGGACTATTCGTTCACGCTGCTACCGGTCGGGTCGTATATGGTATCTGCAGAGCAAAAGGGTTTTTCCACAGCTCAGCAATCGGACATTCGCCTGAATGTGGACCAGGTGCAGCGTGTCGACTTGATGCTCTCGGTAGGCGCTACCACGGAAACCGTGACGGTCCAGGCTTCGCAGGTTGCTGTCGAAACGGAAACATCGAGCGTGGGGCAGGTCGTAAATGAGCGCCAAGTCACGCAGCTCCCTCTGAACGGGCGGAACTTTCTGCAGTTGCTCTTTCTTGGCGCCGGTGCCGTCCAAACGAACGGTGAGCAGGGTTCTATGCGGCAAGGCGAAGGAAACGCGATCAGCATCAACGGTTCGCGGCCAACCTCGAACAATTACTTGCTGGACGGAATGGTCAACACCGATACCTCGCTAAACACGCCGGCAGTTGTGTTGTCGGTCGACGCCATCCAGGAGTTCAAAGAGCAAACCGCAACTTACTCCGCCGAATACGGCTTCAGCGCCAATCAGATCAATATCATCAGCCGCAGCGGAACCAACGATTTTCACGGCGCGGTGTTCGAATTCAACAGAAATAATGCGTTTGACGCCCGCAGCTTTTTCCAGGCGAAGATTCCGCCACTGCGTCAGAACCAGTTCGGTTTCGTTGCGACGGGCCCGGTCTGGATACCAAAACTGTACGACGGCCGCAACAAGACGTTCTTTATGGCGAACTACGAGGGGACGCGCATTCGCTCCGGAATCGATCAGTTCTATACCGTGCCTTCGCCGACGATGTTGTCGGGGCACTTCTCGACACCGATTCTCGATCCGCTCACGGGCGCAAACTTTCCTAACAACACGGTCCCGCAAAATCGTTTTTCGCGGCTGGCAAATCTGGCTGTACAAAAGTTCTATCCGGCCCCCAATATCAGCGCGCCCCAGGGTAATTACCGGCTGACGACGTCGCTGCCGAATGATGTGGATCAGCAGACGTATCGCCTTGATCAGAATCTCGGCAAGTTCGGCACGATCTTTGCTCGAGGAACGAAATCAAACTTTGACGTCAATACGCTGACCCAGCTTGCCATCAATCCTCTTGTAGGACAAAACTTCTTTGTGGAAGATACAACCAACTGGGCTGTTTCTCATACGATTACACTCGGACCCACCGTCGTGAACCAATTTCGCTTCGGTTATCTTGAGGCAACAGCCAATCAGGGTGGATATCCAGCCGACCCGGCCGATATCTCGGCGCTCGGCCTTTCGGGCGTGTTTACGAATCTGACTCCGGAGCAACGAGTGTATCCAAGTGTCGGGCTGACAGGAGGCGGATTCTCGGGAGTCGGGGGTGCCATTAATGCTTATACGGCAAGTAACCAGCCGATGTGGGATTTTGCTGATTCGCTCACCTGGGTAAGAGGCAACCACACACTCGGCTTCGGCGCGGAATACCGGAGCTGGAGACTGAATCGCGATCTCGCAAATAACTTCCTCGGCAACTTTACCTTCAACGGATTTGTTACCGGAAATCCGGTGGCGGACATGCTGCTTGGCTATTACTCCGAAGCCGCGGTGTTTCAGCCCGGTGGCTTCAGCTCGGCTGACGTGGCGGGCAATCCGCGTCAGTTCAACCTGAAGTACTTTGCTCCTTATATTCAGGATGACTGGAAGGTGACTCCCCGGTTGACGTTAAATCTCGGAATGCGCTGGGACTTCCGCACTGTGCCATACGAGACGCATGATCACATGGGCTGGCTGGATGTCACAAATCCTAGCGGCGGCCTATGTATTGCGGACCAAACGCTGGTCAAAGATGGCATTGTGGGGGACAGCAGTTATTATCGCTATTGCGGCCGCAGAAATCCGACTGATCCCTCGCTCACGCCGTTTGCGCCGCGTTTCGGGTTCGCATACCGGCCGTTCGGCGGCGACAAGACCGTCATTCGCGGCGGTTACGGCATTTTCTGGGACTCATCCGAACTGCGCGAGACCGACGGTTCTGCTGATATCTACCCGTATGTCAGCCGCGGTGATTACAAGCAGACAGCAGGTCAGCTTCAGCCGCTCGAAACCACGAATTCGCTGTTCCCACCTATCGTGCAAGGAGTGGCGGTACCTGCCGATAATACATTTATCGCGGTGATCATTTCGGAGAAACCGCGCAATCCCTATGTGCAGCAGTGGTCCTTTTCCATTCAACGGCAGCTCAATTCCAAAACGACGCTGGAAGTGAACTATATCGGAAATAAGGGAACGCACCTACTCATGCGGCGCAATATCGCGCAGGCGTTTGCTCCTGCCGATCCAGCCAATCCGGCACCTGTGCTGGCGCGTCGGCCCTATCCGAATTTTGTCACTTACATCAACAGCGATTGGGCAGGAAACTCTACTTACAATTCCGCCAATGTTACGCTACAACACCGCAGCGGCCCCTTCGCATTCACCGGAGTTTATACATGGGCGAAAGCCATCGATGTCAAGTCAGCGGCGGCCGGTATCGGCAACACCGGCGGCGGATACCAGGGCACGATCGACAACCACAACACGCGGCGTGATCGAGGACTGGCGGATTTCGATGTAGACCATCGCGTGGTTGCAAGCTTTGTTTACGATCTTCCGTTTGGCCGTGGCAAACGGTTCTTAACAAATACGCCTAAAGCAGTGGATATCGCTCTCGGTAACTGGCAAGTGAACGGAATTGCCACCTTCCAGCGCGGATTTCCCTATTCGATCACTTCGCCCGATATCGGCGGTGTACTCGATGCATTGGCCGGCAACCGGGCCAACGTAGTGGGCAATCCCTATCCGAGCGGATTCCATCAGAGCATCAATGAATGGTTTAATACCGCCGCTTTTGTGCAAGCGCCAGCTGGAGTTTTCGGAAGTTCCGGACGCAATACTCTCCGCGCGCCTGGCATTAACAGTTGGGATCTTTCACTTTTCAAAAACTTCCCGATCACCGAACGTATCAACCTGCAGTTGCGTCTCGAATCGTTTAACGCATTTAATCATACGCAGTGGGGAACGCCAAGCTTCGACGCAAGCTCGACGCATTTCGGCCAGATCACAGGTACAAATGTACCGGGTAGAATCAATCAACTGGGAGGGAAGTTTACCTGGTAGCTTGGGCGCTATTCTGCTTCGTTGCCGCGCCACTTCTATTTGCGCAGAGCGAGACGGCGGATCTGGAAAAGTTGTCGGAGCAGGGTGAACGGGCGCTCGCGGAGCACAAATACCGGGAGGCGGAGCAGGCTTACGAGAAGTTAAGGCAGTTGGCACCCGATACTGGAGAGGTTTACGGACGTCTCGGCCTGATCTACTTTCAGGAAGAAAAGTTTGCCGAAGCGGTTCCCGTACTCCGGCGGGCATTGAAGTTGAAACCGGATCTTCCGAATACCGATCTCCTCCTCGCGATGTGTCTGTCGGAGTTGGGTGAGTATCGGCAAGCACTTCCCGGATTGGAGAAAGGGTTTCGGCGGGCGACTGATTTGCCTCTGAAGCGCCTCAGCGGATTACAACTTCTTCGTGCCTATACGGGACTGGAGATGGATAACAACGCGGTCGAAACAGGGCTTGAGCTGAACCGCTTGTTTCCGGAGGATGCCGAAGTCCTTTATCACACGAGTAAGATCTATGCGAATTTCGCCTACCTGAAACTGCAGACGCTCGCAAAGGTGGCGCCGTCCTCGATATGGCGCCTTCAGGCAGCGGCTGAAGCCGATGAAAGTCGGGGCGCATTTGATCAGGCCATCAAGGAATACCAGCAGGTGCTGGCCATGGACCCGGACCGGCACGGCGTTCATTACCGTATTGGACGCGCGCTACTTGCCCGCTCGCGCACAGACGACGCCCTGAAGGAATTTCAGAAGGAGCTTGAGCTTGATCCGACAAACGCCAACGCCGCCTACGAGAGCGGCGAGATCTACCGTCGCGCCGGTCAGCTCGAACGCGCCAAAGAATACTTCAGTGCTGCATTGAAATACTACTCAAATTTTGAAGAAGCGCAGGTCGGTCTGGCGGGAGTGGAAATTGCGATGGGGCGGCCTGAGCAGGCTGTGCCGCACCTGGAAAAAGCCGCGGTGCTCGATCCACACGATGACGTGCCATATTATCGTCTGTCTCAGGCGTACAAACTAATGGGGAAGAATGCCGAGCAGGAGAAAGCTCTTGCCGAATTTCGTCGACTGAGAGCCGAGCGCACGAATGCGCAGCAAGACAGGCAGTTCTCACGCGCAAGCGATGTTACCAGGCAAGAAGTGGATGCCGGCAGTCCACAGTAAGAGTAAGTCCGCATTTGTGACCGAGACAGGCGCACCCTATCAACTCCGGATCGGCCTGTTCGGTATTGGGCTCGATACGTATTGGCCACAGTTTCCCGGGCTGGAAGAGCGGCTAGTCCGGTATGTCGCCCTGCTTGCTGATCGAATCGCGTCGGCCGGGGCCGATGTCGTGAATCTGGGCTTAATTGATACGCCCGAGAAAGCAGTGTGGGCCGGGCATGCATTCCGGCGAGCTGACGTAGACTTACTGTTCTTATATGTAACTACCTACGCACTTTCATCGACTGTACTTCCCATCGTGAGGCGTGCAAAGGTCCCTGTAATCGTACTTAATTTAGCTCCAGGTCCCGCCATTGATTACTCATCGTTTAATCGTCTTGGTGACCGAACCCAAATGACTGGAGAGTGGCTGGCCTGGTGTCAAGCCTGTCCGGTTCCTGAGATTGCAAACGTATTTGACCGTTCTGGCATTCCATTTCAGCAGATAACAGGCATGCTGGAGGACGATCCGATCGCTTGGAACGAAATCGTCGATTGGATTGCAGCCGCTCATGTCGCTCATGTTATGGAGCACAACCGCCTCGGCCTGATGGGTCACTACTACGGCGGCATGCTGGATATCTATTCCGACCTTACCGAGCAATGTGCCACCTTGGGCGGTCACATGGAGTTGATTGAAGTAGACGAGCTAAGTGCGCTACGGGCGCGAGTTACAGACGGCGAGATCGATCTGCGGGTGAAGGAGTTTCAGGAAATATTCGACGTACAGCCGGATTGTCCGCTGGAAGAGTTGCAGCGTGCGGCGCGAACCGCCGTGGCGCTCGATCAACTCGTAGAGCGTCATCAGCTCGGGTCGCTGGCCTATTATTACAAGGGCGCCGGCAACAATGCCAATGAAGACGCTATCAGCTCGATCATTCTTGGCACGAGTCTGCTTACCGCCCGAGGAATTCCGGTAGCGGGTGAATACGAAGTAAAGAATGCTCAGGCGATGAAGATCATGGACGCATTCGGTGCAGGCGGCTCTTTCACGGAGTATTACGCGGCTGATTTCTTGGATGATGTGGTGCTGATGGGCCACGATGGACCCGGTCATCTCGCAATTGCCGAAGGCAAGATCAAGGTCCGGCCCTTGACTGTTTATCATGGAAAAATCGGCCGTGGTCTGTCGGTCGAAATGTCGGTTAAGCACGGCCCGGTTACCCTCCTGTCGGTCGTGCAGGGCCGCCTGGGCATGAAGCTCCTGATCGCCGAGGCGGAATCTGTTCCCGGGCCCATTCTGGAAATCGGTAATACGAATAGCCGGTATCGTTTTCCAATCGGCGCGCGTCGATTTATAAATGATTGGAACGCGCAAGGACCGGCACACCACTGCGCGATTGGCGTGGGTCATATTGCGTCCAAGTTAGAAAAGCTTGCCGCGCTCCTTCGCATTGAAGCCATTCGGGTTTGCTAAGAGAACATGTTGAAACGGTCGACTTACTTTTTATGTGCAGCGTCAGTTATTCTTCCGTTGTATGCCCAAAAGGTGGAAATCAATTGGGACAAAACAGTCCGCATGTCCGTTACCCTGCCGACGCTACAAGTTGTGGTGAATCCTCCTTTGCGCCCCGGATCTCCCATTCATGACCGCGTCTATGCTGACCTGGCAAAGCTTGGCGCCGACTACGTCAGATATGTGCCCTGGCTGCCGTATCCGAAGCTGGGAGTGGCGGAGTTAGAGCCTCCGGCAAACGGCAAGACATCCTGGGATTTTTCATTGATCGATCCTATGACGCTCGATTTTCTGCGCGCCACAAAAGGGCATCCAGTGATCCTGAATTTCAGCACAATTCCGGCTTGGATGTTCAAAACGGACAAGCCGGTTGCTTACCCGCAGGATCCCAACCAGGCGACCTGGGATTACACCAAAGGTACCGAGCTCCGCGATCCGTCAATGAGGGAACTTGCCGATTATTATGCTCGCCTGGTGAGTTGGTATGTGAACGGCGGATTCACCGACGAGGTTGGTAAACGTCACGAATCCGGTCATCACTTCAAAATCGATTATTGGGAAGTCTTGAACGAAGTCGATTTCGAACACTCCATGACGCCGGAGCAGTACACGGCTCGCTATGACGCGATCGTATCGGCAATAAGGCGTGTGGCCCCGGGAACAAAGTTCGTCGGTCTGGCGCTTGCGCTGCCCTCGAACAATCCGCGCATGTCCGAGTATTTTCTGAATCCAAAAAATCACAAGCCCGGTGTTCCGCTTGACATGATTTCGTACCATTTCTACGCCAGTCCGGCTCCGGACGAAACACCGGCCGTCCAGCAATACACGTTTTTTGAGCAAGCCGACCGTTTCATCGCGACAGTCCGTTACATCGAAGTGATCCGGCAGCGTTTGTCGCCATCGACACGCACGACCGTTGACGAGATCGGCTCTATTTCAGCTGATGATGGCGCGCAGAGCAAACCTGGACATGTGACAAAACCGATTCCGCAAAGTTACTGGAATTTGTCCGGCGCCACCTATGCATACGTCTTCGGGAATTTGGCAAGTCTCGGAATCGACATTGCCGGCGAATCGCAGCTCGTCGGTTACCCCACTCAGTTTCCGAGTGTCTCTATGGTTGATTGGAACAACGGAGCGCCAAATGCGCGCTGGCGTGTGCTGCAACTTCTCAAAGACCATTTTAAAAGCGCTTACAAGATCGTGGATACCCGTTCAGCCAGCCCATATGTTTATGCGCTTGGATTTGTAACACAAGACGGCATACGTAAATTGCTTTTGATCAACAAACGCGATCGCGATATAGCCCTCAGCCTTCCGGAGAGTGCCAAAGAATGGCAGCGAGTGGACCAAACGACAGCTTCGAATTCTCCGGCAAAGCAAGCATTGAATCGCGCTACGCTGACGCTGCCCGGTTTGGCCGTTGCGGTTGTCACATTGGCTCACACGAGATAACCTCGGTATTCCGCTAAACTGCAGGCTTTCAGCAAATCTTCATTCAAAACCGCGAAAATAGAATTGCCGGGTTATGCACATCCTCGTTGTTGAAGACGAACGGGCGATGGCGGAGTTGCTCTGTGCGACTCTCAGCGAGGAAGGGCACGTCGTCACGCTTGCCACCAATGGCGACGAGGCGCTTCGCACAGCACTGGCTGGCCATTCCGATCTGATCGTCCTCGATCTGATGCTGCCTTGCCGAGATGGGTTTGAGGTCGCGCGGGTGTTACGACAGTCTCATCTGCAGACGCCGCTGCTTGTATTGACCGCTCGCGATTCTCCTCGTGATATCGTCCGGGCTCTGGACGAAGGTGCTGATGATTACCTGACCAAACCGTTTTCACTCGCGGTTTTTCTGGCTCGTGTGCGGGCCGTCAGCCGCCGAGGTAACATTCCGCAGCCCGTGTGTCTGGAGGCGGGCGGTTTAGTGTTGAACACAGCTACCCGCCAGATTACACGTGCCTCGAAAAATATCGCGCTCACTCCTCGCGAGTACAGCCTGTTGGAACTCTTGTTACGTAACAAGAATCATGTCCTCTCGCGTTCGACGATCGTAGAAGCAGTGTGGGGATTCGACGCTGAGATTGAGGAAAACACACTGGATGCGTTTATTCGCCTTCTGCGCAATAAAATTGAGCTGCCCGGAATGCCTCGCCTCATTCGAACTGTGCGCGGAATCGGTTATGCCATTCAGGAAAGTGAATTGTGATTAAGTCGCTACCGGTTCGCACGCGCCTCGCTGGCTGGTACACAGCCGTTCTGTCGGTCGGCTTGATAGTATTCAGCCTGATCGTCTGGCTCATCTTACGGCATATGCTTTACGCCGATTTTTCAGCGATGCTGGTCAATCAGGCGCGTGGCTTTGAGGAGTATCTGCATATCGAAGAGAAGGAGCATGCATCCGATCTGGTTCGGGAAATGGACGAGTTCTCAAAATCGCTGCCACAGGATCATCTGCTGATGGTTTACGATGCTTCAGAGAATTTGATTTACTCGAACAAGCCGGTCGCAGCACACCAGAGCTGGGAACGCGGACATTACTTCGAAGTGAGGCGCTCCATCGCGCTCGATCGCGGACCTGTAAAAGTAGTGCTCTCCATTTCGACCGCTGCTACCGATCGCGCGGTAACTCTACTCGGCTGGCTGCTCGCACTTGCCGTTCCATTCTTTGCCCTGGGCGCTGCCGGGGGCGGATACTGGCTGAGCCGCAAAGCGCTCCTGCCCGTTGACGGTATCACCGAGCGCGCGCGTCTAATCGGTATTGGAAATCTCTCCGAACGACTCGACGTTCCGCAGACTCGGGACGAACTGCAGCGACTGACGGAAACCTGGAACGCTATGCTTGCGCGGCTCGACGCTGCTGTCTCCCGCATTTCGCGTTTTACTGCCGATGCCTCGCATGAACTGCGCACACCGGTTGCCATTATTCGCCTCGCAGCGGAAAACGCATTGCGCAAATCCCGACCGGAAATAGAGTATCGTACCGCGCTCGCGCGCATCCAGCGCGAGTCGGAAAACATGACATGCCTGATCGACGACCTGCTGTTTCTCGCTCGTGCGGATGTCGAACAGAGCAGCGCTGCGGTCGACCTTGTGGATCTGCGCGAGCTGGTTCGAGACGTGTGCTCCGATGTGGCTGCGCTCGCCGCCGCCAAGAACCTTACTGTAAATCAACAGGTTCCGGCGCATTCCGTGAGCGTCGCCGGTCGAACGGCCGATTTGCGAAGAATGCTGCTCATCCTTTTAGATAATGCGGTCAAGTACACGCCGGAGGAAGGGTTTATTCGTATTCAGCTTGACCAGGCAGATGACCAGGCCATTCTGCGTATAGAAGATTCTGGAATCGGTATACCGGAAGAGGCGCGAACGCGGGTCTTTCAACGCTTTTTTCGTGTGGATCCTTCGCGGAGCAAAGAGTCGGGCGGTTATGGTCTGGGGCTGGCGATCGCGCAAGCTATTGTGCAACGCCATAACGCTTCGATTGAACTGCAATCGAACGCGGCCGGCGGTTGCATTTTTTCTGTCTCAATGCCGGTCGCAGCGTAGGCCGGACACGGCGCTAACGTCTTGCGTACTTGTTCCAGATTGCCGGGTCGTACAACATCTGGATAAAGATACCGCCGACCACAGACCGCGCCTGAAACCCGGCTTGTTTGCCGGTTTTCGTGTCGTACCAATCCGTTAAAGGGACGCGGCTGGGCGATTCGTTCGCAAAATCAAAGGCTGGGCTGAAGAGAGATTCAAAACCTTCTTTCGACTGGGTCAAGGAAGCGGTCCATGCCAACCAATCGAGCTTCGTGTAATCGGCGCGATTATCGAGCGGCAGGCCGTACCTGTTTTGATGCGCTCGATAGAACGCGAGTTCCTTCTGAAGTACTTCCTTCGGAAACAGATTCAATTCGAGCAGGTGATCCCAGACGAGATTGTACTTTTGGCTCCACGTGCCTGCACGATCGAAGGCAAGCCGGAAATGATCGCCATCGTTCGCCAATCCGACCCAGCGCTTTGCGAAATCCTGGGCCATCGCGTGATACTGCTGAGCAACGTTGTTGTCGCCAAGCCGTTTCGCAAGCTGCCCATATGCGCCGAGCGCCAGGATCGCTTTAATTGAGAGGTTCGCGTTATGCGCCAGGTGTCCGGCGAAATCGTCGGTACAGAGCTGATTTTCCGGATCGAGCCCTTTCTCCTTCAGATAAGTGGCCCATTTGGAAAGCACCGGCCAGTATTTTTTTGCGAAATCAGCATTGCCTTCCACCTGCGCGATAGCGGCTACCATCAGCAGCATGTTGCCGCTCTCTTCCACCGGCATCTGGTCGCGTTCGGAAGCTTCGCCGGCGCCGTACTGTTGACCGTTCGCAAGCGGATATCGACCGAGATCGTGCGGCGCGAAGGGAAATTTCCAACGGGGCAGACCTGCATAGACCAGGATCGGTTCGAGCTGCGCCTTCAGTAATGTTGGATTGAACAAAAGAAAAAAAGGTGAGCTCGGATAAGTGACGTCGACCGTATCGATGGATCCGTTACTGAAGTTCTCCTTCGAAAAGAAGAGCGGTGTGTTGTCAAAATCAGCCGCAAGCTTGTGCGCTGCGATTGTCTGGCGATAAGCGAGCGCGGCAAGCTGCGCGTATTTTTCCCCGCCCGCATGCGTAAGATCGGCCATAAGATCGCGATCGAAAGCTCTGGCTTTTTCCTCGAGCGAAGCATAATCGGCAAGTGCCGCGCGCAGCAGGTCATCTATTCCCATCCCATTTCTGCGCCAGTATGGACGCAGGCGTCTCTCAAAATAGGCGACCGAATAGAGATCGTCGTAGGCGAGCAGGAGGTGGTGTGCAACGGGCGTGCTTGTCACCATGCCGAAATCGACGGATTCGGCAAGTACGGGGAGTTCCTGTGCATACGGCTGGTCGATTTTTAGATCGTCAGCGAGCGGAACCCGGCCGGTCTTTTGGAAAGCTTCGATGGCATCCGGGCGCACAGTAGCCGCTTCTGCCGCTTCTTTCGCGGGCGGTGCGACCACATACAAATAGCCCCAGTCGATCCGCAGATCATCTCCGGATTTCTGGAGAATGGGCTGTTGCTGGCTGCCGAGCCGGAGCACATGCAGGTCTTCAAGCTGGTAGCGCGACCACGTTACACGCTCCTGCATGGTGTTGACTGCAAGCTGCGCGCTGGCATCAAAGTAGATTTCTACTTTATGGCCTCCGCTATCGGTTGAACGAATGCTCCAGGTAAGGTAAGTGACCGGACGCGAAAGCACATCAAGATCGTCGGGCAATGCCGGCGTGAAGAATGTAAGTGTCAGCCCAATTCCTGCGCCTTCGAAATCGTAAATCGTGTGCGTGGGCAACACGGCGAGCTTCGTTTGTGAAAGCGCGGGGACGCCGCGGGGTGTGGAACCGATCAAGCGATACAACTTGCCATCAATGCGTGCAAGGCTGCATAGGGACTGTACGGTTCCGGTCCAGTGTTTCGTCGGCTGGTCGGTTAAATGGTCGGCCATGGACCAGACGCTGAAATATGGATCATGCGTGATGAGCGGCACGGCCGGCGGGCGAAAATCCGATGACAACGCGGGCAGGGCAGCAAGGAGAGCAACTAGGCAAAGCTTCATGATTTATTAAATGGTCAATTCCCGATAGAGTGCAGCGGCATTTTTGGGTGTAACGGCACGCGGCGGCACAACGTATTCCTTTTGCGGTTTAAACGAGGGATTGCGCAGCATTTTCAACGCGACCTCGACCGCTTGCTCCACACATAGGGGATAGACAAATGTCGCAGCAAGAATGCCGTCTATCACCTTCTTGATACCGCCTGCGGGACCGCCAAGTCCATCGACGCCGACAAAGATCATTTGCTTTTCGCGATCGAGCTCCTTAGCGGCGAGATACGCGCCGACGGCCATCGGATCGTTGTGCGCATACACCACGTCGATCGCAGATTGCGCGCGCAGAACCTCGGTCATCCGGTCTTTGGCGCGCGCCTGGATCCAATCGGCCACCGGATCGGCGACGATCCTGATGCGCGGATATTGAGAAAATATCTCGGCCGCGCCCTTCTCGCGATTTACCGCACCCTCCACCCCGAGCAGACCGCGAATCTCGACAACATTGCCTTTCGGCTCCTGGTATTTCTTCACCAGATAATCTTTGATGAACTCGCCGGCCATGCGGCCGATTGCCACGTTGTCGCTATGCACATAGCTCGTGTAGTACGGTCGCAGAATGTCGCGTTCCAGGCAAATTACGCGCAGGTGCTCTTCTGCCGCGTCGCCCATCACGGCTGTCAAGGCAGCGCGCTCGTTGGGCGCAACGATGAGCAGATCGGGCCGCTGCCGAATGAATGTTTCAACTTGTGCGACCTGTCGGCTATTATCCTGGCCGGCATCGGCGATGACGAGCTGAACGTCAGCCGCCTCGGCGAACAGTTTTGTCAT
>DATBGM010000082.1:0-14240 GCA_036557945.1 Bryobacteraceae bacterium | reverse complement strand
CGCTGAATATTTCGTCGCGCCAGCTCGCTGAGCTCATCGGAAATCTCGATTCCGATCACGCTTCGAAAAGGACGCATAGCAGCAACACAGACAGCCCGGCCCATACCTGAGCCGATATCGAGAAAAACGTCTTGCGGGCCGGTCTCGAGTGCTGCCAGAAGTTCTTGCATATCGCGATAGCTCACGGGCTGGTAGGGCATAAAATCTACTGAACTCGAACCGGACGATCGGCGCTCGGCCGATTCGATACCAAAGCGCCGGTCTTGAAAGCGGTCCGTCAGACGATCGAATACCCAACGAAGCGTTGACCGCGGGCCGGCGCGTAAGCGGAACAACAGCTCTTGCAGAATCTCAATCATCACTTGGATGAGCAGTACTCAACTGCGGCGGATCGAAATCCGGTTCCAGGTACAGCACCTTGCGCGCTGGATAATACTTGATCAACTCCTGGTTTTCCGACATGCCCAGATCGCGGGCGTACACAATACGCTCTCCATCGATATCGGCACGATTCCAAACCCACTCCTGCTGAAACACGTGCCGCGGCGAGTAGTGCACGAAAACGAGCAGCTTGCCGGGAGTGTTTTCCAGTTTTTTCGCTACAAAGCTCCGGCGCGTCTCGATGCGATGATTGATCACATCCCAGGTTTCATAGCGCATCAGCGAAGGAAGCGCCGTGTCCTGCTCGAAAAGATGCAGACCATACCAGAGCGCAAACTGGGCAAAACAAAGCAACACGAGCACGCCTGCAATCTCCGCCCCGACGGCTAGCTCTCGGATGCGCAGTGCGGACAGCTTCTGCAGTCCAATCACTGCTGCTAGCAGAAAAACGGACGTCACCGCCGCCAGATAATGCGCCAGCAGATAGGGAAACAGGTTCGTCCCCAGGGCGAAAACGGCAAGCGTAGCCGCAACCCACAAAGACAGCTTCCGCCGCAAAGTAAAAAGAAAAGCTCCGAGCGCAACATACAGCGGAGGAAGGAAAAAGAACCGGTAATTGCGGACGCGATATTGCAACCGCGACAGAAAGCGCGGGAGCGAATCGTGATCGGGACCGTGCATCAGGAATTGCGACTTATATTCGAAGGCTTGCTGCGGAGTGAGTGCGCGGTGCGGTCGAGCGGGCGCCTGAATTGTGAGCGTTGTGGGCACGCCGTATTGATATTGGCTCAGTACTTCCGGCAAGGTAGTAAACGAGCCGGTCACCTGCTTGTTGTGCCAAAGCATCAGAAGAACGGCAGGGGCAAGCGCAGCGGCCGCGAGCTTACCGCTTTGAAGGGCGAATCTCGATTTCAACTGCCGCTCGACCGTAAAATATAACCCGGCCGCCGCAACCAGGAACAGTGATTCGAAGGGACGGGCGAGCAAGTGAATCGCCAGGCCGCCGCCGAGCGTGAAGGCATCGCGCCTGCGCGCCGGAACGCCTCTCTGCCACGCCTCTGCCAGCCGGGCGAGCGAACCGAATACGAGACAACCTGCCGCTGCCGCGAGCGAGCCACCCCAATAGCAATTCATCCAGAGATTTAATGGCCCGAATTGAATAACGGCGAGCGCTCCGCCGAGCAGCGCCCAGCGCGCCGGAACATACGCGCGCAGCATCCAGTAGCAGAGCGAACAAAGGGCGCCGGTCGCCAGCACCACGCCCGTCCAGGCCACGCCCGAAATGAGCCGCCCGAACGCCAGCATAAGTCCCTGCCCGATTGGATAGATCGAGCTGTAAGTCGGCTCCTGCAAAACAAAAAATGTCTCGAAGAATTTGTGAAGCGGGTGCGGCGGATTGGCCAGGCGTAAATGGAGCAGCGTATCGGCGACCAGCAAGTGGCTGAATTCGTCGTAGACATTCGGCTCCGGTACCGGATGATGCGGCAACAGCGCCAGGCGAAGAACAATCGGCGCAGCAAACAGCACCAGCATCATCATCCGAGTTCGTTCGGCAAAAATTCCTATGCGCGCGCGTAACGCGGGCTGCCAGAAAAAAGCGAAGCAAACGAACAGAGCGGCGAGGCAGAATTCAACCCAGTCGGCCGCGTTGAACATGCTTTTCTACTGTTCCCTCTTGCCAATCGCGATGAGCGACGTAGCGGGCCAAGGCCACAAACGGTCGAGCTTGCGCCACAAGGGCACCAGGAAATCGAAAATGCGTAGCTGAACGCTGCTGAGCGTCCGCCGCCGCAAAATCCGCGAATTCAGGAACCAGCCCGGCAATGTTGCGCGGTTAAATTCGATCACGTGCTCCAGGCGGAAACCGGCGGCCGTCATTTTCGCGACAAGCTCTGTTTTCGAGTAACGCCGTTCGTGCCCGAGCACTTCGTCCAGAGCGCCAAAAACGGCTTGGCACTGCGGAACCAGCACGATTGCCGTGCCTGCCGGGTGCAGCGCATCGCGGATGTTGGCAAGTGTGGTGCAATCGTCGGGAATGTGTTCCAGCACGTTCAGACATACGACTGTATCGAAACAGTTGCGGAAACTATCGAAGCTGCGCGCATCGGCAGCATCGCAGAGAACCGCCTGCACGTTAAAACGCCGGGCGAGCTCGGCCAGGTGCTCCGGTTCCGTATCCATCGCGACATAGCGATCCGCACATGGCATGAGAAATTCTGTCAAATTCCCGATGCCTGCGCCGATTTCGAGGACCGAACCGCGCACCAAGGGCGCGATCTGATCGGCCATCCAACGGTTGAATCGCCGCGCCGCCGCCATCTGCCGCAGCATTACCGTGCCGGAATTCATTCAGCCGGATACGGAACCAACCGTACGGGACGCGCATCGGGCTCGAGAAGCCAACGCCTGCGGGCGGGAAAATAGTTGATCAACTTCTGATTTTCATCCGCGCCCAGATCGAGAGCCCAAACCACGCGTGCGCGATCGATATCGGCCTCATTGCCGGTCCAAGTGCCAAAGCGATGCTGGGGCGCATAGCGAATAAACACGAGCTGCCGGCCGGCCGACTGTGCCAGCGTCTGCGCCACAGCTATGCGTCCTTCCGGATCGCCATGATTCATAAAATCCCAATTTTCGTAACGCGTGGCCGCAAGCAGCGACTCGCTACTTGAAAGATGCAGGCTGTACCAGAACAGAAAGTGGGCGCCCGACAAGCACAAAATGAGAACGGCAGCAGCCGGCTGCAAACGGGCCAGCCGTTGAGTGCCCACGACGGCTAACAGAATGAGCAGGGATGCGATCGCAGCAATGTAGTGCGGAAAGAAGTACGGATAGAAATTCGTGCCTGCCAGGAAGATCGCCAAACTTACGAGCAGCCAAATCCAGCGCCGCTCCCGGAAACCCGGCAGCACAAAGATCAGTGGCGCAAAGAGCGGTGCGAGGAGAAAGAACCGGAGAAAACGTAAGCGATAAACAAGACGCAAGAAATAGCCGGAGAACGAGTCGGTATCGGGCCCGTGAATCGCGGCCTGTGCGCGGTAATCGAACTCCTGCTCCTGCGTCAGCGGGCGGTGTGGGACCGGGTTCGGCTGAAACGTAAAGGTCGCCGGCACTCCATACTGCTGCCGGCTCAGGACATAAGGCAGGGTAGTCCAGCTTCCTGTCACGCTTTTGTTCTGAATCGCCAGTAAGATGAAAGCGGCAAGCAGCGGCAAGGCGGCAAATGCAAGCGAGCGGCGCCATCGAACAAAACACAAAACATACAGCAACGCGCAGAGTGTGAGCAACACAAACTCAAAGGGCCTGGTCAGCAGTTGCACTGCTAAGCCCGCGCCTAGCAGAACGACGTTCGTACGGTCCCGCTTCGCCGCAATGCGCGGCAGGGCCCCGAATACCAGGCAGCCGGCGCAGGCGGAAACAGCTCCACCCCAATACGAATTCGTCCAGGCGCTGAGCGCTCCGAACTGTATGACAGCGAGCAGGCCGCCGGCGTATGCCCAGCGAGGGCTCGTCCAGCCACGCAGCATCCAATAGCAAAGAGCGCTGAGCGCTGCCACCGAAATCAATACACCAGCCCAATAGCTGCCGAACAGCACGCGGCCGAGCGCCAGCACTAATCCCTGGCCCGGAGGATAGATCGAGCTATACGTCGGGTGCTGCAAAACGAACACCGCTTCGAAAAATTGTGACAACACATGCGATGCGTTGGCGAAGCGAAAGTGCCGCAACGTGTCTGCCAGAAGAACGTAGCTGAAATCATCCGCCCCAGCCGGCATGGGAACGGGCGATGAGACGAGCAGAGCAAGCCGGAGGAGCACGCTCAATCCAGCCAGACTCGCCATGGCGAGCGGTGTACGTTGCGCGATTCGCAAGACGTATGGACCGAGCGCCGCGCGCGCGGCGAGCAGCAGCGCGACAAGAACGGCGATCGCCAGCACTACGAAATCCGCAGCGCCAAAACCAATGGGGTTTCGTAGCGGCAGGAACGATCGAAACAGATCGAACAGGTACACTTCTTACGATTTTCTATCCCCGGACACGCCAGACTCGATATACTCGTGTTTTAGCGCCAGATTGCGCTACCGGGCTTGTTAAAATCCTTCATTCCATTGCGCCTTTGCTGGTTTCTCCTGGTGCTGGTTGTTCCGCTGGCGGCTCAGGAGCCAAGCATGACTTTTAATCGGGACGTCGCGCCCATCTTATATAAGAACTGCGTCACTTGTCATCACCCGAACGACATCGCGCCGATGTCGCTGATGACCTATCGCGAAGCGCGCCCATGGGCGGCAGCGATCCGGCAGGCGGTTGTGCAGCGCGTGATGCCTCCCTGGCATGCGGATCCGAACGTCGGCCACTACATGAACGATCCTCGCCTTTCCGAGCAGGATATTGCGACGATCGAAGCCTGGGTGAAACAAGGGGCGAAAGAAGGTGATCCCAAGGACCTTCCTCCCGCGCCCGCCTTCAAAGATGGATGGCATATCAAGCCGGATGCCGTGCTCACGATTCCTGAAACGACGGTCGCTGCGGGCAACCAGGACGATTACGAGTACATCTACGTTCCCACGCATTTTACCGAAGACAAATGGGTGCAGGCCGCAGAGGTCGTGCCGGGCGACCGGCGCGTCGTACATCATGCGACCGTTAGCGTTGTAAGCGCGGAGGAAGCTCTCAAACGCGAGCGCTCGCACGGCGGAGCTGAAGATATCGACCAGTTTCATTTCCGCACCGGCAAGGTGAACCACCTGAAGCCCGATGCGCCTGCTTCGGACGACGGCTGCATCGCCTCTGATACTCCGGGAATTAAAGACTGGTCCGGCGGATACGTGAATCACGTGCCGGCGATTTATCTTCCCGGTCACCTGTCCGAAACGCGTCCGCCTGGCTATGCGCTTAAGATTCCGGCCGGCTCTTACTTACAGTTCCAGGTGCATTACAGTAACCGGCTCGGCAAAGCCGTGACGGATCGAACCAGCATCGGGCTTGTTTTTGCAAAAGCTCCAGTTGAACACGAAGTCGCGCAGTACGAAATCTGGAATAACTGGTTTCTTATCCCTCCCGGTGACGGCAATCACAAAGTAACTTCCTGCTTTACCTTGCCCAAGAGCGTAGAAGCGGTTGCTTACACTGCGCACATGCACTTTCGCGGCAAGAGCATGCGCACCGAGGCGATCTTCCCCGATGGCCGCCATGAGCTTCTATTCGATGTGCCCAAATACGATTTCCGCTGGCAGGAAACTTACTTTCTGAAGAATCGCTTCATTCTGCCGAAAGGCACAAAGCTGGTCACCACGGCTTATTTCGATAACTCAGCGAATAATCCGCTGAATCCGGATCCGTCGAAAACGATTCGCTGGGGCGAACCGAGTAATGAAGAGATGATGGGTTTCTGGCTCGCTTACGCCGATGTCAATGCGCAGAGCGATAAGCATCTTGTAACTTCCACAAAATCCTCCGAGAGCACAATACCGTAAATTATGGATCCAAAGACTTCGTCCGCTTCTCGCCGGCACTTCGTCCGGCAAATCAGTACAGGTTTAGCCGCGCCGCTCATCCTCAGCGCCAGCGACAAGGCCGGAAGCAAAAATCCCGTCCTCGGCAGCGGCGAGCACACATACGAAGTCACACACGATTGGGGTGATCTGCCGAGCGATATCAAATACGGCAACACGCACGGGGTTTGCGAGGACTCGCACGGTCATATTTACATCCATCACACCGTCTTTGAAACGAGTGAAAAAGCGGATTCGATGGTGGTATTTGACGCCAAAGGAAAATTCGTCAAGAGTTGGGGAAAAGAGTTCAAAGGGGGCGCGCACGGGCTCACGATTCGCCGCGAGGGCAGCACGGAATATCTTTATCTCTGCGACATCAAGCGCGGCCTCGTGGTGAAGACCACGTTGAACGGCGAAGAAGTCTTCACACTGGGTTATCCCAAGGAGTCGGAGCCGTATTCGAAACCGGGGCCGGACGGCAAGCCGCTTAAATACAGTCCGACGAACCTGGCGATTGCGCCCAATGGCGATATTTATGTCGGTGACGGCTACGGCTCGAGCTACATCAATCAATACAGTTCCAAGGGTGAATACATCCGCACTTTTGGCGGCCCCGGCAAAGAAGCCGGTCAACTGCTTTGCCCGCACGGCATCATGGTCGACACGCGAGGTTCCGAGCCCGTAGTCGTTATTGCCGATCGTACGAACAAACGCATTCAGCGCTTTACGCTGGAAGGCAAGCACATCGATTTTCTGTACGGCACGAATGCTCCGTGCCATTTCGGTGTTTACAAAAATGGCGATGTAGTCGTACCCGATCTGTTTGCGCGCGTTACTCTGATGGATCGCAATAATGCGATTATTGTGAACCTCGGCGATGACTCTTCGAGCGATTACATGCAGACTAGAAAATTAACGCGCGACCATTTCAAGCCGGGAAAATTCGTCTGCCCGCACGGCGCATGCTTTGATCATCGCGGCAACATCTTTGTCGTGGAGTGGGTGGAAGTGGGCCGCGTCAGTAAGCTGCGCAAAGTGTAGTTTTACCTGTGCAGTTGACCCGGCGCACCTGTCTTGCCTTGCTTTCCTCATCGGCCTGTTTCGCCGGCCAAGGCGCCGCTCCCGAAAAAGACTGGGTCTGTCCCATGGACCCGGATTATCGCTCCGACAAGCCCGGCTTCTGTCCGAAATGCGGCATGAAGCTCGTGCTTGGCGTGCCTGACCGCCTCGAATATCCGCTGGAGATCACGCACTCGCCCGAAACACTCAATCCGGGTGATACCGCGACGCTCACGCTGCGCGCTTACCGCCCCGGTACGCACGATACTGTGCACGATTTCGAAATCGTGCACGAAAAGCTCATCCATCTTTTCGTAATCGGCGAGAATCTAGGCTTCTTCGCGCATGTTCATCCGGTCGCGCAAAGCGACGGTTCATTCCGGCTGGAGATCCGTTTGCCTTATGGAGGCATGTACCGGCTGCTCGCTGATTTTTACCCGCGCGGGGCAGTTCCACAACTGGCTATCGGGACGCTTTTCGTGAGCGGAGACTGCCCCAAAGCGAATTTGTCAGCTTCGCTTCTGCCTGCGCGATCGGAAAATACCACTGCGAGTCTCCGCATGGAACCGGAACAGCCGCTTGCCGGCCTGGAAAGCAAGCTGTTCTTTTCGCTCGACCCACCGGCCGGTCTTGAGCCGTACCTTGGCGCATGGGCGCATATGCTTGCAGCAAGCGAAGATCTGATCGATCTGATTCATCTGCATCCGTTTCTTGCGGACGGCAAGTCGAACCTGCAATTCAACGTCATTTTTCCGCGCGAGGGACTTTACCGCGTCTGGATACAGATCCAGCGCGAACACGTGGTTAACACGTTTGTATTCACGATTCCCGTCAAGGCGCTTTAGACGTCTCGAGCGCGTAGCGGAGCGGAGCAGAGGATTCCACAAGCGCGCCCGCAGGCAACTCGATCGGTTTTTGAAATGTGAAAGTATGCCGGAATTTCGGATCGAAGCGATAAAGCCAGACGAGCGGTTCGATGCGGCCGTCAGGCCAGCGTGCAATGAGCCGCGCCGATTCTACGCTCGACTGCGGCATGGGCCGGACCCCGGTAACCTGTAGCGCGCTCTTAAGCGTCGTGCGTGTTTCGACAATAAGCGCGTCGTTGACGGGTGCCGGCGGCGGAACGCCCGGCAAGGGCCTCACGGGGAGCAGATTCGGATTGCCTTCCGGGGCACCTCCGATGACCCAGGCAGCAATGATCAGGATATCTTCCTGACTCAGCCCATTATCGGGCGACAGATTGCCGAAGCCTTTTACCGCGCCCCACGGCGGCATCGAGCGGCTCAGCACCTGCTCTTTAATGGAAACCGCCCAGGGCCGGGCCTGTTCATAGTTGACAAGCGGAATCGATGAATTCGCGCCATGGCAGGAATTGCAATGACGAGCAAAAATTCGCGAGATATCGCGCGTGAATGTCAGGTTCGTAGTGATAATGTCGTGAGCTGTTGCTGACACGGTAAGGAGAAGGATGCAACTCGATAGCCAGGAAAGCTTCACACTACGCTGTATAACACGTGAGGGATGAATCGATGAAAAAGATAGCGGTGATTACCGGCGGGGGCAGCGGAATCGGACGCGCCGTCGCGATTACGTTGGCGAAAGCAGGATGGAAGACCAGCATCGCGGGCCGACGCGAGCGCGAGCTGGAAGAGACGCGCTCCCTGAGTGGTTCGAACAGCGCGGATATGCTCGCGATCCCGACCGATGTGGCAGATCCTGCGCAGGTGAAAGGCCTATTCGAGCAAACCATCGCTTCGTTCGGCAGGATCGACTTGCTTTTTAATAACGCCGGTATCGGCGCGCCCGCCATCCCGCTGGAGGAGCTTTCGTTCGAACGGTGGCAAGCGGTTGTTAACGTCAACCTGACCGGCGCGTTCCTTTGCGCCCAGCAGGCGATTCGGGCGATGAAGGCGCAGACTCCACAAGGCGGGCGCATCATCAACAACGGTTCTATATCGGCGCATGTGCCGAGGCCCAACTCTGCCCCCTACACCGCGACCAAACATGCCATCACGGGGCTGACAAAATCTATTTCCCTGGATGGGCGAGCCTCTGGAATTGCATGCAGCCAGATCGATATCGGAAATGCTGCAACCGAGATGAGCGAGCGAATGGCGCAGGGTATACAGCAGGCGAATGGAAGCTTGATGATCGAGCCGCGCATGAACGTGCAGCATGTGGCCGACGCGGTTCTATACATGGCGGAACTGCCGCTCGATGCCAACGTGCTGTTCATGACCGTTATGGCCACCAGCATGCCCTATATCGGCCGCGGCTAAGTAAAGGGCAGCCGCTACGATTGTAGTTGCAGCCTGAATTCCAGCCTTTTTTTCGCAACCCTCATTTGCTGACGATTGCGGCAAACTTCTGGCGGCGCGCCATCGATCATACGCGGTTTCCGGCGGCACGCAAGCTGTACACGCTGGATGCAAAGAACACGATTGTGGCGTTTGAACATCAGCCTGCCGGTGTTGCGCGCGGGCAGATTGTCCTGTTGCATGGTCTCGAAGGATCGGCCGCGGCTGGCTATTTCGCAAGCTTTACGCAGGCAGCGCTCGAGCGCGGCTTCGGCGTCCACCGCCTCAACATGCGAACGTGCGGCGGAACCGAAGATCACTGCGAAACGATGTATCATTCCGGACTCACGAGCGATCCGCTGTTCGTGATCGAGCGCATTGCGGAGCGCAAGATCGGGCCGGTTTTTCTGGCCGGCTTTTCGCTGGGTGGAAACGTAGCGCTCAAGCTGGCAGGCGAGCTGGGCGAAACCGAGTTGCTGGCGGGCATCATCGCCGTTTCGACACCGATCGATCTGGCTCGATGTGTGCGCCAGATCGACCGTCCGGCAAACATCCTGTATGCACGGCGATTTCTGGACCGGCTGCGCGAGCGAGTGCGGCGCAAAAGCCGCATCTCTCCCGAGTTTTATAGCGAGGACGGACTCGACGAGGTCAAGACCATCTGGGAATTTGACGATCGCTTTACGGCTCCGCTCTTCGGCTTTGGAACGGCGGCAAATTACTACGCGACACAATCCGCGCAAAACTTTCTTCACCTGATTCGTGCTCCCACTCTGGTGATTGCGGCGAAGGACGATCCGCTGGTGCCCTTCGAGATTTATGAGCGCGACGTGTTTCGCACGAATCCGGCGCTGACGTTGCTTGCGACTGAACACGGCGGACATCTCGGTTTTCTATCGCGAACGAAGCCGCGTTTTTGGCTCGACGGTGTTGCGCTGGATTGGATAGAAATGCGACTGGCGACGGCCGGGTCTCACGGTACGCGGAGAGTAAGCTGAAAGCTAACGGCGATGAGTGTAACGGAAATTTCACCGGACTGGCAGACCCTGCAGGGCACGACTCTGGAAGGCGGCTATGAACTAAAGGACATCGTCGAAGCAGCCGGAGAACGGGCCGTGCTTCGGGTGCGAGTGCTCGGCGATTACACGCTGAAAGCGGTGGCAATCTTCCATGTGCTCGATCGGGACGCAGCCGATGAGCAGGTGGCGATCTGGCAATCGATTCGCGGATTCGAGAAAACTACGAGCGTGAGTGTGCCGCTGGGTACAGGCAAGCTGCTGCTGAACGGAACGCCGATCGTTTACGTGGTTTACCGGGCGCCGGACGAGACATTGCGCGAAGGGATCGAGGGGCGGGCGCTTACTTCAGAGGAAGCAACGGACGCGGTGCGCGCGATGGCGAAAGGACTGGCCGAGCTGCACGGCAATGGTTATGTGCACGGATACCTCGCGCCGGAGGAAGTACGGGCTTTGAGCGAACGGGTCGAAATCTCGACTGAGGCGATCCGGCGAGTTAATGCCGAGCCCATCGCGCAGACCTCAGAAGCGAAGTACCGGGCACCGGAGAGCGCCGCACATAATGTGACGATCGCAGCGGACATCTGGTGCCTGGGAGCGACGATCTTTGAAGCGTTGACGCGGAAGACCTACGAAGCGGGGCTGCGCGAAGAGGCGGCTGCGCTGAAACATCCGTTGGGGACGCTGCTTGACGGCTGTCTGGATCCAGATCCGGAGAAGCGCACGAAGCTGGTGGATTTCGAACCGATCCTGCGATCGAAAGCGCCGCCGCCAAGACCGCAGCCGGTGGCCGTGCCTGCACCGGAACCGGTGAAAGCGGAACCGGTGAAAGCGGAACCGGCGGCGCCCGTGAACGGCGCGGGAACGAACGCCGTCGCTCCGGCGGAGAAAGCGGCGTCGGAGGTAGCGCCGGCTCCGGCCGCGAAAGCGGAGAATACGGACGCACCCGCACACCGGCCAGTTTTGCCGAAGGAGCTGCCGCCGAAGACGGCGAGTGCGGAGTCGCGGAAATTGCCGAACGAACTTCCGGCGCGGGCGGCGGCTTTCGACAGTCAAAAATTACCGAACGAACGTTTGCCAAACGAACGGCGTGCACGAAGAAGCGAAGAGGCCGAGGCGGGGGGCAATTTTTCCGCAAAGCGCGGGTGGCTGTATGCCATTGGGGCGTTTGCAGTAATTTTTCTGATTCTGTGGTTAATCCGCTCGCATGCCCGGCAAACGCCCGCAGCCGGTCCGGTTCCAGCCGCAGAAGCGCCGGCGGCCAAACAGCCCGCCTGGGAGACGAAGACGCTTACGCCGGAGAACAAAGGGGCCGCTGCTCCCGCCAGGACGACTCCGCCCGTATCCAAGCCGGAGCCGCCGGTTACAGCAGGCGGTGCGCGGACGATCTGGCGCGTGGTCCTGTACACCTACCGGCGAGAGCAGGATGCACAGAATAAGGCACACGAGCTGACGAGTAAGCGTCCGGATCTGCAGACGGAAGTTTTTACACCGGGCGCAGCCGGCGGACCTTTTCTGGTCGTTGCGGGCGGGCGCATGACTCGCGACGAAGCAGCGCGAATGCGGCTGAAAGCGATCCAGGAAGGCATGCCGCACGACTCCTACATTCAGAACTACAGTAAATAGAAGGCGGGCAACGTCTCGCCGGGCAGGGCGATGTTCGAGGATCTTCGTTACGGCGTTCGTTTTCTTGCACGGAACCGGGGGTTTGCGGCGGTCGCGATGATCACGCTCGCGCTGGGAATCGGCGCGAACACCGCAATTTTCAGCCTGGTTTCTGCGGTGCTGCTGCGCCCGCTGCCCTATCCCGATCCGGAGCAGCTTGTCGGACTAGGACAATGGCGTGACCAGAAGGGCGAGGGTTACGTTCAGACGGGCGTCTCCGCGCCGAACATTGCAGATATCGCTAAGTCGGGGACATTTCGGTATGTAGCTTTCTATCGCTGGTCGCGGTTCAATATCACGCAAGGCGACCGCCCGGAGAGCATCGACGGAATTCAGGCATCGGCGGAACTGCTGCCGATGTTCGGCGTGCAGCCGCTGCTCGGGCGCGTGCTGAAACCCGAAGAGATGGAGCCGGGCCGCGACCGGTCGGCCGTGATCGGGTACACCCTTTGGCAGAACCGCTACCATGCCGATCCGGCGATTCTCGGCAAGTCCATGGAACTGGACCAGCGGCAGTACACGATCGTGGGCGTGATGCCCGCATCGTTTCGCTTCACGTGGGACGAGGAGATGGATGTTTTTGTTCCGCTGGTGCTGACACCCGAAGAACGGAGCGAGGCAGGGCGCGGCACCTCGCGCGATTTGCAAACGCAGGCGCGGCTCAAACCGGGTATCACCATCGCGCAAGCGCAGGCCGCGATGAACACCCTCGCGGGCAACCTGGCGCGCGAGCATCCGGCTGCGAATCAGGGGTGGGGAATCAAAGTGGAGCCGCTGCACGCCGCCTATCATCGCAAGATGCAGAAGCCACTGCTGATCATGCTGGGCGCAGTGATGCTGGTGCTGCTGATTGCGTGTGTGAACGTTTCGAACCTGCTGTTGTCGCGAGCGACAGCGCGTAAACGCGAAGTGGCGATACGCGTGGCAATCGGGGCGAGCCGCGGGCGGCTGCTGCTGCAGTTGTTGACCGAAAGCCTGTTGCTGGCGGTCTGCGCGGGAGCGTTGGGATTGCTGCTGGCGTATGGCGGAGACCGGTTACTCACTCTCGGTATGGCCCGCTACGATTTCGCTTTGCCGAATGCCAGGATCATCAACATCGATTGGCGTGTGCTGGTGTTCAGCCTGGTGGTCACGATTGGAACGGGCATCGTGTTCGGGCTGGCACCGGCGTGGATTACCTCCAGATCCGCTGTGAATGACTCGCTGAAAGAAGGCGCGGTGAGTACGACTTCGGAGGCGGGCGGCCGCCGGATGCGCAACATGCTGGTGGTTTGCGAAATCGCGCTGGCGCTGGTTCTACTGACAGGCGCGGGGCTGCTGATCCGGACCTTCGTCGAGCTGGTCCGGATCGATCTCGGTATCGATCCGAGGAATGTGGTGACGATGAGTCTCAATTTGCCTGCGTACAAGTACAAATCGGGATTCGAGCAGACAGGCTTTTACCGCAACCTGTTGCAGCGGGTCGAGGCGCTGCCCGGTGTAAAGAGCGCGGGGGCGCAAAGCGGAGGAGGGAGCGTATTCTTCCAGCCGCAGGGACGGCCGCCCGCCGCTCCCGGGCAGGAGCCCACGGCCAGTTTCAAAATCATCACGCCGGATTTTTTAAAAGCGATGGGAACTCGCCTGGTTGGCGGGCGGGAGTTTGCTGAAAGCGATAAGGAGAGCGCTGCGCCGGTCGCGATCATCAGCGAGACGGTGGCCAACCGCTACTGGCCGCAGTCTAACCCGCTGGGCAGTCATGTAACGATTCTGGCGCGAGTGTACTCGGGGCAAAAGGCAGGTGCGGCGCGGACGCTCGAGATTGTAGGTATTGCGAAGGACGTTCGAAATCAGAGCTTGTGGCGGCCGGAAGCAGCAATTTATGCGCCGTTCGCGCAGAACCCGGCTTCGGGAGCATTTGTCGTGGTGCGCACAGCGGTTGCGCCCATGAGCATTGTGCCGGCGGTGCGGGAAGCAGTCCGTTCAATCGACAAAGAGCAACCTGTAAACCGCGTCCGAACCATGGACGAAATCGTTTCGAATACTTACGGGACTATTCGATTCCCGATGACGCTGCTCTGGATTTTTTCGGCGCTGGCGCTGATGCTTTCCGCGGTGGGGATTTTCGGTGTGATGTCGTACATGGTGACGCGGCGCACGCGCGAGATGGCGATTCGCATGACGCTGGGCGCGGGCCGGCGCGAGGTGCTGGGCCTGGTCTTGAGGGAGGGACTGGCGGTGAGCGTGATTGGCGTGATCGCCGGTCTGGTGGCTGCGCCGGCATTGAGCCGGTTGATGGCCGGATATGTCTACGGCATCTCTTCTACCGATCCGCTTACTTTTGTTCTGGC
>DATBGM010000081.1:0-3110 GCA_036557945.1 Bryobacteraceae bacterium | reverse complement strand
CAGAAGCACCACGGAAAGCGTGGTGGCAAACCCCCACTCCGGCGGATAAACAGCGATGGATCGATAGATCTCTACGGGAAGGATCGGAATTCGCGCGAGCACGCCGATGGTGCCGCCGATCGAGAACTGCTCGATCGATATCGTAAATACCAGCATGAATGCCGCGGCGATGCTGGGCGCGACCAGCGGGACGGTGATTTTCCGGAAGGTTTTAAATTCGCTCGCGCCGCTCATCCGCGCAGCATCTTCGAGGGACCGGTCCATCGTTGCGAAGGCGGCCGAGGTGAGCAGGAAGGCCCAGGGATACAGATGAGCCGAGAGCGCCCAGATCATGCCGGGCATACTCAAGATGTTGAACGGCGCGCTCTCCAATCCGAAGAGCCACATGAGGAACCGGTTGAAGAGCCCGGCCTTGGGCGTGAGAAGAAAAATCCAGGCGAGGGCGGCAGCGATCGTCGGCAGACCGTAGGGCGCAATATGAAGTATCGTGAACGTCTTTCTGAATGGCAGATCCGTACAGACGCAAAGCCAGGCGAACATCGTCCCCGCCGCGGTGGCCACGATCGCGGAGCCGAAGCCCAGCACGACCGTGTTGACCATTATTTTGAAAAACCGGGAGGACAGGAGCTGGATATAGTTATCCAGTGTAAAGCCTTTGTCGTCGAAAAAGCTCGAACCGACGAGTCCGGCTACGGGATAAATGACGAGCACTGCCAGAACCAGCAGCGGAAGAATAACCGGCAAACCGCGCGAGAGCCTGCTGCGCCACGGTACTGCGACCGGATTCGCGAGCGGCAGCCCGTCGTCGTTCCATTGGCCGACTGAGATCGTGCGGTTGGCTCGCTCCGCCATAGCAGCTGAAATCGGAGTCTGCTCAGTTCATCTTTGCCGGGCTCGCACGATTATCTCAACTCTTCGCGGGTCGTTAGGGCAAAGAGATTCTCCCGCAGAGGCGCAAAGACGCAAATTGATTGAATGCCCCCGCTATTGGCCCATTCGTTTGCGGAACTCTCTGGTGACCTGCGCCGGGTCGACGGTGGCCCAATCGATCTTCGGGTAGCCCTTCACGAGTTCCTGGATCGGCGGCAGAACCTTCGCCATTGGCGTGCTTTTATTCAGATAAGCGATATACCCATGCCGTCCCTTTGACGCTGCGGCAGCTCCCTCGGCGCTCATCACGAAATTCGCGAGCAGCAGTGCAGCGTTTGGATGCGGAGCGGCCTTGGGAATCGCCAGTCCGGCCCACCACGGCGCGAGCCCGTCGGTGGGAAAGATGTTTCCAATCGGAGAGCCTTGCGCACCGGCTTCGAGGATATCGAAACAATTCACCACCGAGATCGGTCTTTCTCCGGTCGCGAGGAGCGCGACAGTCTCATCACTGCTCGGCGCGACGATCGGATCGTTGGCGTGCAGCTTGTCGAAGTAATCCCAGCCGTATTTGTGGCTTATGTAGACGATCCAGCCGAAGGTCGGTCCGGATTCCGGTCCCGCCGTGCTGATCTTGTCTTTCCACTTCGGTGTAAGCAGTTCCTGCCAGCTCTTCGGAGCGTCGGCCTCGGTGAGGGCCTTTTTGTTGTAGCCGATGCAGCTGATCAGCAGTCTTCGGGACCAGATCGTGTCGTCGCCGTCGCGGAACACGTCAGAAACCTGCTCGTTCGCATGGCTCGCTTTCCATTGCTTGAGGTAACCCTTCTTTTTCCAGTCAAAGAAAACGAGCGGGTTGGTAATGTCGAGCACGTCGGCCTTGACTGAATTGGTATCGAACTCCGACTGCGCGACCTTGAGAATGCGTCCCGTAGATTGCCGGTTGAGCTCGATGGGGATCCCATACTTGGCCGAAAACACCTTCACCGGCTCATCGAGGGCCGTGCGGTCTTCGGAGGAGTAGAAAACGACTTTCCCCTCTTTCTTCGCGGCATCCAGCAGCGGATCTTTCTGAGCATGGGCATCGAACGCGAACCCGATCACGGCGAGAGCCAGGAGGATTTGTCTGAATTTCATGAAGATCTCCTTTCGTTTTACCGGTCGCTCGATCTGATCGCTTTTGACCTCATCGCAGCCGATTTCCCGCTGCGGAGCTTTATCTATCGTAAGACCTCTTTGTTCACAATGTTCTTTGGGATGCCTCCGCGGAAGACTCGGATCACTTCGGCGCAGGCCTTGCGGCGAAGCTCATCCTGCGAACGTTCCGTGTACCAGGCGCAGTGGGGAGTCAGAATGAGATTGTTGATCTGGCGCAGCGGGTGATCGGGGCGGGGCGGCTCGTTCTCCAACACGTCGAGCGCCGCGCCGGCAATTTGTCCGGCGCTCAACGCTCTTTCAAGAGCGTCCTGATCGATCAACTCGCCGCGCGCCGTGTTTACGAGATACGCGGTGGCCTTCATTTTTTTCAGCTCCGCTGCGCCGATGATGTGCCGCGTCTTTGAATTCAGCGGCAGATGGAGAGAGATGAAATCGGCGTCGCGCACCAGGGCATTGAGAGAAACCGGCCGAGCGCCTTTCTTCAGGACACGCGTTTTGGCCACATAGGGATCGCTGGCCCAAACCTGAAAGCCGATGCCTCTCACCATCCGGCAAAGCGTCTGCGCAATCCGGCCGAAGCCCACAAGGCCAACGACGAGATCCCGCGGGGACTGCAGCGGTTTAACCGACGCCACGTCCCAGTATCCGGCGCGCGTATTTGCCTGTGCAAGAGGAATTTTTCGCGCCCATGACAGGATCAACGTGAGGGCATGGGTCGCGACTTCTTCAATGCAGTAATCGGGAACGTTGGCGACGTAAATCCCGCGCCTGGTGCATTCGGCGAGATCCACGGTGTCGACGCCGATGCCGTAGCGTACGACAGCTTTCAGTTCCGGAAGCCGGCGAATCACTGCCGCGGTGATCCTGGGTGCGCCGCCGCATAGGAGCACCTTTGCGTCCCCGGAAGCAGCGATGATTTCATCTTCGCTTGCGCCGCGGCTTTCGGCGAGATCGATTCCGAGCGGGGCCAGCATCCGTTTTTCGACGAGCAGCTCGCCGTAGCGCGCGCCAAGGACTGCGACTTTTTTCCGCGCCGACCGCTTCACCGCAGTGGATGAGAAGCTGTGAAAAGATTGCTCTGCGAAGCG
>DATBGM010000080.1:0-7277 GCA_036557945.1 Bryobacteraceae bacterium | reverse complement strand
GGTGGGCGGACAAGGCGCTGATGTGTCCGGTGTCCGTGCCGGATCAGGTGCGGGCGCCGGCTCTTCGCATGTAACCTCTACCGGATCCTCCGCGACGACCCGCATCGCCCCTAACCAGTCCGGTATCGGAACCACCCCGCTTAGCGAAGGCGTCCAGGGTGATTCCTCCCGCCTCAGCCACGGCGAGATTGCCAGCCGCGCCTATCAGTGCTGGCACGAGCGCGGCTGTCCAGAAGGCTCCCCGGAAGAAGACTGGCATCGCGCCGAGCGCGAACTGCTCGAATCGCGCCGCAACACCAAAACCTCCGCCGCCGGCGCCTGATGCGGAGTAGGCGTTTTCGCCTGCGCCTCGTTACAATCAGGAATGAGTCCGCGCCTTATCAGCGAGGCGAAGGTTCAAACACGGGAATGAGCCCGCGCCTTATCAGCGAGGCGAAGGTTTAAACAATACATGCGCTTCACCTGCCAGCCCGGCTGTACCAAATGCTGCCAGGTGCGCGGCTTCGTGTACCTCACCGAGGAAGATCTGAGCCGCGCCGCTGACTTTACCGGCCTGACCAGAAAAGATTTCGAAGCCCGCTACGTCATTCGCTACCGCAGCCTGCTCCGGCTCCGCAAGCCGCTCAACGCCCAGTGCCATTTCCTGACCGAAAGTGGATGTTCCATCCATCCGGCGAAACCCGTGCAGTGCCGTCTCTATCCGTTCTGGCCGGAACTGGTCGAATCCCGCACCGCCTGGAAGGAAGAAGCCAAACGCTGCCCCGGCATCGGCAAAGGCGATCTGATACAGATCGGAGCGGCGCTCGAGACAGCAGACGAAATGAAGCGCGCCTACCCGTCCATGTACCCGCCCGAATAACGGCGTTTCGGTACAATAGCCACTTTAAGGAGCAAAGCCATGTCTGCTGATCCCTTCGACCGCCGCGATTTTCTGAAACGCACCGGAGCCGTGGGTGCCGGCATCACCGTCGCCGCCAAAGCATTTGCCAGAGCGAATAAGATGAATCCCGCTCGCGTCATCGGTGCCAACGACCGCATCAACGTCGCCTTGATCGGCTGCGGCGGCCGCGGCCAGTCGGACGCGCGGTCTTTTGCAAAATTTGGCGAAGAGCATAACAACGCCTGCCACGTCGTCGCCGTCTGCGATGTCTACGAAAAGCGCAAGCGCGAAACCGCTGAAAAGCACCAGGCGAAAGGCTTTACCGATTACCGCGAAGTCCTCGCGCTCGCCGATGTCGACGCCGTCATCGTTGCTACGCCGGATCACTGGCACGCGCGCATCGCACTCGATGCCATGGACCAGGGCAAAGACGTCTATCTCGAAAAACCGATGTGCCACACCATCGAGGAAGCCAAAAAACTCGTCGATACCACGCGCGAGACCAAGCGCGTGCTGCAGGTCGGCTCACAAACCACGTCCGCGGATCAGTGGTGGAAAGCGAAAAAGGCGATCGCCGACGGCATGATCGGCAAAACGATCATGAGCCAGGGCTCCTACCATCGCAATTCGATCGAAGGCGAGTGGAACTGGCCGATCGAAACCGCCGCCGGGCCGAATGCCTCAGGCGACAATCACATCGATTGGAATATGTGGCTTGGCTCCGCGCCCAAGCGCCCCTGGGATGCCGACCGCTTCTTCCGCTTCCGCAAGTATTGGGATTACTCGGGCGGGATCGCGACGGATCTGTTCTTCCACGTTGTCGCACCGCTCAATATCTGCTGGTCGAAGCCGCAATTCCCGACAAAGGTGAGCGCCTCGGGCGGTATCTACGCCTTCAACGACGGACGCGAAGTTCCTGATACCTTCCATCTGCTTGCTGAATATCCCGAAGGCCATTCGCTCGTGCTCAGCTCGTCCATGGCGAACTCCCAGCACATTCCTGGTCTCATTCGCGGGCACGAGGGCACGATCATTATGGTCGAGCACGGGAAATTCGAATCGCCGACGCCCGAAATCATCGTGCGCCCCGAAATCGTGCGCGAAGAAGATCACGAACCCGGCACATTCCCCGGTTACAAGTTCGGCAAAGAGGAGATCCGCATCGCTGTCGATCAATACGACCCGATGCAGGCGCACGTCGGTAATTTCTTACAATGCATGCGCACACGCGAAAAGCCGCATCTCGACGTCGAAACCGCCGCACATGCACAGGTCCTGATCAGCCTGGCCGTCGATTCCTACCGCGAAGGCCGCGTCAAGTACTGGGACGAAGCAAAGTGGAAAGCCGTCGATAAGCCGCTGAAGGCTTAATCAAAAATTTCGGAAATCGGGATCTCGAGCGAAGTTCCGTCCACCGGGAGAGATCCTTCGCTGATCATCTGCATCCCGTCGCCCCGATAGATCGATACGGTTCTTTGCATCGGATCGATCAGCCAGACCACTGGAACGCCGAAGTCCAGGTATTCGCGAATACGTTGGTTGGTCTTACTGACAGTATCTTCGGGCGAAAGAATTTCGACGCAGAGCAGCGGAGGTTTGGTAAGAATCTGCTCGTTGGACTTTCCTCTGATTACGACCACATCCGGAACGCGAAACCGTGTGGGTTTGATTTGAAAGCGCCATTCGGGGACTGCTGTGATCCCAGTCTCGCGGAAATGACTATAAAAGAAGCCCACCAGATTGCGCTGAATCCAGCTATGATCCCACTCCCCCAAATTGCGCTCCTCAATCGCTCCATCCAGATATTCGCGATCCGGCCTATAAAGGGTTTTCAGGTATTCTTCAACCGAGATCTGCGTCCCAACAGCCATATCTCAAAGTATGGCACTCGGAACGCTACTGCGGCACGTTCAGCCGGATGCCTAGCTCCCGCAACTGCCGCTCCGGCACAGGTGACGGCGCTTCGCACATCAGGTCCGTTCCCTTCGCTGTCTTCGGGAAGGGAATCACTTCGCGGATCGATTGCTCGCCGGCCAGAATCATCACCAGCCGGTCTAAGCCAAGCGCGATTCCGCCGTGCGGTGGCGCCCCGTATTCGAGCGCTTCGAGCAGAAAGCCGAAACGCCGCTTTGCTTCTTCTTCCGTGAAGCCGAGTGCGGCGAAAACTTTGCTCTGCACGTCGCGCCGGTGAATACGAATCGAGCCGGAACCGAGTTCCACGCCGTTCAGCACCAGGTCATACGATTTCGCGCGGCAGTGCGCCGGATCTGTTTCGAGCTTCTCCAAGTCCTCGTCGTGCACCGACGTGAAGGGATGATGAGCCGCATTCCAGCGCTTCTCTTCTTCATCCCACTCGAACATCGGAAAATCGACGACCCAGAGAAACTTCAAGACGTCGGGATCGAGCAGCTTGTGCCGCTCATTGTATTTCTGCGCCATGTAGAGCCGCAGTTGCCCGCAGGCAAGTAAAACACTCTGGTCCGGTAGCGCGCCTTTAGGCTCTCCGGCCCAACCGGCAAGTATAAGCAGGTCGTCGTCAGCCGGCTGCACGCGCGCGCGCAACTTGCCGGCGCGATCGGCGTGATCACGCTCCAGCCGTTTCATGTCGTCGTAAACCCGCAATCCGCGTTCCTGGCCGAAGGCTTTGATCTCGTCGCGCTCGCGCCGGCTGAGCTGTCCTGTGCGCGGGACGTGAATCGCCACCAGCGGCAATCCGTTTGCCGCCAGATCCGTTCCGGCGAAAAGATCTTCCACGCGATGAAATGGCGGAATGCGCAGATCGGGCTTATCGCTCCCGTAGCTGTTCAGCGCTTCCGTATAGGTGATGCGCGGGATGTGTTTTTCAACTGCTTTCCCGGCCGCTTCGCAAACCGCCCAGATCAGCGGCTCGATTACATCATAGATTTGCTCTTGCTGCGGAAACGACATCTCGAGATCGATCTGCGTGAACTCCGGTTGGCGGTCCGCGCGCAGGTCTTCATCTCGAAAACAACGCACGATCTGGAAATAGCGCTCATACCCGCTCACCATTAGCAATTGCTTGAAAATCTGCGGCGATTGCGGCAGCGCATAAAACTGCCCCGGCTGCACCCGGCTCGGCACCAGATAGTCGCGCGCGCCTTCGGGCGTCGAGCGAGTCATAAAGGGCGTCTCGATTTCAAGAAAGTTCTGCTCGTAGAGCGCCTGCCGCACCGCGAACGCGATCTTCGACCGCATGATGATGTTGCGCTGCATGTGCGGCCGGCGCAGATCGATATAGCGGTATTTCAGGCGCGCATCTTCCTTCACTTCGACGTTTTCTTCGAGCGGAAACGGCGGCGTGCGCGAGGTGTTCAGAATCCAGAGCTTCGAAACGGCGACTTCAACGTCTCCGGTTACAATATTCGGATTAACGGTATCTGGCGCGCGCAGCGCAACCGTGCCTTCCACCGCGACGACAAACTCGGCGCCCAATTCCTGCGCCCGTGCGTGCGCTTCGCCGTTCTTGCTTTCGTCAAAAACAAGCTGCGTGATGCCGTAGCGGTCGCGCAGATGGATAAAGATAAGGCCGCCGAGGTCGCGACGGCGGTGAACCCAGCCCATAAGCACCACGGTCGTGCCCGCGTCGGTGCTCCGCAGTTCTCCGCAGGAATGCGTCCGGCGCAGATCGCCCAGAAAATCGAGTTTTACGTCAGCCATTGTTCCGGTTCGAGCAGGCGCTGCCTGTTGGTCGAGATTTGTTCCCCTGTTGCCATGTTCTTCAGCGTGTAAGATTGCGCTGCAATTTCGTTATCGCCCACGATGAGCGCATAGCGCGCGCCGGTTTTGTTGGCGAGTTCCAGCATGCGCTTCAGCTTGCGGTCGGTACCCACTTCGACCGATACGTCTGTCTTGCGGATGTCGGTTGCAAGCACCAGGCAGTGACGCAGCGCGAGTTCTCCCATCGGCGCGATATACAGATCGAGCGGCGGCGCCGTCACCGTTTTCGTTTCTTCCGCCGTCATCACGAGGCGGTCTTCGCCAATCGAAAATCCGATTCCAGGCGCAGACACTTTCGAGCCCAGGATTTCGGCTAGCCCGTCGTAGCGGCCACCGCCGAGGATGGCATTCTGCGCACCGAGCGCGCCGTGCGTCACTTCAAATGTCGTGCGCGCGTAATAGTCGAGCCCGCGCACCAGCCGCGGTTTCACTGTATAGCGAATGTGCAGCTCATCCAGAAACTCGCGGACCTGCCGGAAATGCTCACGATCGGCATCATCCAGATGTTCGAGAATCGAGGGCAGGGAATCGATGATCGGCTGGTCTTCGGGAACTTTGCAATCGAGCACCCGCAGCGGATTCGTCTCAGCGCGGCGGCGGCAGTCGGCGCACATATGTGGAGCAACGTCACGCAAGCTTTCGCGCAACACCTCGTTGTAGCGTGCGCGCGATTCCTTCGAACCGACAGAGTTGATGAGCAGCTCGTAGCCGCTGATCCCTACTTCATCCAGAACAGCGAGTACCAGCTGAATCACTTCCGCATCGACGGCCGAAGAATCGGAGCCGATCGCTTCCGCGCCGATCTGGTAGAACTGGCGATAACGCCCCTTCTGTGGACGCTCGCGGCGGAACATCGGACCGATATAGTAGAGCTTCTGCACGCCCGGCTCCTGATCGAGCCTGTGCTGAATATAAGCGCGCAGAACAGAAGCTGTGTTTTCGGGACGCAGCGTGAGCGATGTTCCGTCACGGTCTTCGAACGTGTACATCTCTTTGCTGACGATATCGGTCTCTTCGCCGACACCGCGCGCAAAGAGCGCCGTCTCTTCCAGAATCGGCGTCCGGATTTCGCGATAATTGAAGCGGCGGAACACGCGCCGCGCCGCTGCTTCCACCTCGTTCCACACCGTACTCGAGGGCGGCAGTATATCCCGCATGCCTTTGACGCTCGCTACGGATGTCAAGAGTTTTCTTCCTTGAAGATGGCGGTATTGCGGACGTAGTTGTCGCAATTTTTGCGGAAGCGCACCTTCTCTTCTTCCGAGACCGCGCGTTTCACCTTTGCGGGAGCGCCCATCACGACAGTCTCGGCGGGAACTTCCATGCCCTCCGGCACGAGCGCGCCTGCCGCCACCACTGCGCCCCGACCGATACGCGCGCCGTTCAGGACGACAGCGCCAATACCGATCAGTGCTTCGTCTTCCACGATGCAGCCGTGCAGCACGACACGATGGCCGACCGTGACCCTATTGCCGATAATGCACGGGAACACATCGTAATCGACGTGCAGGACGCTATTGTCCTGAATACTTGTTTCGTTGCCGACGCGAATGTGGTTCACATCGCCGCGAATCGAGACATTCAGCCAGACGCTCGAGCGTTCGCCGATGATAACGTCGCCGACAATCTGCGCACTACGGTCGACGTAGGCAGATTCGGCGATGCGAGGCATCGTTCCTCGATAAGGTCGGATCATGTGGCAATCGAAAGTAGTTGCGCTGGAGCCGTAAATTCAGGCTCGGCGCCGAAAAAGTGCTGCTGCGTTATATAGGACATCGTAGCAAGGCGTTCCAGAACGCTTCGCTTAACCCAACTCGGCGAATGCCGCCGCGATCGCTTCCTCAGTCCTTGCGGCGATGGCTTCGGCAAGGCGGCTGCGCAGACTTTCGGAGACGCTATGGAGGCCCAAAGCGCGAATTGCGCTCAGCGCCTCGCGCTCCCTTCCGCTGCGCGCGATTTGCAGCAGGAAATCAATGGCCTGCTCCCGCCCGCTTGTGCTCAGCGCGCGTAGAATTGCATCGCGCAGCGCTTGGCTTGGCGCAGCGTGCCATGCCGTTTCGAGAAAGCGGATTGCCCCGGGAAGGCGCGAGGCGCCAAGCGCCAGCGCGGCTTCTTCGCCGACGGCGGTATCCGGCCAGTTTAAAAAATCGGCGACGAATGGAATAGCCGCATCGCCTTCGATGCGCAGCAGTGAATCGAAGATCTGACCGGTAACGCCGGGATCGGAATCGCCGGTGCGCGCCTTCAACCGCAGAATCAGACGTGCCTCTTCGCCTCCCAGCTGCTCGATCGCGCGCACGCTATCGCGCCGTACGGGTGCAGCCTCCTCGCGTTCCCGTTCGTCCCCGGCCTCATAACTGTCGGTCAAGGCTTGCGTCAGATACTGCAAAATCTCGCGCCGCGGAAGATCGCGGACTGCAATCAGCGCCAAAGCACACGTGCCGCGTAACGTCAATGCCGTATCCACCAGGCGGCCCCAAACAGGTTCGCGCTGAACATGGCGCAAGCCGCGCACAAAGTGCTCGCATTCGGTATGGCCAAGATCGGCAAGCGCCTTGGCGATCGCGTTTTTTCCCCAGCACTGCGGATCGGTAGCGGCCGCATTTTCAAGCAAGCGGTCGAAAGCAGCGCAAAGGTCGGGAACGAGTTCTCGAAGCTG
>DATBGM010000079.1:0-7834 GCA_036557945.1 Bryobacteraceae bacterium | reverse complement strand
GAGTTTGCGGCCGGCGATCGCGTGCAGTTCACCCGTGCGTTGAGAGAGGAGAAGATTGCGAACCGAACGCTCGGAATCATCGAGCAAATCGAAGCCGGTGGCGATGTGTGGATTCGACTCGAAGACGGCCGGCAGTGGCGCGGCAATCTGGAGCGCATGCCGCATCTCGACTATGGTTACGTCATGACCAGTTATGCAGCGCAAGGTACGACCGCCGAGCGGGTGCTGGTGCATCTGGACACGGATTCGCCCGGTGTATCGCGCATGGTGAACCAGCAGCTGATCTATGTAGTGGCGAGCCGCGGGCGGGAAGACGTACGGTATTCGTCAATGCGCGGGAAGAGTTGGTAGAAAACCTGCTGCGGCGAGAGGAAAAGGCGACGGCCCTCGCGCCCGAAGAAGTCGGGACGTATCGAGCGATGGCGAGCAGAGCTCCGGCATCGTAGCAACGAGCTACACGGTCGATTCGCTGCGTTCCGGCTGCAGCCGGTGCAGGTAGTCGGCGGCCGATTGCGCATGGCTGGCAGCACGGAAAATCGCGTGATGATCCTCCCTGAGAATCTTGAGCCAGCTGGCCATATAAGAGGCGTGGTCCTCCTGGACTTCCGGCATGAGCTCGAGGTCCGCGCAAAGGAATGCGGCACCGAGTTCGGCGACTTATCCTGACAGTCAAGGAAAATTTGCAGGAAAACTACGGACTGCGGTCGTCGCAGGTCCTGTCGGCTCCGCGTCTTGGTCTGCATCGCCACGCGCTAAAAGCGACCTCGGATAACGGTGTTTACCGGGACCTGTTCTCTGCTACCTGCTTGATTAGCTTGTTTCGCCACTCAAGTAGCGATCTCATGTATTGCTTCAGAAACAAGCGATCTGCCAGGGATCCGAGCAGACCCAGCGGCGATTCATAATCGAAGACGTCCCGCATTACCGTTTCCGCGCCTGGTGATTGTTGGAAAAAATGATCGTGATCGAAGCGCTTGAATGCGCCGCGCACCTGCGAGTCTCTGAAGTGAAACGGACGATCATAGGCCGTGATCTTTGTAGTTAGTCGCTGACGGATGCCGAAATGCGTTGCCTCCCACGTCACTTCTTCTCCAGGACCGATCAAGCCCGTTGTGACGCCTGCCACGGCAATCTCTCGGGTTTGCTCCGTCGATCGCATGTGGAGGTCGACATCGCGGGAAAGGTCGAAACAGTGTTCGATCGGGGCTCTTATGCGAGTTTCGAGCGTGATCACGGGCCTGTACTTCAATCATCAGTGTCACCGGATCAGTCGCCAATCTGCGAAAGATTACGGTTGGCTGCTTTCCCGTGGCGTAAGCATCTTTTTCTGCCGTGTAACCTCGATTTTCAACACCTCACGTTGCAAAACCGAAAGACTTTTGGACTTCAGCATCTCCTCAGCTTGCTGGACGGATTGCGCCCAAAGCGGCCGATGTCGACTAGTAATGCAGGCATTCGGGCAGCGGTCAGGCTGACACAGCGAGAGAGCCGGTCTTGAAGAATCCTGGTGATTGGTGTTGGCGAGACAGAGGGCAGTAGCCGGATCGAAGAAACAATCGTTTAAAACACCAACGAATAGAGTGCGAGCAACATGTGCCAGCATCTTGCGAATGCGGGCCGAATCGGCGATGATTCCCGGAAGTGGATCGAGCTTATGAGCAACGTCCGCGAGCTGGTTTTCGATTCGGCCGGCCGCTGGCCCGGAAAGCCGTTCACCGATTCTGTGCCGCTCGAAGTACTCAAGAATGTCGTCTAGCTGGCCCAGAGCTCGTTCCCTTTCGATCTCGCGTCTGAATCCAGAAGCGCTTTCTCCTGCATACCCCTCAAAGGCGGCAATCGACGCATGTTTGTACTGAATTTTTCCAGCCACCAAACCGAACGGGCGGTTCGCAATATGCCAGGCGACCGTTCGCCGAAACTGGCGCGTCGTTAGCCTCCACGGAGCACCATCCGGGGAAAGCGGCACCGTCGGTGAATCTGATAGTCCGGACTGCTGATTCAGGTGATCACGAAAGCCGTTCAGGCTTCGCACGATCTCTGCCGATATATGCTCCTTGCCGTTCGGGCGTTTGTGCAACACCCGCCAGAGAGAATCGCCGCCTCTTTGTGTTCGAATGTGCTCGGTCAAGCGTTGGAGGATTATGAGGGCTTGGGCTACAGGTTCAATCGTGACCCATTCTTCCGCCTCTCCGGTGGCGCGGCGTCCTTTATAAGCGGTGCTCTTGATTCGATACCGTTCGATAACACCATCGTCGCTGCGGCTAATCGACAGACAGCCGGTATTCATGGCCTGCACTTCGCAATCCCGCATGCCGGTCAGGTAAGCGCAGAGGATATAGCAGGCTGTCTGCAGCATCCGCTCCTCCACAACCAAGCTCATTGTGTCGAAACGCTCGCGCCACGGCAGCCCGGTATCGGGATCACAAGAGATCGGCGCATCCAACCCGCCGATCTCAGTTCCGATCTGATGCACTGCGGAAACAATCATCTTCGCCGTTATGCGATCCTGACTGATCCTGCTCGTGCTGGGCGCCCCCGTGTGCAAACGGATCAGGTGGTAATTAATCGCGGGAGACGCCGGATTGCGAACGCCGGGGCGGCGGTGCGCTGCCGGAACGGAAGACCAGAGCGGTAGCCCTCGGCCGGCTTGGCGTCGTTGATCCAAGAACGCACCGAGCCGGTCGATTCGCAGTTTCCGCTGTTCGCGGCTAGTCCGATGCTCATCTTCGATGAGCCATAACTGACATTGTGTTTGCAATGCAGACAGTTCTACTCGGGCGGCCAGAATGTCAGTGGCGAAGACCGATACGTATTTTAGAGACCAGCGCACCAAAGGACTAATGATGTGTTCCGGAATGCGAGGTGTTTTGTTTTCGCCCGCCTGACCAGCGCCTGCTACATAAAACGCGCTACGTCCTTTCCATGGCAGAACAGAAATGCCGCCGGAAGGCATGTGATCACGATAATGATGAAGGTCAGTGACGGTTTCGAGCAGAAGCGCTATCTGCGCAGGCTGGCGCTGCGCGGCGGATTGCAAGTGTACCCGATAGGCATCCAATAAAGGCTGATCCACCACACGCAAATCGCAGGTTCCGCGTTGACTGCGAAGAAAATCAAGGAAGCGTTTGGCTCGATTGAAAATCTGGCGAACACCGCTCGGCGGGAGACGAAAGCGGACGCCGGGAATGTCGACGTTTAAACGCGCATACAAAAACTCGCGGAGCGTTTGTGCCTGCTGAGAATCCGAGATCCCCGTGAAGTGCACGGTTACGTGGCACCGCCGCGCGTTGTTGCGAAAAACAGCTGGTGAAAGATCCCAAGAAGCATCACCGAAACGAGAAAGTTGTTGTCGGTGAAAACCCGGTTTTAGCGGGGCTGTCGCAAGAACCGGTCGGGTATCAGCCGCCGGCACAACATGATTGGCAGTCACGCGAGAGCAGCCTCCGGTGGCAGATAGAAAACCGGCTCGAGTGCAGCCTTCTTCTTTTGGTGGGCATCCTCAACCACGGCCTCAGGAAACGCAGGCAGGATCTGAGTGGTAATCCTGGTCCAAACGCGTCCGAACTTTGCAGACCAGTGCGATGCCGATAACGTAGCGCGCTGCTCGTTAATGAACTCAAGAAACAGTAGAATCGCCGGGAGTTTCCGTGCAGTAATCACTGCATTCTGGCATTCGAAGCAGCCCCAGAATGGCTGTGGACATGGTTGGCCAGCATCCCCGAATGGGCTTTTATAGAAGTCGGAACAGCTCGCCAGCCAAACATCATGTTCGCCGTCCAATGCCATTGCAACGCGTTCGAAGGAGACGTCATGATCAGCATCTGGCACCTGACGAAGTTGCTCCTCCTGTTCAGGTGTAAGCACGCAAGCTTTGAGAGCGGAATCAAATGCATCTCGGAGGCCGTCGGCTACGGCCTTTTCGTGAACGTGCCGCAAGGCTGGAATATCGGCATAGTGGCGCGCCGCAACTTCGGGCGTGTGGCCGATAGCGAAGTCCTGGATCTCACCCTCGGTCTTGATATACCAGAGGGCCTTCTGAGTCTTTCTGAGACGAGAGAGAACCAGATAGAGAGGGGCTCCGTCATCATCTGTGATTCCATGGGCTGCTATCCAAGTGTCGAGCCTCTCGCGAGGATGCCTGATTCCGGAAACAAGCGTCCCATGATCGAAATAGATCCACAGACTCTCGCTGGGGTTGCGTCTTCGAGCTGCAGCAGTCAGTTGCACAACCGTACGAATCAGCCCTCCTGGTGATAGCGGCCCTTCATCACGCACGCACAACCGTTTCCATTCAGAGCCTCGCGCCCTGCGCTTCACATAAGCAATCTCGATTGTTTTTGCCCCAGGATTCCGAAGGCAGTCAACTGTCAAACCCTTACAGCACTCAATCTCCAAACCGGTTTCAAGGCTCAACAGCACGAGGAAAGGCACAATGTCGCTTGCCAGCAGGTAGTGCTTTCCGTGAAGATCCTCAATCAAAGTTCGGGTTGGGATGCCGCGCCTATAGCGAGCTCGATAGAGTGCGCCGAGGGCCAGATGTTTATGGGAAACAGTCCCCTGGCTTTTAATCAGGTTGTCAACAACCTCCCATTCCTGGGCTATGCTGGCGTCGACATCTACGGGCTTTTCGAATCGCGCTCGGATGAATGCAATATCGGCACGAGCGGCGCCACGAAGCTGGCGGGCAACAAATGGACTATAGGCATCGCGCGGGCGCGATCGGCCGAGTGGTTGCGCACTCACGTATCGCAAGCGCTCGCATAGCCCCTTATGCAATAAGTGCGGAAAGTCGGCGTCGACGAGGCGCAGGCAATTTATAGGCTTTGAAAGCACACCATGGCGGTGAAGTGGTTGCAATCCTCGACACTCCAGCCAGGCTTCAAATCCGTCGATGTGCTCGCTGCGAAGATCGCTCGGATGAGCGATGCTGTCACAAGATTCCGCGAGATAGATAAAAAACTTGCGGATGGCATTTTGATACTGAAGAACAGTCGTTATCGCGCCAATAGAACCGCCGAGCCCGACGGCTCTTTTCAAAGTTTCGGCGAAAAGCCTGGCCAAGCTGGTCGGCGTCAGATCTCGAAAGTCGATCAGCCGTTTGCCACCCTGCGCGGCCTCAATAGTGAATCTTAACTCGTGGTCTTCGGCGGGTGAGCACGGCAGCGGATCGGGCTGCGCATCAAACTGAACAGGATGTCCCTTGCGCGGCCGACTGTCAGAAGCGGAGCTCATCTCGCCTTATCCAACGCAAGAGTGTCAGCGATCTCGCCGAATAGCAAATCAGCTGCGGAATCGACTGCACTCTGACAACCAGCAAGATGGTCGAGGTATATATATGTTGTTTCCAGGCTCGAATGCCCAAGCAGCCTCTGGACCTGCTGCAGAGGATCGCCCAACAAACGGCGATACGGAATCGAACTCGGATCGTGCCGCCTGTGTGAATGTCGACCAAAGGATTCGCGAATTAACATCGCCAACATATGGACCGCAAAACTATGCCTGAGTTGGTGTGGGCTGACGTCGAGCGGTATGCCGGCAGCTTTACATCGTTGACTGGCACGGTCGAAAATCACCTCCCAACAGTTCGGTGAAAGCGGTAGACCGACTTCACTGAGCCAGAGCGCGGCAGGCTCCTGCGGCAAACCGTCCGCATCGCAGAGGATGACTCGACGTCGTTCGTCCGGTGCGAGGCGATCCATCGAAATGTTGAGCCATGAATCTCCATTGGACCGGACTTTCAGCCGACCAGGCCGCCCGGTTCGGCAGAAGATCGGGTTCTTGAACGCTTTCCATGCATTGCGCTTCTGGAACTTTGCGAGGGCGACGGCGCGTTCAACTGAAATGTACGCTTTGAGATGTGCCAGCAATCGAGCCGGCATTCTGATACTCCGCCCCTTGTTGCGCTTCGTCAAGTCTGCAGCCAACCGAAATGGAAGCTGCCGGTCTTCGGGCTTGGCCGCCTCGATAGCTTCTCTTATCTCGGTAACTAACAACGAACATCCTTCTTCGAGTCGCAGACCGGTAGCAATCAGAAGTTCTGCGAATAACGCATTGCGGATTCCGTTGCGGTCACGTGCTCCGATTCGCGGTCTACCATCTGCTTGGCGTCCCAACAGGCCGACATCTCGAAAGCGATGGAAATCTTCTAGCATCAAGAACCGCATGTCAGAGCGCTTCACGGCTCGTTCATAAGAAGCGTTCGTTGCGATCGCTGTGCGCTGCCCGCTGCCGTATGTGCGTCTCCACACCTGGCGATACCTGAATGGACTTTGATGAATGAGTCCTTCCTCACTGCCCCAGCGATAGAGCTTGTCTAATGCAGCCACGGCGCGATTCCAAGACGCTCCTGCAACGCGATTCGCGGCCGTCCCGTTCCGGCGCGCTTTATGGAATGCAATCACATCTGAGCGATCTGCATCCCAAACTGATTTGCGGCGGGCCTGCTCCAAAAAACGGACCCAAACGACAATGTCGTAAGCGTAGCTCCGGAGACTGTGTCTGGACAAAAGCCCGTTCGCAGGGAGATCTAAAAGAAAGCGATCCAGATGGCAATCATAAATGCCATCGTCTTTCAAAATGGCGGGAACAACGTCACGAGTGGATTCTCCTTGTCCGTTGGTTCCAGTCAGCACACACTCGTTGCGCCGTTCTTTCAAATGAATCTTCAATGTTGGTTTCGCTTTCCTTTATTCGCTCAGTGCCGGCGTCCCATTATGCATGTGGGCTGTTGGAAAAGACTTCATCAACGGCTGCGTGGGCCGTGGAAATGCCGGGCCCGTGGAAAGCGAGGAAAACCAAAGGCAGGTTTCCCATCTCTTTCCACCGTCCCTTGGACGCTCGCATACACCGCGACCTATCCACATTCCCACCGCCCTGCTTCGCCCCGATGGAAAAGTGGAAAACCCAAAAACAGGTTTCCCACTTTCCCGCTGTGGCTCGCGATGACGATTCTCGTTTATTAAGTTGAACCCCAAAAACCTGAAAGGAAGTCGGCCACTGTGCGGCCTCCCGATGCCTTATTCTTCGGCCCACTCAGACCTCAGAAAACGCTCTCAATCTTCAGGCCGTACTGTCAAGATAACGCGACGAGTTCTTCGGCCGCATAGAGCTCTGACCCGAAGCGATTTCCTAATTGCCGATTACACCGGGAGACGTGGCCACAAAAATGAATGGTCTCGTGGGCCAGTGTCGAATAAAAGTAATCTGCCTTTTTGAACAACGAGAATGGCGGCATATGAATTTCGTCCGCGTTTGAGTCGTAGTACGCGCGCGTGCCGGTCTCGATGATCCTCGCCCCTGTGCGGTGGAAGAAATCCTCTGCTTGTTGAATGCGCTGCGCTTCCGGTAATGCCGGCACGTCCGGAAGGCTGAACCCGTCAACCTGGTCGGCGTTGAAAACGTGATACGCACGTGCGAAGCAGTGCTTACGCGAATTCATTGCGATTTCGTCTTCAGCACTTTCTGCCTCGCTGTCCTTATCATTGCCGTAGAATTTCCAAAAGACAACAGCGGTGGATTTCTCTCCTTGCCGCACTTGGGCGCCCAGTTCTCGCCATTGCTGGTAAGTGGCCCAAAGCTGGGTTTTGTAACCGCGCTGGCTTGCGCCGCCCCACAAGACGAGAACATTGATGCCACGGTAACGGCGTTTGTTAGCTGCATTGGACGGAAGAGATCCGAACGTATGCCACGGCATTTCAAATTTGCCGCACCCGGCTTCAATGGCTTCGACGATGCTGGCAGTGATCTTCTCGTATAGGTCTGTTTGGCCTCTCATTGGTGCTTTCCTTTCGGGATTGGAATTGGCGTGTTGAAATAACACGCCCCGAGCACCCGG
>DATBGM010000078.1:0-7296 GCA_036557945.1 Bryobacteraceae bacterium | reverse complement strand
GAGGTGGAGTTTGAGCGCCACAATAGTTCGCCGAAGGAACAAGCATGATCTGCAACACCCACGCCCAGGCCACAAAGTGCGCCAGAGACACCGATCGCCGCAGGCTCCGCCTGCGGCGCGAGGCTTCAGCGCAGGAGTCGTTTTGGCTCTTACGCCGGTCACTGCTCACTTCCGATCCCGTAGTCTCGTCATGGGCACAGGATTGGATAGGGAAGTAGGAGCATCGGGCTCCGCGACGTGAAAGTTGACGCAGGCGCATTCCAGCAACTGAGGTTGATACTCATGCTACCTACTCCGCCAGCATTGAGTGCGGAGATAGATAGCTATATAATCTTGCCATCACGGAAATGATGTTGGCAGGTCAAACGGGATTTTTTTTTTCTGCGTAAGAACCCTTGGGCTGCTATCCGTCGATTATCAACGATGGAACATAAGGTGGTGCGCATTTTCCGAAACGCGGCCGCTTGCCTGCGCTCGTGCGAGCGTTGGCCGTCGAAACCGATGAGAACTGGATTGAGGTCATGCAGTATCTCAACATGGAACCGCTGCGAGAACAGAAAAAAGAAGCGCTGCGGAAGCTCGGAGCTGCAGCGTGACGGCTTCTACCAGGCTGACCAGGCAAGGCGCTCCCAAGCCGCCCTCGTCCTGGACCCTTCCCGGCAACGGGTCCCTACGCGGGCAACACGAGTACAAGAACTTCTATCGGGATCGGATAGAGGACAACACACACTCGAATGCCCAGCCGCCGTTGTATTCCGTGACGGCTACAAGTAGTTCGTTGTCGCCTGGGTTGAGATGGACCTCGGTCTCGTCGTTGAGGGCAAATACACCGAGTGAATCGTCACTGCGATACGACAGCGCATTCTTCCCTGAAAAAATCGGCTTTCGGTTCAGGTAGACGACTATGTCGTCGCTGTAACCAATTTTGAGGGTCCTCTCGTGTCCCTCTGCAGAGAAGACATTGGTCCGAGCAAACACGACTTTAGCGCCTTTGACGCGTCCGCTTCGCATCTTCTCGCGAGGCGGCATAGGAAACATTGCAGGACTCTGTCGGTATCGGTTTATAAGAACGAATCCAGGCTCCTCCGCATGCACTTTTTCCCACTGACTGATGGCAGTCGGATAGGTGCTAGCGTCGACGTCACCCGCATCGAACGCAGGCGAAAGCTCCCAATTGGATAGCACGCCGGGCCACTGTAATGGCGCTGGATCTGGCAATGGCCTCCGACCGGGAAAAGGCTTGTAGCTTAGGTTGCTGAAATAGCCGCCTCCGCCCAGAGACCATAAGCCGATTCCTCCCTCACTATCTCCCCGCCGCAAATTTGTGACGGTTAGCGTCGGAACGTTGCTTGCGTTTAGAAAGAGCCTGCAAGTTCGGCCGCGCACCACGATTTTCATATGAACCCACTGGTTTGCCGGGATATGTGCGCTGGCTTTTTCGTGGCTCGAATTCAGCAGTTGCCAAATAGCGTCGCCATTGAGCCGCGGCGTGTACTGCACGGCTTCGATGGTGTCTGAAGCCAAAGGCCTCAGATAGAGGACTTCCATATTTGCTTCCGATTCGATCCTGAAAGCAATTCCTACAAATAAACCATGTGACTTACTTGCCACATCGACATCCACAATGCCGTCGCGGAACTGTGTCCCTTTCACCTTTAAAAGCCCGGACGGAAGATAGATCGCGCGACGTCCAAGAAAGGTGCCGAATTGGGCCGCGCTCCCGGAGGAGCCCGTCCTGGAGTTGTTGATGTCGAAACTCTCCGGCGACATGTGAACCGGAATGTGTTGAGCCTGCAAGACGGAGACGAAATATCCGGCTAGAGTAGCGGCAGTGAGAGCGCGGAATTTGAAGATAGACCAAATTCGAATCGGTCCGGAGCGCATCGACTGCACTCGTCTATTTAAGCCTTCGATTGGCGCCTTGCGGGCAAATAGATCCGGTGCAACGGTGCCAATCTGCTTCGCATTCTTAAGAAGGTGACTGGCGCAAATTGAACTGTTGCTAGTGAACTTCTTCATTCCTTCAGCCTATGGATCAGGCGGCAAGATGACGAGCTAAACGTTACGAGACGGACAGGACTGTTACGAAGCGGTTCTCGATATTGCCGTTCGGCTTGTGGATTCCGAAAGCCTCAACCGTTTAATTCAGTAGAAAACGCCGGAAAGTTACAGGGTCATTTTGCCCGCGTTCCACACGTGAAGAGTCATGTTGACCGGCACGGAAACCATAACGTTCTCCGCATATATTCGGCTTCGAAGTCAAGCGACGTGCTCCGCAGTTAGAGCCGCTACCCGTTGGCGTGTCAGAACAGTTATCCGGTGAAAGGGGAATATGGTAACGCGATACCGTTTGTGACCTGATTAGTTTGTGCTGCTGACCTTTCCCCCGCAAACGGATCCACGTAGAATGAGAGCACTCCAACCGATGCGCTTGCCCGAAATCTCGGTCCAAGGTTGTAAGTCGAAGCCCATCATCCGAGCGAAGACAGAGTAGCGAGTTTCGGGTACTCTGCTCTCATTCCCTTTGCGGGTCAATTATGAGAGCGTCTCTGGTTCGCACATTGGCCGTGTGTCTTTTGTTCCTTCCGTATTTATATGCCCAAGATCCGACCGGAACGCTTCAGGGCACAGTCACCGATCCGTCGGGTGCCCGCGTGCCGCATGCAAACGTTACTGCGGAGAACACACAGACCGGCCGCAGCACAGCCCAGCAAACGACTGAAGAAGGCGTATTTCGATTCAGCTCATTACTGGTGGGCAGCTACCGTATTCGCGTCGGCGCTGCGGGTTTTGCCGATCTCGAAACAGCGGTTATCCGGCTCGATGTGGGCCGCGTCGAAGAGGTGCCTTTGCAGTTGAATCTCGCATCAGCAACTTCGGAACAGATCACGGTCAACAATAATGCGGCGACGGTGGATGTCAGCCCGACGCTCGGCAACGTGGTTTCGGAACGGGACGCGGTCGATTTGCCTTTGAATGGCCGCAATCTCACGCAACTCGGCCTGCTGCAGCCGGGCGTTGCTCCGATGACCTTTGGGGTTCTGCAAGCGGGAGGCATCAAGCGGCAAGGCCAGGCTTACGCCGTAAATGGACTCCCGCCGGAATCGAATAACTATTTTCTGGATGGCGTGAGTAATCTGGACAGCGTCAACGGCGGATTTGCTCTGCGCACTCCGCCGGATGCTGTTTCTGAATTTCGTATATTAACCTCGAATGCACCCGCGGAGTACGGCGAAACCGACGGCGCCATCACAACTGTGATAACGAAATCGGGCACGAACGAGTTTCACGGATCGTTATACGAATTTCTTCGCAACAACAACTTGGACGCGAGAAACTTCTTTGCAGCGACTACAGAACCTTTGCACCAGAACCAGTTCGGCGCCACATTCGGCGGTCCGGTGCGAAAGAATAAGGATTTCTTTTTTGCGTTTTACGAAGGGCAGCGCGATCGCGAAGGAATAACGCGCACGACCATTGTGCCCACACCCGCGCAGCGGGCCGGAGATTTTTCTGCATCACCTGAGCCTCTGATCAATTACCTGGCAGGCGCGCCTTACCCGAACAACACCATACCGCAGAAGCAGATAAGCCCGATCTCGCTCGCGACTCTGAATCTGATTCCGCTGGGCAACCTGTCGCCGTCGTTGTTCTCCTCAACCCAGATGCTGACCAACGACTATGACCAGGGCGGTTTCCGCTTCGATCATTATTTCAGCGACTCGGACCAGATCTTCGCGCGCTATGCCACATCGTCACAACACGTTCTGGACCCGCTGCCGATCAACGGCTCTAGCGTACCGGGTTTTCCGACGGCCGACAATTTCCGCACGCATTCGGCGACTGTGTCGTGGGTGCATTCCTTCTCGCCCACGGCGGTGCAGACAGCGCGCGTCGCTTTCTTCCGGAACGCGGCTTCCGTAGAAGCTGCGCAGAATCACACGCCGGCGAGCAGCCTCGGCTTCACCTACCAGCCGACGCTTCCGGAGGTCACCGGCACGCCGTACCTGATCATCAGCGGCTACACCAATGTCGGCAATCCGATTACCGGTCCACAGAATACGGTTCAGAACGATTATCAGGCCTTCTATTCGCTGGCGATCACGCGCGACCGGCACAATTTGAAATTCGGCGGCAATCTCGACCGGCAGCAAATCAACGTACTGCTCGGCATCGCCACGAATGGCTTCTTTGTATTCGCGCCGTTTCCGGTGAGTAATGCGTTCGCGAGTTTTCTGGTGGGCCAGCCGGTGGTGTTTTTTCAAGGCGGCGGTGACTTCAACCGCGGCCTGCGCAAATGGGTAGCGGCCGGATATGCGCAGGACGAGTGGCGCATTCGTCCGAACCTGACATTGACCTATGGGCTGCGCTATGGAGTGAACACGCCCTATACAGATATTCGCAACCGTATGAACGCATGGGCGCCGGGACGTCAATCGCGCGTACGGACCGATGCGCCGATAGGTCTGCTGTTTCCCGGCGATCCGGGCGTACCGGATGGCATTGCCGAAGTCGATTACCGCGAGTTCATGCCGCGCGTTGGCTTTGGATGGGATCCCTTCGGCCATGCAACCACGACCATCCGCGGCGGCTATGGCATCTTCTATGACGGCTACACGAATGGCGTAGGCGGCCCCCTGCAGGCTGCCGTCAGCGCGCTCCCCTGGACGCAGGCGTTCCAGCTTCCCGGACCCGGTCTGAATTTCGCGGATCCGTACAACGGCTCTACACCGCCCTTTGCCAACCAGACGTTCGTCCGCCCCGCAACCATTCTTACCGTCGAATCCGGTATGCAGCCGCCCTACTCGCAGCAATGGAATTTTTCCATCGAGCATGTGTTCGCCGCGCGTTATACACTCGACCTGCGCTATGTGGGCAATAAGGGTACGCACCTGCCGCGCTTCATCGAAGCGAATCCGGCCATTTATGGTCCCGGTGCGACAGCCGACAACGCCGACCAGCGCCGGCCCTATGCGGACTGTTCGGCTGCGCTCGGCACTTGCGCGTTTAGTTCGGTCGGTTTGATTGCGGGCAACAACAGCTCCACCTACCATGGATTCCAGGCCGCTTTTTCGCGGCAGTTCGCCAACGGCTTGTCGTTTCTCGCCTCGTACTGGTGGTCGAAAAGCCTCGATTACTCATCTTCCTTGAACCTTAGCGGCTCTGCGCCGACGCTGGTGGCTGGTGAGAACGATCTCGCGCAAAATCCGTTCGATTTACGCGCCGAACATGGGCCGTCCTTATTCGATGCAAAGCATCGTTTTGTGTTCAGCGGAATTTACGCGCTGCCCCGCTGGACGCAGTCGCGTATCGCCGGCATTCTGGTCAACGGATGGCAGATCAACACCATCGCCACCTTCGCCACCGGAACGCCTTTTACCGTCTACGACAGCAATAACGCGCCGATGCAGGGACAAGCGCCGGAAATCACCGGGTTCTACTCGAGCCGGCCGAATGTGCTGAGCGATCCCAATAAAGAGCCGCATACGCCGAACCAGTGGGTCAGCGCCGGCGCCTTCGAATCGCTCACCCAGCAAAACAACCCCGGCCAATTCGGTAATGAAGGGCGAAATGCGTTGCGCGGGCCGGGATACGCGAACGTGGATTTTTCCCTGTTCAAAAACTTTGCCTTCACCGAATCGACGCGCCTGCAGTTCCGCGCGGAAGCATTTAATAGTTTCAACCACGCCAACTTCGCGCTGCCGGAGAATGATTTGAATTCGCCTGCCTTCGGGCAGATCCTGCAAGCGGCGCCGCCGCGCCTCGTGCAGCTTGCATTAAAATTTTTGTTCTGACGGAGCGATGAGCGCGATGCAACCCATGTTTCTGAAAGACGTCGAAGCGCACCAGGGCGACGATAACTACACCAAAGCCATCGAAATGATGCGGCGCGCGGGTCCGGAGTATCCGCAAATTCTGCACATGTTCTCGTACAAGATGGACGCGACCGTCCATCTCGAGCGTTTCACGCAGCAGATGCTGCGCGAACCAGCGCCGTTATCGCCGGGCTTTCGGGAATTGATTGCGGCCTATACCTCGAGCCTGAACCAGTGCCCGTTTTGAACGAAAGCCCACGCCGCGGTCGCGGCGGAACTGCTCGGAAGCGAAGACCTGGTTCGCGGCGTGCTTGCGGACCTGGAAACGTCGGTGCTTGCGAGCAATGAAAAAGCGATGCTGCGCTTTGTACGCAAAGTCAACGAGGATTCGGTGAACATCGGTCCGGTGGACATAGCAGCACTGCACGCAGTGGGCTACACGGACGAAGCAATCTATTATGCGATCACTGTTTGCGCGTTGTTCAATTTCTACAATCGCTGGATCGATGCAAGCGGTGTGCATGCGATGACCGACGAGGCGCACCGCGCAGGAGCGAAACGATCGGCAATCTATGGCTACTCCCGCAGTTCTCAACCAGCACCAAAACCGCCTTCTGAGTAAGCCGGCGGCCGTTCTTTTGACGGCCTGCTGCGGCGTGTTCTTCGGCTTCGGCTCGCTCTTCATATCGACGTTCGGCATTTTTCTTAAACCCATGTCGCAGACGCTCGGCTGGTCGCGCGCCGAAATGTCGTCGGGCTTCACCGCAGCCGTACTGTGTGTCGCGATCATGTCTCCCTGGCTCGGCCGGGCGCTCGACCGGGTTCCGGCCAGGCGCGTCGTGCTGCCGTGCGTTGTGATTTACGCGTTGGGGTTTGCGTCGTTATCTTTCCTTACGCGGCATTGGTGGCATGTCCTTGCCGTTTACGTCGTGATGGGCGTGGCCGGCATTCCCACGACGCAGCTTGGATATGCACGCGTGGTCAGCGCGTGGTTCGATCAAGCGCGCGGACGTGCGCTCGCGGCCGTGATGGCCGGTTCGGGGATCGGCTTTATGATATTTCCGCCGGTGGCGCAGTTTTTGATCTCAACCTACGGCTGGAGGGCTGCTTACGGGATTTTAGGTGCACTTGCCCTACTCGTTTCCGGCCCGCTGGTATGGCTCTTCCTGTATGAACCAATTGCAGAGCAAACAGGCTGCGGCTCTCCGGGAAAGAGATACGGACCGGCACGCAGTTTTGCATTCTGGGGAATCGCCGGAGCGCTTCTGCTTTTTTCGTTTGCGACAAACGGATTAAATACGCACTGGGCGGCGCTGCTCACCGACCGGGGACTGACGCCTGCTTCCGCCGCCACGGTGCTTTCTGTTGCAGGCTTGGCTACGCTTGCGAGCAAACTCTCTACCGGTTATCTGCTCGACCTGTTCCGGGCAAATCGTGTGGCCGCTATTCTGCTTGTCTGCACCGCAATTGGGCTTGTCTT
>DATBGM010000077.1:0-8032 GCA_036557945.1 Bryobacteraceae bacterium | reverse complement strand
GGCGAAGAATGTGCTGGTGCTGGCGGACGAATCGGAAGAGCAGTATCAGGAGACGCGGCGGGGATGGCTCAAGTCTTTCGAGCCGAAGGGATATCACGAGATGCGGTTAGTAGAGCAATTGATTTTGAACGACTGGCTGCTGAAGCGGGCGAACCGGCGGCTGCTCGAAGCAGAAGCGGATGTGGATACGGAGAACTGCGAGCACCGGATGGAGCTGATGCAGCGCTACAAGACGACGGCGGAACGATCGTTTTACCGGGCGCTGGCGGCAGCAGAGGCTTTGCGGAAGGACCAGTTGCGGGAGGATCTGATCGAAGAGCGGCTGATCTGGAGGTATGACCGCAAGATTGCGAGCCTGCGAGAGAAAGTAAACCGGTTGAGAGCAATCAACGCGGCTAACGGGCAAGCTCCCGCAGGCGGCGGGAAAGAAAGCGCCGCTCGGTCTCGTTCGTCGCGAGACTCAGAGCGCGCGAGTAGCTTTCCGCGGCTTGCCGATGGAGGCCGAGACGGCGCAGAAAATCGGCGCGGGTGGCATGAAGCAGGTGATAGTTATCGAGATCGCCCGAGGAGGTGAGGGTATTTACCAGATCCAGCGCCTGGCGCGGGCCATGTAATTTAGCAACCGCCACCGCGCGATTGAGAGAGACGACCGGCGACGGATGCGCTTCCTCGAGCAGGTTGTAGAGCTCGAGAATTTGTGCCCAATCGGTATCCGCAGCACGCTGCGCCTGGCAGTGGAGCGCGGCGATGGCGGCTTGCAAGGCGTAGGGACCGCGCGTGCGCAGGGCTTCTTCGACCAGTGGCAGGGCTTCTTCAATCTGCGTGCGATTCCAGAGGCCGCGGTCCTGCTCATCGAGCAGGACGAGCTCGCCTTCGCCATCGAGGCGCGCGCCGCGGCGCGCATCATGCAGCAACATGAGGGCGAGCAAACCGGTCACTTCGCCGGAGGGAGGCGTCATGAGCTTACGGACCAGCCGAGCCAATCGTATGGCTTCGCTCGACAAGTCGGTGCGAACCAGCGGCTCGCCGCGCGTGGCGCTGTAGCCTTCGTTAAAGATCAGGTAGATGACGGCCAGAACGGCATCGAGGCGCTCGGCCATGTCCTGCAAGGCAGGGATCTGGTAGGGGATGCCGGCGTCGCGGATTTTACGCTTGGCGCGGACGAGGCGCTGGGCCATGGTGGCGGGCGGAACGAGGAAGGCGCGAGCGATCTCGTCGGTGTCGAGGCCGCCGAGGGTGCGGAGAGTGAGGGCGACCTGGGTTTCCGGCGCAAGCGCGGGGTGGCAACAGGTGAAGATAAGGCGCAGACGGTCGTCGGGAATCTCGGTGAAATCGTAATCGGGCTCAGCGGCGGTTTCGGAGACAGCGGCGATGGACTCGACGGCTTCGGCGTGGCGGACGCGGCGGCGAATCCGGTCGATGGCCTTGTGGCGGGCGGTCTGGATGATCCAGGCGCGCGGCGATTCCGGGATTCCCGCGACGCGCCATTGATCGACGGCGGCGGCGAAGGCTTCCTGGGCGACTTCTTCGGCCAACTCGAAATCCTTGAACTGGGCGATGAGCGCAGCCAGGATGCGCCCCCAGTCGGAGCGGTAGACTTGTTCGACAGCCTGGTCGGTGGCAGTGACGGAGGCATCCATCGCTTCGCTCATGGCTCTGACTATGCTGTTTTCAGGATAATGGCGGCTTTTTTTCGAGAGCTGTCGATTGGCTGGGCGGCTGTTCGACTCACTGAGTAGAGGGCGCGATGAAATACATGTTGCTGATTTATGTAGATGAGCAGATTCAGGACGATGCGGACCGCGAAGCTTGCTACGCCGAATCTGCCGGAGTGGCGCGGGAGCTTGCGGCAAGCGGAAATTATTTAGCTGCGTCGCCGCTGCATTCGGTAGCGACAGCGACCAGTGTCCGTGTGAGGGAAGGGAAGCGGCTGGTGGTGGATGGGCCGTTTGCCGAGACGCGCGAGCAACTGGGCGGATATTTTCTGATCGATGCGAAGGATCTGGATGAGGCGCTGGCGATTGCGGCGCGACTGCCGGGGGCGCGGCTGGGGACGGTAGAGGTACGGCCGCTGGTGGAGGTGAAAGGACTGCCGGAAGAGGAAGTGGCGGCGCGGCTTACAAATAGCTGCGCTTGAAGGACTCGTGGCGCCGGCGCGCGGTGGACATAAGGGCTGCAAACTCGTCCTCCCCGCGCAGATCATTCAACAAGGGATCCTTCGTGAAATAAGGATAGGAAAAGAATCCGCCGGCAATACTTGTCCGTAACATCCGTATTGCCGAGGTGTGATCACCAAGCTGCGCGTACGCCTGCGCAACCTTATAGATCGCTTCCGGGTCTCCTACGCTGCGTTCCTCGATCTTTTCTTCAGCCGCGCGCAGCAGCTGAAGGCCTTTGTGGAGCTCGTTCCGGATAGAGTAGCTAAGCGCTTTGCCTACCTGCGCCTGCAGCAGCGATTGATCCCGCTCAAACGCCTGATCGAAATGGGCCGCGGCCTGCTGCCGGTCTTGCCGGTAATATTCTGCAAAGCCCCGGTAGAAGACAATCAGCGGAATCTCATCGCCTTTTGGCAAAGTCTCGAGAAATTTGCGGTATTGTCCGAGGTACAGATACGTATTGAATGTCGAACTGTTCAGCTTAACGCCGGGGTCGAGTTGCCTTGCCCGCTCGCACTCGGCGAGAGATTCCTGCAATGCGCCGGCGAACCGGTAGGCGTAACCGAGCTCCCAATGAGCCTCGGCGTAGTTTGGATTCGTATCGAGAGCTTGCCGGAGCAGCGGCACAGCCTGCTCGACCCTGCCGGTATCGGTAAACATGTTCGCCATGTAGACGCGGGTCTCCGGTTGCATCGGCTGTAGGGCAAGAGCTTTCTCGTACGCCGCCTGCGCGCGCCGGTACTGTTCACGGCCGCCGAACTGAAACGAGGCGATTGCGTTATATGCCTTGCCGAGATGAGCCCAGGTCAGGGCATATTTCGGGTTGAGCTCGGCCGACTTCTCGAGCATCTTGATCGCCAGCGGATAATCGCTGCGGGCATACAGGTCTACCCCGCGCAGATAAAATTCGTAAGCGAAAGGATCCAGTGGACGATCAGCGCCGAGACGCGCCACTTCGGATGGGGAAACGTGCAATGCCAGTCCATTGACAATCTGCTGCGCGACGCTCTCCTGCACGGTCAGCAGCTTGTCGTGTTTCAAATCGAAGGCGCTTTTCCATAAAATCCGCTGGGTCGCTACATCGATCAGCTCCGATGTGATTCTCAACTCATCGCCCTCGCGAATGAAATTTCCGGTGAGCAGCGTGTCGACTTGCAGGCGCTCCGCTACCTGTTGAACGTCAATGACCTGGTTTCGATAGCGCTCAACGGCGGAAGAAGGCCGGACTGTCAACGCACTGATATTGTTCAGTTTGGCAATCACGGCATCGGCCAGCGAGAATCCCAGGAAGTCGGTCTGCGGATCTCCTTTCAGATTGCGAAAGGGAAGAATGGCGAGGCTTCTGGGATGGGCAGACGCGCCAGTGTTGCCCGCGACTCTCCGATAGGTCGCATAACCGAACGCAAGCAGAACAATTGCCAGGAGCAGCGACAGGAGAGCGGCGCGCCGACGGAACCATTTTTTCACCCGCACCGTGTGTTGCTCGGTTTCGATCGGAACCGCGGCCGCTGCACGGATTGTTGCAATGCTGTTGGCGGGCATCCGAGAAGTCCTGGACTCAGAGGAGGGCACACGCTTCAAAGCATCGACGCGCTCGCGCACCTCGGCAACGAAGCGATAGCCACGCCCGGGGACAGTCACAATGTAACGGTCTTCACCGGGGCGCTCACCGAGAGCCTTGCGGACTGTGGAAATCTGTTGGGTGAGATTGGATTCCTCGACGAAGCTGTCCGGCCACAGGGTTTCGAGCAGTTCCGCTTTCGAAAGGAAGCGACCGCCGCTCTCCACCAGCACGCGCAGGGCGTCGTACGTTTTGGGCGTCAGGGTGACAGGTTGGGCTTCCCGCAAGAGGAGGCGGCGCGCGGTGTCGAGGACGAAGGGCGGGAAGTCATAAATCGGGCTCGTTCCTTCCGGCCCGTCCGCCCCCGGCAATCGATTCGTCGTACCCATGAATTCCCGCTTGGGAACGATCAAGTAACGACCGTAACGGTCGTTCTGGATTTTACGTCAAGCCGTGCCATCCCGTCGAGGACAAGCTCTTTTCCGGGGATAACCTCAGCGGAAGTGCTTGGCTTTTCACCAGCATACACGGTTCCTGGAATTTTTAGTGTGCTTTTAGCGTTCTTTCATGCCTTTCGCAGGACGCGAAGGTATGAGGGCTCAAATAATGGGGCCTGCATCAGCCGGCAAAAAATTTCCCGCCGGGATCAGCAGGAACAAGGAGAACCAGACTTTTGATGATACGCAGACTCTATCGCCCGCAGCGGCGCCATATGTACACGCTGCTGCTTCTTTGCATTTCCGGGACGCTGGCCAGTTCGCCGGCCCTGGCGGACGCGTTCACGTTCAGCACGGGCAATCCCGACGGCTTGATCGCGACGCTTTCGCGCGCTCCGGCAGGAGGTCAAACCGAAACGGCCGACGACTTCATATTGAGCCAGCCCACCCAGCTCACCTCCGCCAGGTTTATCGGCCTGATTCCGACGGGCGCACCGCTCGGCAACATCACGCAGGTGGAAATCGAGTTCTATCATGTCTTCCCCGGTGATTCCGCGAATCCTCCGTCGGGGCGCGTGCCCACTCGCGAAAATTCGCCCGGCGACGTAGAAATCGATGCGGCGACACGCGACAGCGCCGACGGCAGCCTGAGCTACACGGCCTCTACGCTTTCGCCGAGCTTTTCCGCACTCAATTCGGTTGTCAACGGAATCAATCCCATTCCAGGCCAATTCACCGGCGGGGAAGGTCCTGTTACCGGACAGGAAGTGGCAATTGACGTCACATTCACGAATCCTGTCACGCTGCCGGCGGATCATTATTTTTTCCGTCCGGAATTGCTGCTGAGCGACGGGAATTTTCTGTTATTGTCGGCGGCCCGGCCGATCGTTCCCCCCGGAACTCCGTTTAGCCCGGACCTGCAGACATGGATTCGCAACGATAATCTCGCGCCGGACTGGCTGCGGGTCGGCTCCGATATCACGAACCAGGGACCCTTCAATGCGGCGTTCTCTTTAGCCGGCAATACCGTGCCGGAACCCGGCAGCCTCAGCCTGCTTGGCGCGGCGTTGGCGTGCCTCGCCGGCTTCGGTGCTCGCCGCCTTCGTAATCGCCCGGGAACCCGCGGCGAATGAGGTTGAAGCTGCATTTCTGGATCGGCGCTTTTGTTATGGCGCCGGTCCTCTTTTTTTCCCGTGCCGGTGATTCGGCATCTGTTCCGTCGTCGCTGCCGCTTATCCCGAAAGCATGGGATGACGCGGAGTTGCGAACGCTCGAAGTTCCGCTGGCCAATCCCGCGTTTTCTCCCAAGCACGTGCCGGCGAGCTTTTATTACCAGGTGCCGGAGCGGCCGATTTACAAGAGCTATCCCGTCTACGCAGCGGGCCGCGAGCCGCAAGGTTATTGGGAGGATCTGCAAAAACAAAAACCGGAAGTGATTTGGGGCAGAGACGAAAACGGTGTAGAGCACCGGCCAGCGCTAGGCACGAAAGCGGACTGGATACGCGCCGGCGAGCTTGTTTTCGACGCTGCCATATCCTACTCCGGCGGCTCCGAGACTGCGATCTCACTCGCCAATGTGCGCGACCCGCGATACTACGCAGCGGTACAACCACCGTTGACCGCGGATGGAACTTTTGCCTTTGGCTCGTATGTCATTCGGAAAGCCGGTAAGGTCGAGCTCGGGCGTTTTTCGTGCGGCGCGTGCCACACCCGTGTGCTGGCAGGCGGCAGAGTCGTGAAAGGCGCGCAGGGCAATTTCCCGTTCGACCGGACGGTTGCCTACAACGTCGCAGCATTGAAAAATGCACCGCCTGAAAAGCAGCGCGCTGCGGCCGGCGGTTTTGCGGGTCTGACGCACGTCTTCTTTGGAGCACCCTGGCTACGTCCCGATCCGGCCGATGCCTATTCGCCGGTGACGGCTGAGAGAGTCGAGCAAATTCTGCAGGCGATTCCGCCGGGTGTTATCGATCGTCAGGGCGGCAGCGCGCTTTACCCGGCCCAGATTCCCGATCTCATTGGCGTCCAAAGCCGGCGCTATCTCGATCACACGGGCCTGCTGCGCCATCGCGGACCGGCCGACATCATGCGATACGCTTCGCTCAATCAGGACATGAACCTTTGGAGCCGGTATGGCGATTGGATTCCGGCGGCGAAAGACGGCCAGCTTCCGCCGCCTGCAACATTGAGCCGCTACAGCGACGAGCAGCTCTATGCGCTCGCTCTCTTTCTTTACTCGCTCGAGCCGCCGCCGAATCCAAACAAAGTGGATGACGTCGCGCGCGCCGGCCAGCAGGTGTTCGCGAAAGCCGGATGCGGCGGCTGTCATCCTGCGCCGCTCTACACCAACAACAAGCTGACCTTAGCGAAAGGCTTCGCGCTCCCGGCCGATACGCAGGGCGATGCGGTCATGCCGCTTTCGGTGGGAACCGATCCGCGCTGGGCTGTCGAGACGCGGCGCGGCACCGGCTATTACAAAGTTCCCTCGCTGCAGGGCGTCTGGTATCGCGGGCCGTTGTCGCATGACGGGTCGGTGGCGACACTCGAAGACTGGTTCGACCCGGCCCGTCTGCGAGACGACTACATTCCTACCGGGTTCATCGGCGTCGATCGCAAGCATCGCGCTGTGCCCGGCCACGAGTTCGGCTTGCATCTCGGGCCGGAGGAGCGCCGCGCGCTGATCGCATTTCTGCGAACGCTGTAAGAGTTTATTCAAAAAATGGCGTATCAAGATGCAGGCGAAAACGCCTACTCCACATGAGCAAGCAATTCGGAAACGGCTCTGTGCGTAAAGGCGAAAATAGTTCATTATGGCTGCAGGCCTGGCAGACGGTATCGCGCCCGGAAGTATTTCTCAGACCGAGGAAGCAGAGAGTCGAACAAGTGTGCTCGCCGCAACGGTGTTGCTCGATGTGGTTCAGGCTTGTCTCCACGCCAGGTCGTCCGAGTGGATTTTTCTGCGCGAACTGAGGGTAGGAACCGGATTCCGCAATAGCGCCGCGCAACGTCTGGATGCATTTGCGCTGAATTGCTTTTCTCATACTTCGATGAAGCGGGTGTGCTACGAAGTCAAGATCTCCCGTGCAGACTTCCTCTGTGAAATCAAGCAGCCGCTCAAACGCAGAATCGGCTTACGCTACTCGAACGAATTCTATTTCGTTACGCCAGCCGGATTGCTGAACACATCCGAAATTCCCATTGAGTCGGGGCTGGTCGAAGTCGGTGTGTTTACGCCTGACGACCGGCAATCACCATTCGTATCCGTGGAAAGCCTGATTCATTTCGATGCGAGACATGGGGCTTATTGCCGAATTACGGTACCCGCTCCATGGCGCGATACGCCAGGTCCGACGTGGCAATTCGCCGCAAGCATGCTGCGCAACCAGCAAAAGAGTTTTCGAGCTCCGGCAGTAAAGCCGCCGAACCAACAACGTCTTCCATTCGCCGATTGACCGGGCGAGTCGTTTCATTGCACGAGAGACGGTAAGACGACTGTGAGTCCTGGGGAGCAACACCGCGCACTTTTGACCGCGATCAGTCCGGACTATTTTCGCGTGATGCAGATTCCGCTTTTGAGAGGTCGGCAAATTACGACCAACGATGTCGAGCGCTCTCCCTGGGTAATTGTAATTAACGAGACCATGGCCAAGAAGTACTGGGGTAAGCGAAACCCGATTGGCCAAATGATAACGCTCGATACCCAAGGAATGCAGGGCGAGGAAAGGCCGCGCGAAGTCGTTGGAGTGGTCGGAGACGTCCGGCAATTTCGGTTGGGGATGAATGCGTCGCCCGAAGTGTATCTACCCTATCTTCAACAGGTGCGTCATTTTCGACCAGGCGCCACGGAAACACGCCTTCATAAGAGCGTAGTGCTGCGGACG
>DATBGM010000076.1:0-8789 GCA_036557945.1 Bryobacteraceae bacterium | reverse complement strand
CTCCCTCTTGTCTTTGCGGCTGTCGCTGCGCCGGCGCACCCCTTGTGATTTGCTGTCGCGCTTACGTTGTGCACGCGGCAACATGCCTGATCGGCGTTATACGTAGCACCGAGCTACGCTCCCTGGGTGTTTATCCCGGCTCGGCTTCCGTTGCACTCCCGGCCGGGCTCCTTGCCGGCTTGCATTCGGGCACGCCGGGCTTATTTGCAAATTTGGCGCGCAACTTCGCGACGGCAGAGGCGTGTTGGCGAGTATCGGGCTGCGCATCGGCGCGGTCTGACTCCTGCAGTTTGCCTGAAACGGGGGCGGGCGCGAGCGAAGCGCGCCGGATGAGCTCGGTGCCAATGCGGATTTCGCTGCCGCGATCTCCTTTTTCAATCATCCTCACGAGCGTGTCCACCGCCAGCCGGCCGATCTGTTCACGCGAAATCTCGACGCTTGCGAGCGGAGGATCCGCGTACTCGCAGCCGGGGCTGTTGTCGAAACCGACGACGGAAATGTCTTCGGGGACGCGGCGTCCGAGATTGCGCAGACCTTTCAAAAAACCGAGGGCAATGGGATCGGCGTTCACGACGGCGGCAGTGAAAATGAACCGCTCGAGGGCTTCGGCGGCGGCACGCAATCCGGCCACAAACGGCGGGCCCACTACGGTGAGCTGCTCGTACTGCATGCCGGGATAGTGAGCGATGGCAGTCTGAAACGCTTCGCGGCGCAGCCGCACAGAGAAAAAACTGGCGGCCTCGCCGCTCGGCGGATTCTCCAGAAAGAGCACACGTCTGTGGCCAAGGTCCGCCAGCGTCCGGACAATCTGGTTAATACCGCCTTCGTAATCGATACGCAGCTTGCTGGTGTGGCGGTCGACAATGCCGACATCTTCGAAGATTGCGGGGATCTTGCGCGCACGCAGAATGCCGAGCGTTTCGTCATCCATCTCGGTGGTCATAATGACGAGTCCGGCGGCGCGCATTCCAACCATATAGGCCACGGCGGCCCGCAGCCGCTCCAAGGAAAACTGTGTGGCGGAGATGAAGACCTGGTAGCCGCGCAGATTGGCCTCGGCTTGCACGACTTGGGCGATCTCGGCGAAAAACGGATTGATGATGTCGGAGATGACCAGGCCGAGAATGCCCGAATGACCACGGGCGAGGTTTCGCGCCTGCAGATTGGGATGGTAGTTCAGTTTTTTAATGGCTTCGAGGACCACGCGCCTGGTCTGTGGTTTGACGACATTGCGTCCGTTCAGGACGGCGGAAACGGTGGCGGTCGAAACACCTGCCAGCCTGGCTACATCGCTAATGTTGGCCACGGATTCGGTACGTTCAAGGCTAGCATCAAAGCCGGGGGAAAGTCTTTTAAAAGTAAAGCGCTTCGATTTAGCCTTGCCGAGGACGGAGCGACTCGAACCAGGTTCTTGACGCAAGGCTGCCGGTTCGTGGATGATTGATAGGTCCGGCTCCATCAAAGCGGTTAGAATTACCGAGGGCTGGCGGCCATCTTGCATTAAGGGGTCATCTATGTTGCTGTCACTCGAGGACCGCCGGCCGCGGCGGTTCGTCCGCTTGTTTTCTGCCTGGCGCATTCTGGTCGCAGGCGTCTTCGTGTTCTGTTTCTCTGCGCCCTCGCTGGTTGCGCAGTTCAATAGCTCGCTGGAAGGTACGGTGACGGACGCGAGCGGCGGGGCAATCCCCGGCGCCTCGATAGACGTGACAAACGTCGCTACCGGGACATCGTCACATACGACAAGCGCCGGAAACGGGTACTTCAATGTGCCATCGCTGCCGGCGGGTCAATACCGGGTTGAGGCGACGAAACCGGGGTTCAAGAAGTTCGTGCAGGAAGTTTCGCTCGAAGCCGGACGCGTGCAGGGTGTGCCTGTTCAGTTGACGCTCGGCGAGGTTTCTACACAAGTCACGGTGGAATCTGCGCCGCCGCCTGTCGAAACCTCCGAAGCGCATATATCTCAGGTGACCACGAGCCAGGAAGTTCTGGAGCTTCCGTTCGCCGGCCGCAATGTCCTCAACGTCGTGTCGCAGACGCCGGGAGTTACCGGCACAGGACTTGTCAGCGATCGCGCGGGCAGCAACGATATTTTCAATGCCAATAACTCGCCGAACGTGGTTGCTAACGGGCAGCGTGGCTCGTCGAACGGCTTTTATATCGACGACACGTCGGTGAACGATGCTCCCGATCAGGGCGGCGCGAAACTATCGCCCAACCCGGATTCGGTGCAGGAGGTGCGTGTCTCGGTGAACAACTACTCGGCGCAATATGGACGAAACAGCTCGATACTGACGCAGATAGCGACTAAATCGGGCACGAACGCGCTGCATGGAAGCCTCTTCGAATATCACTCGAATAACGAATTGACGGCGCGCAACGAGTTCCAGAACGTGGCGAATCCGGTCACGGGGAAAGTTCTGCCTGTTTTCCGCCGGAACGAGTTTGGGGGCTCCATCGGCTTGCCGATCCGCAAAGACCGGACGTTCTTTTTCGGAAGCGCCGACGCGCTGCAGTCCTCGCAAGCCAGCACGCAGCTCGGCACCGTGGAAACGCCGGAGTTCGTCTCCTTCATGCAGTCCCGTTACCCGAACAGCATCGCGAGCGAGCTGCTCGGTTCCTATCCCTCGCAAGTCGCGCCGACGGGAGGAGTGCAAACCGTCGCAGACGTTATGGACTCGAGCGGGCTCGGGACCTGCACCGGCACAAACTCGCTCGGCATGCCCTGCAACATGCCCATTCTGCAGAATGGCGTACTGAGCGCGAGTGCGCCGCGAACGGGTATTCAATGGAACGCGCGCGTGGATCATGTCTGGCGCGAGGGGCTCGACCGCATTTCCGCAAGCTTTTACCGGATGACATCCACTACGGCATCGATCAGCAGCCGTCCGGCATTTACCACCGCTCCTCCGGCGGAAACCGATTACGCAAATTTGACCTGGATCCACGCGTTTTCGCCGACGTTCAACAACGTGGCCGCGATGGGTTTCACGCGCAACTTCGGAGCGTCGCCGCTGAACCATCCGAGCGTGCCTGCGATTTCCATCACGGGCATGACGGGCTTCGGAGGCGGCTGGGGACCGGCGGGCTTTGCGCAGAACGACTTTCACTGGCGCGATCTGGCAACGATCAATCGCGGCTCTCACACTTTCAAGGCGGGCTTCGATGTTTTCCGCGACCAGGATAATGCGCCCTTTACAGGTCCGACCCTGCGGCCCAGTTTTCAATTTGCGAACGTGTTCGATTTCGCGGGGGATCAGCCATTTGAAGAGGACAACATCAACTTCGATCCGCGCACCGGCGGCTTGCCATTCCAGGATTACGGCTTTCGTTCGAGTACCTATGGCTTTTTCGTACAGGATGACTGGAAAGTGCGCCCGAATTTCTCGCTCAACCTGGGGCTGCGCTGGGATTTCTCAGGCAACCCGAACATGAACGTCGACCGCTTGACCACTCTCGAGCTCGGTTCCGGCAGCACCTTCCAGGAACGGATCGCAGGCGCCAAGGTGATTCCGGTCAAAGAGATGTTTGCGCAAACACATATCTGGAATTTTGCGCCGCGCGTTGGCTTCGCCTGGGATCCGAGCCGCACCGGACGTTTATCGATTCGCGGCGGCTTCGGGATTTTCTACGATCGCTGGCCGAACAAAGTCTGGAGCGATACGACGCGCGGCAATCCGCCGTATCTGGCGGCCGCGACTGCTTCGATTTTCAACCCGAGCGGGCCGCAGCCGCTCTACGTGCTTGGTACAACGGATGAACCTCCATACGGTTTTGCGCTGCCCGGTGTGCAGGCCGGGCTGAATCCGGCGAACGGCCCGATCTGCTGCCTTTCGAGCGTGGGCGGTCCCGATCAGTCGCTCAAGTATGCATATGCGCAGAACTGGTTCTTCGGTGTGCAGTACTCGCCCGCGCACAACTGGGTGATCGAGACCGATTACATGGGATCAAATGGCCGCCATCTATATGACGTGATCGATCGGAATCGTTTCGCCGGTGATCTGATCATCAACCAAGGGCAATTGAAGCGGCTGAATCCCTATTTCGCTTCGGTCAACTACGGCGACAACAGCGCGGCATCGTTTTATCAGGGCGCGACCATCTCCGCGCGGCGGATGTTTTCGCACGGCTTCACGTTCCAGACTTCTTATACATTCGGGAAAGCGATCGACTACATCAATGCTCCGAGCCCGGGCTCGGCATCCGTGTATGCGCCGGTGATCGATGCTTACGATGTTGCGCGCCAGCGCGGGGCGTCGGACAATGACGTGCGACATAAGCTAGCCTTCAATTTCGTCGTCCATCTGCCGGCGCTGACAAGCGCTCCCGCTATCGTGCGAGGAGTAGCCGGAGGTTGGGAGCTGAGCAGCCTCGCGACGCTGCAGGGCGGGCTGCCCGCTACTGTAAGGACGGAGGCGCCGTTCGATCCGGTTTGGAACAATTCTTCCTGTGCCTCTACTTTGACGCCCGCCTGCCGCGTCATCGGCAATAGCGGGGGCGACTACAATGCCGATGGCTACAACTATGATGTTCCGAACGCGCCTGCTTTCAGCGCCGGCCAGAGTTACGAACGGTCCGCATTTCTAAACGGCGTGTTCCAGGCTTCCGATTTTCCGTCACCGCCTTTCGGGCAGGAAGGGGATCTCGGGCGCAACGCATTCCGCGGCCCAGGCCTGGCGCAGGTGGACGTCTCGTTACTTAAGAATTTCCACATTCCCTGGTTTGTACAGGAAGGCGCACGGCTGCAATTCCGCGCTGAAGCGTACAATCTGTTCAACCGCGTAAACCTGAACGGATTCGATACAAACCTGAATAGCGGTACCTTCGGATTTGCGACTTCAACGTTTACACCACGGTCGCTGCAACTGGCAGGCCGCATCGAGTTTTAGTTTGCGTGTTTTGGCGGGGGTACTTGCGCTAGCGGCGATCCTGGGCGCGCAAGAGCCCGCCGATTACACGCGCGCCGTCGCTTTGGTGCGGCAACAACGATGGGCGGAAGCGAAAGAGCCGGTGGCGCATCTTTTGGCTACTTACCCAAATAATCCGAAAGTGCTCAATCTGGCGGCCTTACTTTATGCGGGTACGGGCGATATCGCGGGGGCCGAAGCTTCCTTTCGAGCTGCTGTTCGAGTGCATCCGAATTTCGCCCCAGCGTGGAAGAATCTTGCTGTCCTCGAATGGAATCATCGCTTGCCGGCCCGCGTGGCGGATACGGACCGCGCTCTGGCAGTGAGTCCGCGCGATCCGGTGTTGAACGCTTATGGCGCGCTCGCGGCACTGGAAAAGGGTGAGCGCGGCCTTGTCATGCCACGGCTCGAGCTGGCCGGCGATTCGGTTTCGCTGCTTCCGCCCGCGCTCGAAGCACGGCTCGGTTCTTTGCTCGGATCGCGAGGCTTCTATCCCGAAGCGGAGCGTATTCTTCTCGATCTCTCGAAAAACGGGCGCGCGACGCCGGCTGTTCAGTTTAACCTTGCTCTGGCACAGATGCTGCAAGGCCACACGCAAGCAGCGATCGAGACTCTGACGGCGCATTCTCCATTGAGTTCCGACGCGCTGAACCTGCTCGCGCAGGCGTATCAAAAAGAAAACCGGCCTCAACAGGCGGTGGACGCGCTGCGCAAGGCCATTGCGGCCGATCCCGGCGATGAAGATAACTATCTCGATCTGGCGAACTTATGCGTGGACCACGGGCTGAACAAACAGGCAGAAGAAGTTGTGAATGCGGGTCTCGTGCGTCTGCCGCGCAGCTCGAAGCTGCTCTTTGAAGCGGGTCTGCTCCGTTCGCTGGCCGGCAAAGTGGAGGAAGCGAATGCGTTCTTCAACCGGGCTCTGCTGCTCGACCCGCATCGCGACCTGCCCGCCGCTGCCGTCGAATTGCTGCGGATGGAGCAGAGCAAGCTTCCGGAAGCGATCAGCGGCTTGCGCGATAAGTTGCGGAGCGACCCCGATAGCGCGCTGCTTTGGTACTTTCTCGGCGTCGCTCTCAACCGCGCCGGCAATCAAGAGGGCGGACCGCATGCCGCCGAAGAAGCATTTCGCAAAGCGACTGTGCTCGATCCGAAACTTCCTTTTCCGAATCTGGAGCTGGCCAAAATTTACGTGCACACCGGGCGGGTCGAGCAGGCGATTCCGCTGTTCGAGTGGGCATTAGCTTCTCCCTCGACAAATCGCCCGGCCACGTACCAGCTCGCGATGGTGTATCGAAAATTGAACCAGCCACAGAAAGCGCGCGAGATGCTGGCCAAACTGTCCGAACCGAATCCGCGGTTTCAAGCCGCTCCTGGAGACGATGAGCATCCTTAAACGTAGAGATTTTTTTGTGCTGTTGAGCGCGGCGCCGGCTGCTTCCACACTCAGCGCTTCACCACAACCGGCGCGCGGCGCTGCGGAAACGAGCGAGGTAGCGGGCGCAGGTTTTCCGAAGGACGATTACACGCCGTTCGGCTATCTCGACAATCCGTGGCACTCGTGGGATCTGAACCCGAGCGGTGTGCTGCGCTCAGTTCCCGGCATCGGGATGGCCTGGTATTATCCGGCCGGGCCGGGCGGCTACTTCAATTACAAACAGAACAACGTCTATGCGCTCGAGTTGTCGCTTGGATTCCTTATTGACGGCAAGCGGTATCTGCTGCCGGAAGATTTTGGCGAAGGTGCACTGACGAGCCCGCACCATAGTAAGAACGTTTTGTCGTTTTTATTCCGCGCGGCTGATGTCGAGTGCCTCAGCACGTTTACGCAGGTGGACGAGCATGCGATGGCTGCGATCGTGCGAGTGACAAACCATTCCTCCGCACGCCATTCCGTCCGTCTGCTGGCGCGCCACACGTACCGGCTCGGCGGCGCCGTCTGGTGGGGCCGCGACGGACTGGCGGGAAGCGTAGAGCCGGAGACGGAATCAGTTTCTATTCACTCGTTTGCCGCGGGCACGGTAGCGACGGTCTCGACTTCGCGCAGACCGGCAGCTTACTTCGTTTCTGCAACCGATAAGGAAACCGAAGGTTGGCTGGAAGCGGCCGAGTCCGCGCAGCAAGCGACCAGTTACTATCCGGAGCCGATGCACACGGCGCTACGCTTTGAGATCGCGCTCGAAGGCAACAAGGAGAGTGAGATAAAAATCGTGCTGGCACGCGGAGTGAATCGAGCTGCTTCAGCAGAACACGCGCGCACATCTCTTGCATCTACGCCTGCGGTAGTGGGGAGCAAGACGGCGGAAGACGACGCCTTCTGGTCCGCGGGGCCGCGCCTTGAGGGCGATTGGCCGGCGCATTGGAAGCGCGGCTGGGTTTACGATTTTGAGACATTGCGTATGATGGTGCGCCGTCCGCTTGGCGTCTACAAGCACCCCTGGGATGCCATGCAGATTCAGGCGCCGCGGAATGTGTTGGCCGAAACGTCTATCGACATGTGGGCGCTCAGCTACGCAGCACCCGATATCGCCAAAGCCGTTTTTCTGGGCCAGTTTCAGGATGCACTCGCCGAAAACATCCCGTGCATGCGCGAGGACGGTGTCATGAATATGATCGCCGCCGACGGAGCCGAGTGCGGAACGAGCATCTCCTGGTGCTATCCCTTCTTCTGCGCGGAATCGATTTTCGATCGGACACAGGACCGCATCTGGCTGCGTGAACTTTATCCCGGCCTTGCGCGGCTGCTCGAGTGGACACTCCGCAACCGAATCGATAAGGGCGGATTTCTGGTCGGCAGATGCAGTTGGGAAACCGGTATGGATGCTTCCAAGCGCTTTCTCATCCAGCAGCCCACCGGCGGCGAAGTGACGGAATTTGTGAGGCTGCCGGAGTTGCAGGCCGCGGGAGCGCATGCAGGCCGTGTGTTGGCGCGGTTCGCTCCACTCGTGGGAGATAGCGAGCGTGTCGAAAAGTGGAAGAAGGTCGAGAGCACGTTTACGACTCGAGCCCAGGCACTCTGGAAGGATGGCTGGTTTCGCGATTTCGACGCGCGCAGCCGGCAGCTCATCACGCATCTCGCGCCCGATCCGGCGCAGTCGGGACCGATCTTCTGCGGTGTCGCAACCGATGCCCAGATGCGGGAGGCGCTTTCCACCTTGCGCGGCATCTTTGAAAAATCGCAGGCGCGTGGTTCACAGCCGGCTGAAGGATGGGATGACGGTCTTGCCTGGTCCTCGCTTGTTTTGCCATACCTCGAATCGGTGTGGCGCACGGGCGACCGGGCGCTGGCAGCGGATGTCGTCCATGCCATTGCCGAACGAATCTATCGGAGCATGGACCGCCGCGCGATTGCCCCCGAAGATGCAGGTCAAAAGCGGCCTGCGCTCGGGTGGCCGGGCGTAAGCTGCGAGATCTGGGGCGCGCATGGAGCTTTCGGTGGGGAAGGGTATGGGTGGGGCGCAGTGATGCCTGCTCATATTATTCGCAACCTACTCGGTATTCGCGAGACTGCCGATGCCGAACGTCTCATGATGTGCCCGAATCTGCCTGCTGCCTGGATGACTCCCGGAAAAAGCTATGCGTTGCGGAACCTTCCCTTTGGCGAACGGCGTCTGAACGTGAGTTACCGCGTGCAGGATGCCGCGCACGTTCACGTGATGCTAAGCGGAGACGGCTTGCTGCCGATCCGCTCGATTCGGGACAGCAGCGGACGAGCGAGCGAGCTTGAAACCAGCAGCGCCGGCGCGCAATTCACTGCCGTGCATCGCGAAGTTTATGAACTCGCGCTGTAAGCAGAGTCTCAGGCGAGCGAATGTCGTGTGGCTGTTGCTTGGCTGCGCTTTGTCGTCGTGGTCTCAGCGCCTGCAGGTTCAGCTCTCGAATACA
>DATBGM010000075.1:0-7918 GCA_036557945.1 Bryobacteraceae bacterium | reverse complement strand
CGCTTACAATCCGGGCGGCGGAAAAACGGTTTTCCGTGGCGGCTACGGAATCATTTACTCGCCGCTCCAATACACGGATTTTGGCGGTTCTCAAGTACAGGGCTTTTCCTCCACGCCAGTGTTCCCTAGCCCGGACGGATTCGGGCCTGCTTTTGACTGGGACCAGGGCGTGCCCGCCTATCCTCACGCGCCGCTTACTGATCCGTCTATCGTGAACAAAGGGAATCCGAACTATATTCAGCCTCGTTTCGGACAGCCGGGAATTATTCAAAGCTGGAGTTTCCAGGTCCAGCGCCAACTTTCGAAAGATACGGTCGCCACGCTCGGTTACGCCGGCCAACGCGCTCAGAACCTGCGCTCCGCGGTTATGAATGTCAATAATATTCCGCTGAGCGCGCTCAGTCTCGGCTCAGCACTGAAGCAACCCTTTGTCGGCAATACGCTCGGTATCGCCGCGCCCTATGCGAACTTTGTCAAGGACTGGGGCAACGGCGTTAACGTGCAACAAGCGCTACGTCCGTTCCCGCAGTATGGCTTCATCTATACCGATGTTTTACAGAACATCGGGCAATCCACCTACAATTCGCTGCAGGCTACCGTTGAGCGACGCTTCAGCGCCGGCCTCCAATTACAAGCTTCGTTTACCTGGTCTAAGACCATAACCGATGCCGACAGTATCCTTCCGGGCATCAACGGCGGTATCACTCAGATTCAGAATCCAGGTAATCTGCAAAACGAGAAAGCACTGAGCAGCCAGGACGTCCCTTATATGTTTAGTGCTGCTCCGCTCTGGGAATTGCCGTTTGGAAAGGGCAAGCCGTGGTTCAAGAGCGGTATTGGAAACGCTTTGCTGGGCGGCTGGCAGATCGGCGCTGTGCTGCGTTACCAGACCGGCACGCCCATTACGTTTGGCTGCGCTAACGGCATCCCGGGCTGGGATAATTGCATTCGCTTCGATCGTGCCAATAACAATCTCTCGCCCTTTAGCACGGCTGTCCGGAACGGCACGTTCGATCCGTTGGCCACGCTGCCGGGGGGCGGATTCCAGAGTTATTTCGCTCCTGTATGCCAGTACGTAGGACAAGCCGGCTGTGCATTCGTCGATCCGAACACAACGCCGGTTGCCAACGGGAGCAATGTTACTCTACAGCAGGCACACGGCGGAGTCTATTACTTCGGTAACTACCCACGTAACAATCCCGACGCCCGTAACCCGAATTACTTCAACGAGGATTTCAGCCTGATTCGGAATTTCCATATCACGGAATCCGTTTATCTGCAGGCGAAGGGCGAGTTACTCAACGCCTTCAATCGTCATATCTTTGCGGTTGCCGATGCTGCTCCCACTGGACCGTACGACCGTAATTTTGGCCGCGTAACCGGCACCATTGACGGCTTCGGATTCGCGCAGCGTGTGCTGCAACTTACCCTCCGGCTGAATTTTTAGCTGAAGTCGTCTGTTCTTCTGTCACCTTGAGAATCTGCCGCAGCGGTGGATTGTCCAGAACTTGTTTGATGCCGCTCGGCCAGGAGATCTCTATCTTCCGGATTGATTTCTCCTGGCCGACACCAAAAAAGACCCGTCTGTCCTGCGCCGATTGATAGCTCGCAGTGGTAGTTGCCATTCCGTATTGAACCTTCCCGGACGCCGACGTAAGTTTCACTGTGGCGCCGATACCGTCGCGGTTGCTGCGCACCCCGCGCAGATCCAGAACAATCCAGTTATTCGCGTTCCCGCCTTCATTTCTTAAAACGTAGAGCGTCCCGCCGCATGTGACCACTACCACATCGATGTCTCCGTCATTATCGATATCGCCGAAGGCAGCTCCCCGGCTCGCCCACTTTTCGAGAAACACCTTTCCCGATTGCGCGGAAACATTGATGAACCGGTTTCCGGCCTGCTTGAGCAACAGCAGCGGCTCCATATACTCGACATGGGGCTGGGTGCGCTCGACGTTGTCCATTACATGACTATTGGCAAAGAAAAGATCCTTCGTGCCGTCATCGTCAAAGTCGACAATGCGCATGCCCCATCCGCCATAGAGGCGTGTAATTTCGCCCAGCCTCGAGACATTTGTATCGTAGTCAAATATGCCGCCGCCGTTATTGTGGAAATAAGCATAGGCTTCATTCGACAATGCGGTGGTTACGATATCAGGCTTGCCGTCGTTATCTATATCCGCTGCATCGGTTCCCATACCGGCAAATGTTTTGCCGTCATCGGTAAACGCGACACCTGCGGCAACGCCGTTCTCGGTGAACGTGCCGTCGCCATTATTGAGGAATAAGAATTGAGGAAAAGAATCGTTGGCGACGCTGATATCGATCTTTCCGTCCTCGTTGAAATCGGCAAATGCCACGCCAAGCGTTTTGCCGGGCGAAGCGGCGATCTTACTTTTCGCGCTGACATCTGTAAAGCTGCCATTTCCATTGTTATGGAATAAGTAACTTGAAATTTCTTTGAAGTTATCCGGGTGACAGTACGCCCGCCCGCCGGGTTCGTGAGCGCCGCAGTAGACATTTTTCGAAAAGTTCCAGTCCAGATAGCGGCCGACAAAGAGATCCAGCTTTCCGTCATTGTCGTAATCGAAGAAGCCGGCGCTCGACATCCAGCCTTCTGTGCGCAGGCCGGCGCCAGCCGTAACGTCGCGAAACGTTCCGTCGCCGTTATTGTGATAAAGAATGACGCTGCCGAAATTCGTGACCAGCAGATCGTCGAAACCGTCGTTATCGTAGTCGCCAATTGCGGCACCCATCCCGTAACCCGTGCCGCGCACCCCGGCTTTTTCGGTGACGTCCGTGAAAGTGCCGTCGCGATTGTTGTGATAGAGCCGGTTCCAGCAATCGGGCGCGGATTTATCGGGCTCTTCGCCGTCTTTCTGCCCGCTGTGAATGCGTGCTCCGTTCACGACAAAGATGTCGAGATAGCCGTCGTTGTCGTAATCAAACAACGCGACGCCGCCGGTCATGGTCTCGATCAGGTACTTTTCCGGAGTGGGCGAATTGGTGTCTTTGAAGTGAATGCCGGTTTGGGACGTGATGTCGGTGAAAGTCACCGGGCCGCTCGTGGAGGAGGCCAGCAAAAGGGCCGCAGCGCCGCCTGCCATCAAGACGTACAGACCTCTCATGCCCGTGAAACCGCGATGATAGCAAGTAGAAACGCAACTTCGATATAACAGTACGGACGATGAAGAAGTGGGCCCTCCTGTTCTCTTTGCTGGCGATTGCGCTCTCCGCTGCCGCGTTCATACTGACACGCCCGCCCGACGTGCCTTTCGAGAAGCATCTTCTCGATACCGGATCGAGCGAATCGGCCTGCCTGGCGGACATCAACGGTGATGGCCGGCTCGATATCGTGTCAGGCGAAAACTGGTATGAGGCGCCGCGCTGGAAGCAGCATCACTTCCGCGATATTTTTTATACCAACAACTACATCGACGATCTGAGCACGGTTCCGCTTGATGTGAACGGCGACGGGCGCGTGGACCTGGTCACGGTAGGCTGGTTCAGCAAGAAAGTAGCTTGGTGGCAGAACCCGGGCGCGCCGAATGGCAAATGGCAGGAGCACGTTGTCGAGACTGCGTCGCCGGTGGAGTTTGCCGAGCTGGCCGATCTTGACAACGACGGGAAGGCGAATGAAGTGCTGCCCGAGTTTGGCGATGCCAACATGCCGCTTGCCTGGTACGAGCGCGACGGGCACGGCGGGCTGGCGAAGCACGTGGTGAATGCGAAGAGCATGGGGCATGGTATTGGCGCGGGAGATGTGAACGGCGACCATCGCGCGGACATTCTGACGCCGAACGGCTGGTTTGAAGCCCCGGCGGATCCGCGCAAAAGCGGGTGGAAGCTTCATCCCGATTGGAAGCTGGGCGATCTAGGCTTTATCTATACGCAGGATGTGAACGGCGATGGCCGCGCCGATCTTGTAACGTCGATGGCCCATAATTACGGCATCTTCTGGCTCGAGCATAAAGCGGATGGCACGTGGGAGAAGCATATGATCGATGAAAGCTGGTCGCAGGCGCATGCGGTTACACTGATTGATTTTCGCGGGCAGCACAATCTCGGGCTACTCACAGGCAAGCGTTATATGGCGCATAACGGGCACGACCCGGGCGAGCGCGAGCCGCTGGGTGTCTATTGGTACGAGCGTTTGACCGATCCGGAGACTCACAAAATCGAATGGGCCAAGCACGTGATTGATTATGGTGGGCGCACGGGCGGCGGATTGCAGATTCCTGTGGCCGATCTGGATCACGATGGCGATCTCGATTTCGTTGTGGCGGGTAAGAGCGGCCTGTTCTGGTTCGAAAATAAGACGCGCTGAGCGATGCAGAGCAAGCTGTATGACGTGGTGGTGATCGGCTCAGGCGCGGGCGGTGGAACGCTTTCGGCGCGGCTGGCCTCGCTGGGCGCGGACGTCCTCGTGCTGGAAGGCGGACCGAAGATCGACACTTTCACCGATTTCAATACCCATGGGCTGCCGTTCGAGTTTCCGTACCGCCACGTGCCGCTGATGCGCGCGGGTAAACCCGGGTTCGATGGCGAGCGCAGCCGCGGCCTGGGCGGTAAAACACAGCTTTGGAATGCGGTTTCGCTGCGCTTCAGCCAGCGAGATTTCAAAGGCCGCGATCACGATGGCGCGGGCGAAAACTGGCCGGTCGACTATGCCGACATTGCGCCGTATTACGATCGCATCGAACGCGAAGTCGGCGTCTGCGGCAACTACGATCATCTGGAAGATTTGCCCGATGGTGTTTTCCTGCCGCCTGCGCCAATGAAGTGTACGGACCTTGCTATTAAAAAAGGCGCAGCGACGCTCGGCGTCAACGTCATTCACGTGCGCAAGGCGACGCTCACGCGCAAATCGCAGACCCGCCCGGCATGCCACTTCTGCGGCAACTGCATGTCAGGCTGCGATGTCGCGGCAAAATACAATTCGCTCAATGTCCACATGCTGCCGGCGCTTGCGACCGGGAAACTCACGCTCCAGCACAACAGCATCGTGTACGATGTGGCGGTTTCGGACGAAGCTCGCGTGAAAGAAGTACGCTACTTCGATCGCGAAACACGCGCGGAAGGCGTCGCTCGCGGACGCTCCGTCGTAGTGGCGTGTGCCTGTGCGCAGAGCGTCGCGCTGCTGCTGATGTCGAAATCGAGCCGCTTTGCCACAGGCCTAGGCAATTCGAGCGGCGAGCTCGGACGGAATTTTATTCCGCACATTACGGCCGGCTTCGAAGTATTTTTGGAGGATTTCATCGGTAAGGCGCCCACGGACGACCAGGGCTTTCTCGACCACGCCTATATTCCGTCTTTCATGCACACGAAGAAGCGCGATTACGCGCGCAGCTTCGGCGTGCAATTCAACTATCAGAACCATCGCATGGCGGGCTGGGCGCGTTCGCTTCCCGGCATGGGCAAAAACTACAAAGAGGCGGTGAAAGCGCGCTACCCGGCGTACATGGTGTTTACCGGCTATCACGAGATGCTGCCGAATCGCGAAAGTTATATCGATATCGATGCCAATGATCTCGACACCTACGGCCTGCCGAAACCACGCCGCTATTGGAAGCTGGGCGGATCGGATCAGAAGCTGCACGAGGACATGGTCCGCTCGTGCCGTGCCATTCTCGATGCGAGCAAAGCGCAGATTCACTCAGCGGCGCCGCAGCCCGTCACTAATCATGAAGTCGGCGGATGCCGCATGGGCGATGATCCGAAGACGTCCGTGGTGGATCGCTTCTGCCGCTCCCATGATGTGCCGAACTTGTATGTGGTGGATGCGAGCGTTTTCCCAAGCTCGTCGGAGAAGAATCCGACTTTGACGATTATGGCGCTCGCCGCGCGCACGGCCGATCATATCGCCGAACGCCTGCAGAAAAGGGAGATTTAATGAGCACCTATTCGACAGACCGCCGCTCGCTGCTGCGGATTATCGGTTCCATCGGCGCGACCTGCGCATTCCCGTTCGCCAGCGAAGATCTCTACGGGCAGACGGCAGAACACCAGCATGGGAGCAGCGCTCCGGCGAGTCCGCTGCCGCATTTCTTCCACGAGCGCGATTTCAAGACCATCGCGCGGATCGCGGATCTGATCATCCCCGCAACCGATACGCCCGGAGCGAGCGGCGCAGGCGTGCCGGAGTATATCGATGCACTTGTCGCGCGCAACACGGATCATCAGCTTGTAGTTGCCGACGGACTGCGCTGGCTGGATGCGGAAGCGCAGCGTACCGGGCAAAAACCGTTCCTCGAGCTGAGCGAAGACCAGCAGCTTGCCATTTTCGAGCCACTCTGCACGGCATACGATGCGAATCGCGAGAATCCTGCGCGCAACGTGCAGTTTTTCGGTTTGATAAAAAATCTGACAGCCGATGGTTATTACACCTCGCGCATCGGATTGATGGACGAGCTCAAATACCAGGGCAATAAGATACTGAGCAGTTACCCCGAATGCCATTAGCACACACCTACCCCAAGCTTCATAACGCCATGTGGCCCGGATTGGTCGGGAAAGGCGCGAATGCCGAGCCTGTCATCGATCTCGACACAATGCTCCGGCTGACAGCGGGCGCATCGGTTGACGGAGAGCGCTTCGACGGCGTCGATCTGTTTTTGTCCGATCCGCACGTGAGCATCGATTCGCATAATCCGGATCTGGAGCGGCTGGCCGACAAAATTCGCGCGCACAATTTCGTGGTGGGATCGCTGGTCGCTCCGGTCTGGGGCGCCACCGGCGGCGGCTCGGCGATGGGTTCGGCGGAAGAACGCAGTCGATTTCTTGCGCAGGTACAAAAAGCCTGCGTGATCGGAAGAAAACTGCGCGAGCTTGGGATCCGCAGCTACGGTGTGATTCGAATCGACTCCGCAGGAAGTCCCGCCGACTGGCTCGCCGCGCCGGACGAAAATACGGGTCGCATCGTAGAGACGTTTCGCGAAGCCTGTGTGATCGCAGAGGCAAATGGTGAGCGCCTGGCCGCGGAAGGCGAGATCTGCTGGGGCGGCATGCACAGTTGGCGGCGCATGATGGAACTGCTGGCTGAGGTGGGGCGACCGCAGACGCTCGGGTTTCAGGCCGATATGGCGCACACGCTGCTGTATGCGCTCGGCTATAACGCGCCGGAAGACCGGCTGGTGCCTGCCGGTTTCGACTGGTCGGATGAAGAGGCGCTGTACAGCGCGCTCAAACGAATGACGGCGGCGCTGCGGCCCTGGATGATCGATTTTCACGTCGCGCAGAATGACGGAACAGTGAAGGGTTCGGGATCGCACGACAAAACGGGCCATCATTGTTTGCCGTTTGATCCCGCGGGCAAGCTCGATATCGTGCGCGCGGCGGCCCTGTGGCTGCGCGATAACAGCGGAGCGCCGACGAAAGCAGTTCAGCACATCTGCTGGGACGGCTGCATGTTCCCGAATGAAGTAATGCTGAAGCAGGAAACGTGGAACGACATCTTGCGGACAATGATTGCGGTGCGTGCGGCGCATGGCTGGTCCGAGTAAGAGATGACGACGAAACCTTTGCGGATCGGGCTGGTCGGGTACGGCTTTATGGGCCGTACGCATTCGAATGCGTACCGGCAGGTGAATCATTTTTTCGATGTTGCATATCAGCCCGAGTTGAAGGCGATCTGCGGGCGGGACGAAGCGAAGGTGCGCGCCTTTGCCGGACGGTGGGGGTATGAGTCGGCTGAGACCGACTGGCGCGCGCTGGTCAACCGCAAAGATATAGACGTAATCGATATCGCAAGTCCGAACGATACGCACGCCGAAATTGCGATTGCCGCTGCGCAGGCCGGCAAGACTGTCCTCTGTGAAAAGCCGCTCGGTCGCAATCTCGAGGAATCGCGCGCCATGGTCGAAGCCGTCGAGCGCGCGAACGTGCCGAGCATGGTCTGGTACAACTATCGCCGCGTCCC
>DATBGM010000074.1:0-12419 GCA_036557945.1 Bryobacteraceae bacterium | reverse complement strand
CAGCATCACCGAACGTTTCAAGTTCACGCTCCGCTTGGACGCCATCAACTCGTTGAATCATACGAACCTGGATCTGCCGAACAATAACGTTCAGAGTGCGAGCGCAGGCCAGATTACGAATATCGCCTTCAATGGCAATGCCGGTGGCAGCATGCGCCGCGTGCAGTACTCCGGCGTACTGAACTGGTAACCGCACAAAACAATTCCACAAACGGCGGGGATGTTGAACCATCCCCGCCCGCACCTACCCTTATGTAGCGACCCCAATATGCTAGCCTGAGGGGAAAGGCAGTCGTCCGTTTGACCCGTCATGAACTGAAAGAGCAGCTTCAGCACGATCAATTTACCGATTCGGTAAGCTCAGCGCTCGAATACGCAAGCTCTCATAAACAACGCCTGATGCAATGGGGCATCGCCGCCGGAGTGGTTGCGATCATCGTAATCGGCGCCATTTGGTTCAATTCCTATCGCCGCGGCGAACGTCAAAGAGATCTGCAGAAGGCTTTCACGACTCTCGATGCCCAGGTCGGGCCGCCCAACGAGTACACCAAAACGTTCGCCACGCAAGAAGAAAAAACCAAGGCATCGATCACCGCGCTCTCCCAGCTCGTCGCAAAGGACGGCGGCACCGCCGAGGGCTATCTCGCGCAATATTATCTCGGCACTCTCAAAGCGCAGCAGAACGATTTGAAAGGCGCCGAAGCGAATCTCCGCGTCGTTGCTTCATCCAGTAGCGAATCGGCTGCGCTCGCCAAAATCGCTCTGGCGCAGATCTATGCGGCATCCAGCCGCATTCCGCAGGCGCAGGAACTCCTTCGTTCCCTGGTTAACAAGCCCACCGATCTCGTTTCCAAATCGCAGGCCGAAATCCTGCTCGCGCAGATCGATGCCACTGCCAATCCGCAGCAGGCCAGACAGATTCTCAATAACCTGAAGGGACCCAATATCAGCCCGGCGGCTTCGCGAGCTGCCGATCAGCTTTCCGCCCAAATCGCAAAATAGTTCTTGATGCTGCATCACCTGCGACTGGACCGCCAGAGTCATCGCGGGCGTCGCTATTCGGAGCTTCCCCATCCCTACCGCAGCGATTTTCAGCGAGACCGCGACCGTATCATTCACTCGCGCGCCTTTCGCCGGCTCGAAGGCAAAACGCAGGTCTTCGCTATCGGCTCCAACGACCACGCGCGCAACCGCCTGACCCATACCATCGAGGTGTCGCAAGTCGCGCGTACCGTCGCTACCACGCTCGGCTTGAACGAGGAGTACACCGAAACCCTCGCGCTCGCGCATGACCTCGGTCATCCGCCTTTCGGGCATGTCGGCGAAAAAGAACTCGATTACCAGATGCGGCGCTTCGGCAGCTCCTTCGAGCACAATCTCCATTCCTTGCGCATCGTCGATGTGCTCGAACAGCGCTACGCCAGCTTCGATGGGCTGAACCTCACCTTTGAAGTGCGCGAAGGCATCGTCAAGCACTCGCGTGAGATCGGTTCCCATGCCGAACCGGAGCTACTGGAGTTTCTGCCCGGCGCGCGTCCCGCCCTGGAAGCGCAGCTCCTCGATATTGCCGATGAGATTGCTTACGGCGCAGCCGATCTCGATGATTCCTTCGCCGCCGGGCTCATCTCCTTTGAAGACCTGCGCGCGTTTGTTCCGCAATGCGCGGACCTGATCGACGCTGTCGAAACCCAGTTTCCCGGCGCCTCCGAACGCGTGCGTTTCTGGGAAGTGCAGCGTGGCCTCATGAACCGGCTCATCGGCGGCTTTATTGAAGGCACCGTTCAGGCGGCGCAAACCTCCGGCGTGAAAAGCGTGGACGACGTGCGTGCTCTCGACCACCGCATCGCGCAGCTTTCACCCGAAACCGCACGGCTCAGTGCGGATTTAAAGACGCTTCTGATTAAGCGCGCCTATTCCTGCACATCCCTGGTCGAAGACCGGCACGCAGCGTCCAAAAAATTGCGCAGCCTGTTTGAATTTCTGCTCGAACATCCGGAAAACGTCTCCTCCGGCTATCGCGAACAGTTGGATGATATCCCGGTGCATCGCGTGGTCTGCGACTACATCGCCGGTATGACCGATGCCTACCTTGTGCGCGTGCACGATGAGCTTCTCTGGTGAATTGACCGTCAAATCTCTCCCTCGACTACACTCGACAACTCGGCCGACCGCACTACATGCATCTTCTCGATCTGTCTGCAAATTTCGCTCGCCACACGCTGGGCGTCTTCTTCTTCGTCCAGGTCCACGCTGACTTTGATGTGCAGATCGACTCTCTTCATTTGCTCTGCTCCGATAATAGCTAGTAGAGAATGCCCGAGCCGGTCCTGTGTAAGATCTGCGGAAAACGTCGTGCGCGCCGCGCCTGCCCCGCCGTCCAGGGCGATATCTGTCCCATTTGCTGCGGCACCGAGCGTGAAGTCTCCCTCTCCTGTCCGCTCGAATGCGAGTACCTGCAGGAAGCGCACAAGCACGAAAAACCCGTTCTCGCCGAGGGCCACCAGGTCTCTTACCGCGATGTCGAAGTAAGTGAAAGTTTTCTGCGCCGCCACGAAGAGCTGGCGCTGTTCTGCGTTTACGCGCTCTATCAAGCGGCGCAGCGGACCGCCGGTGCGATCGATACAGATGCCATTGCAGCCCTGGAAGCCGTCATTCAGACCGAGCGCACTGCTCAATCCGGCCTGATCTACGAAAGTAAGCCCGAAAATTTCGTCGCGCTCGGCGTGCAGCGCTCCTTCGCTGCATCGCTCGAGGACTATCGGAAGTTACAGGCCGAACGTGAGCCGCTTGCCCCGGTCCGTTCCTCCGATCTTCTGTGTGCGCTCGTCTTTCTGCACCGGCTCGGCCAGCAGAATCAGAATGGCCGCCCGCGCGGGCGTATGTTCCTCGACATCCTCCGTCAGATGACGCCTGAAAAAGCGGTCGAAGAGCAACCGTCGGGCATCATCATATAAGAAGGGTGTCCATTCTGAAGGCCAGATTGCTCGATTGGAAAGAACTTGCGCCCGAAGTGCACCAGTTCCGCTTTGAAGTCCCTGGCGTGGAACAATTGCACTTTACCCCCGGCCAGTTCGTCTGCGTTCTCGAGCATAAGGAGGGCAAAATCATCAAACGCGCTTACTCGATTGCCTCGCCGCGCGGGGGCAACGTGTTCGAGCTGTGCCTGAACCGCATTCCCAGCGGTGTCGTCTCGCCGTGGCTCTTCGAGTTGAAACCCGGCGATGAAGTGGATATGCGCGAACCCGTCGGCTTCTTCACCTTGCGCCATCCCGAGCGCCGCGCCGTCTTTATCGCGACCGGTACCGGAATCGCGCCCTTCCGCTCCATGCTGCTTGATCATCTGCCTCGCACGCAACCGCAAATTAGCCTGCTGTTCGGCGTGCGTTACGAAGAAGGGCTGCTGTACCGCGACGAATTGGAAGCACTCGCAAAAGAATACCCGAGCTTCCGCTTCCTGCCGACTCTCACCCGTCCCACGCCAAATTGGCAGGGGCTCACCGGCCGCGTCCAGGAACACCTCGATGAAGCTCTGGCTCTGCGGTCACCGGAAGAAATAAAGGATGTAGATGTCTATGTGTGCGGTTTGAATGAAATGGTCCAGAGCGTCCGCAAGCTGCTCCAGGAGCGCGGCTTCGATCGTAAACAGATCATCTGCGAGCGCTACGATTAAGCCACCACGCGCGTGATCGTCGTCTGCCGGTAAATCGCTTTCGTCTGCTCCATGTTTGCCAGCTCGATTCCCGGGAGCAGCGCCGAGGCCGTTCCCGCCGCCACCCCCCAGCGCAGCGCCTCGCCCAGCGAATCGCCCCGTTCGAGCGACCACACAATCACCGCCGACATGGCATCGCCGGCCCCGATCGGACATAAAGCGTCCACCGGCGGCGGAGTGATCTCCAGAATGCCCTCGCTCGATGTCGCCGCAATCGCACCCCTGCTGCCCAGCGAAAGCACTACCGATTTCGCTCCCAGCGCCTTGATGCGTGTCACCGCGTCGATGAGCTGCGAGCGGGTGATAAGCGCGGTGTTCAGCAGCCGCTCCGCCTCCGACTGGTTCGGTTTCACCAGCGTCGGATGCGCTTCCAATCCATGCAGCAGCGGATCGCCGTCGGTATCGAGCAGCGTCTCTACTTTGTGCCGCGTAGCGCTCTCGATCAGCTTCGTATAGAAGTGATGGTCCATCGAAGGCGGCAGGCTTCCGCAGAGCATCAACCACGCCGCCCCCGGCAGAAGCTTCTCCGTCGCTTTCAAAATCTTGTCCTGCTCGACAGTCGAAATGCCGGGTCCACGCTCATTTAACTTGATCGAAAGTCCCTGCTGATCCGAAATCGTCAGGTTCGTGCGAATGCTGTTCCGGATCTTGACGATTTCTTCGCCGAACGCATCCTGGTTCAAATGCTCTTCGAACTTCCGCCCCGTGCTGCCGCCGGACGTGGTAATCGCTACGGCCGATGCCCCAAAGCGTGTCAGCACGCGCGCCGCATTGATACCGCGTCCGCCGGCAGCTTCTGTCGTCGATTCGATATAAGCGCGATCTTCAAACACCAGCCGGTCGACAGTCGTGATCCGGTCCAGCGCCGGATTGACGGTCAGAGTAAGAATGGGCCGGCTCATTCAGGGCTGCGACCGCCGCGCGAGGGTGCGGGCCGCGAGCATGCCGCCGAATGCGGCAGATACCGTCGCGAGAAAGAAGAGAATCACCAGCGCCTGAACAAGCGCCGCCTCGAGCTGCTGCGGGTTCGCCAGCAATTTCGCCGCTTCCGGCATCTTTGCCGCGTATGCCTGCATAATTGCCAGCCCCTCCGGCGAACTTACCTCGATCCGGAATGCTGCAACTCCCAACGCGATCACGATAAACAGCCACAGTCCCGTCATCACGCCGAGATAAGCCCCGCCTCCGGGCGTCAACGGCTGCGCACTCTGCTTGCGATAGAAGTAGGCGGCGCAATATCCTGCCGCAGCTGCCACAATCAGCGTGACCGGTGGCACGATGAAAGCGAGAAAGAACGGAAACAGGCTGATCGCGGCAACGGCGATTGTGATCGTAACCGCGCGCATGTTCCGGAACCCGATTCGGGACGGGTTTGTCTGTGCTGGAACATCGAGCGGAGCTTGCACCGGAGCCCGTCCCATTTCCGCCGACAAGCGCGCGACATCCTCCTCGTATTGAGGTTTGCCGCATTTGTGGCAAAAGCGGGCATCGTTCGGTAAAACCGCGCCGCAAGTACAACGTAATTCCACTCTTTTATTTTAAGGTGACTGCTTGCGCGGCTCCCCTTTGTGTCAGAAAGATTTCCGGTGCGCGCGCTATTCCGACTGCAAAAAAGGGCAGGTGCCAGTTCGGCTACAATTGCTCGATGCCGATCGGCACGTCGGCATGCCGCCACGCCGTTTCGAATTCTCCGGCCACCCACTCGATTGACCCAATCTTTTCCTGTGCTCTCAGAGACTCTAGCAATCCAAACAGCATTCGCCCGTTGCGTGGACTGCGGCGCAGGCCCTCCCGGAAGGCGCTTTCCGCGTCCGCCGGCCTGCCCGCGCGCAGCAATGCTGCGCCAAGCGACTCACGCACCGGGTAGTACCATCCAGGCGGTTCGTCGTAGATCAACGCATCCTGCAACGCAACGGCCCGCTGCCAATGCGCTATTGATGCGGCCGGCGAGCCCGCCAGGCGAGCGGTGAGCACTTCGGCTGCGACCGCGAGCACATCGCTCGTCCTGTTGTTCACCCATAGAGAGGTCGGCGGCGTTCGGGCGCGCGTGGCCTCGAAAGCCTGCTGCGCAGCGACGGCCTCCGCGTGTTTCCCTTTTGCCGCCAACGCCAGCGCTCGCCCGTAATACCACAGCGCGGTTGTCGCAACCAGTTGTGCATCCGGCTGCGGTGTGGCGAGTACATTCGCCCAGCTTTGCGCGCGCACCCGCATCAGTAGCGGCGTAGCGGCGAAAAAGTCAGCCATCTCGGGCATCGCACGAATCAACGGCGTAACTGCTGCCGATATCTGGTCTGCGGCAGCAATTGCTTCTCGCATTCTGCCTTGCATCGAACGGGCGACGGCGACGAAATGCAGATTGTGAAGATAGTACCCGAAATACGCGCTGCCGGTCACGCCGGAATCGTTCATGTATTTTCGATCCAACGCAGCGGCGCGCTCATTCACAGCGGCAGCCGTTTCATAGTCGCCGAGGACGAGCCAGATGTGCCCGGGCATGTGCACCAGGTGACCCGCTGAGGGCGCGATGCCCATCAACCGTTGTGCGCTCGGAATCGCCCGCTCAGGAGTGGTGGATGACTCAACGACATGGATATAGAAGTGGTTGGCTCCCGGATGATCGGGGTGCCGGCGCAACACTCCCTCCAGCAGCCGCTCGGCTTCGGGAACCCCGTGCGCGGGCCGGCCGGCCTGATCATACCACCGCCATCGCACCGGCAACATCAGGCTCTCTGCAAAGAATGTGAGCACGTCGGGATCGTCCGGGTAACGGTCCGCCAACAGACGCATCGCGGCAATGTATTCAGCCGGGCGATACTCCGGACAACGCTTGGCGATCGCCTCGATCCACGCACGTTCATGCGCCGCTGTGTTTCGGAGCCGCCGCGCCGCGTCGATGGCGTCGCATGATTTTTGCATGGCTACATCACCATCGCTATCCATGTTGATGTGAGGCCCCTCTGCCATAGCTATTCCCCACCACGCCATCGGAGCTGCCGGATCGAGCTCTGCCGCTTTCCGGAATGAGCGCAAGGCCTCATAGCGGTTAAACCCGTAAAGCAAGGTAAGACCCTGGTCAAAGAACCGCTGTGCTTCAGTGCTCTTTGTGGCGATCGGATGGCGCCACGTTCCGAGCCCATGAAGGAGAGCCACCGGGTTTTCTGGCGGCGGCGCTGTTTGATGTTGACCGAAACCGGTAACAAGCGCAAGGAAGCATAGGCAGAATGTGCGCATTTCATCCTTCCTCCGAGCGGCAGTCTATCATCTCCGACCATTGATCATTGAAACCCGCTCGCTACCATAAAATTTCGACTTCATGCAAAAGCCCAATGTGCTGGTTGTCTGCCCGCCGGATCATTACGTGCTCCGAAATCTGGCTCCCATCGGCGAGCGCGCCAACGTTTGGGTCGGCAATGACAGTGAAGCGTTGAAAGCTCGCGCGCCTGATGCCGAAATCATCCTCTTTTCGGGCCTGACCGGCGCCACCGTCGATTTCGCCGATGTCTGGCATCATGCTGCAAAGGTCAAGTGGTGTCATTCGCTCTCTGCCGGCGTCGAAAAAGTGCTCATTCCGGAGCTTGTAAAAAGTGCTGTCCCGCTTACGAATGCCAAAGGCGTCTTCAAGCGCTCGCTCGCCGAGTTTGCCGTCTTCGGCATTCTTTTTCATTACAAACGCGCGCGGCGTCTCATTGAAAATCAGCGTGCTCATCGCTGGGACGATTTTCATGTCGACTGGATGCCCGGTAAAATCATGGGCGTCGTCGGGTATGGCGAAATCGGCCGTGAATGCGCGCTGCTGGCGCATTCGCTCGGAATGAAAATTCACGCGCTGCGCCGAAAGCCCGACCAATCCGCCTCTGACCCGATCGTCGACCGCGTGTTTCCTCCCGCAGCTCTTCACGAGATGCTTGCCGGAATTGACGTGCTCGTCGCAGCAGCCCCGTTGACCAACGACACACGCCATATGCTCAGCGAGGCGGAATTCTCGGCCATGAAGGCCTCTGCGCTCGTCATCAACGTTGGCCGCGGCCCTGTCATCCACGAAGCCGCGCTCATTGCCGCCTTACAGCAAAGGAAGATAGCCGGTGCCGTGCTCGACGTCTTCGAGAAAGAGCCGCTCCCTCCCGAAAGCCCGCTTTGGGATATGGAGAACGTACTCGTCTCTCCCCACTGCACGGATCGCACCGCCGACCCCGACTGGCTGGACCTCGCGATGAAAGTGTTTCTTGAAAACTTCGACCGCTATGTCAAAGGTGAGCCGCTGATCAACGTCGTCGATAAAGGAGCCGGCTACTGATGGTGGGCCTGAAGGATGTGCAGGCCGCCGCCGCGCGTATTAACGATCTGGCCCGCGAAACGCCTGTTGTTACATCGACGCTGTTCAACCGCGCCGCGGGGGCAGAAGTCTTCTTCAAGTGTGAGAACCTGCAGCGCGGCGGCGCCTTCAAGATCCGGGGCGCAGCAAATTTCCTTATATCGCTGTCAGCAGAAGAACGCAGGCGCGGCGTCGTAACGTTTTCTTCGGGCAATCACGCGCAGGCCGTTGCCATAGCAGCGGCACATCTGGGTGTCAAGGCGACTATCGTGATGCCCAACGATGCTCCCCGTACGAAACTCGAATCGACACAAGCCTACGGCCCCGAGATCGTGTTTCACGACCGCCTTACCGAAAATCGCGAGACAATCGCGCGCGAAATTGCGCATCGTACGGGAGCAGTCGTGCTGCCATCCTACGATCATCCGTGGATCATCGCCGGTCAAGGCACCGCTACGTTCGAGCTCATGCGACAGCAGCCGGATCTCGATACAATTCTGGTCCCGCTGGGCGGCGGCGGCCTGCTTTCCGGTGCGCTCATTGCCGCGAAGAGTCTGAAACCCGCTGTGCGCGTCTTCGGTGTTGAGCCCGAACTCGCCAATGATTGGTATCTCTCGCTCGCCGCGAAAGAGCGAAAACATATCGCCTCACCGCCCACGCTTGCAGACGGTTTGCGCACCACCATCCCGGGCGAGATCACGTTCCCGATCGTGCGCGAAAACGCTGAAGGAGTGCTGCTGGTAACAGAAGCTGAAATCAAAGAAACGATGCGCTTTCTGCTTACTCGCCTGAAACTGCTGGTCGAACCGAGCGGTGCGGTCGCAGCAGCCGCCGTGCTTCACAAAAAATTATCTTTTCCGAGCCAGCGAATCGGCGTCATCCTTTCTGGCGGAAATGTCGATCTTCCGCTGCTCGCCGATATCGCGAAGGAAGCGCATTGACTGCCGGCCAAAATCCTTGGCGCGCCCGATCGTCGCGCATCATCTACCAGAACCACTGGATTCGCGTGCGCGAGGATGAAGTTGTCCGGCCCGACGGCGGCAATGGCATCTATGGTGTTATCGAAATCCGTCCGTCGGTCGCCGTCGTGGCGCTGAATGAACGCGATGAAATGGTTCTGGTCGGCCAATGGCGCTATCCGCACAATCGCTATTCCTGGGAAATTCCGCGCGGCGGCTCGCATACCGGCGAAACCGATATGCTGGCAGTTGCAAAGCGTGAGCTGGCTGAAGAAGCCGGCGTCGAGGCGCGCACGTGGGAGCGGCTAGGCGCCGTGGATTGCTGCAATGGCGTGGTGGATGACGTTCAGACGTTATTCCTCGCGCGCGACCTGACCATCGTCGATCCCAATCCCGATCCGGAAGAGGAAATCACCACCGCCTGGAAAGCCTTCGAAGAGGGCGTCGAGATGGCGCTCGATGGCCGCATCACCGAAGTCTCAAGCATCGCCGGAATTCTGACGGTTGCGCAACTGCGTGCTCGCTCCAGATAAATATGGACCTTTCCGGCACGCAAAAACATTTCGCACGGTTCGCTATTGCGGTTTTGCTCTTCAACTTGCCCGTGATCCTCTGGGGTGCCTACGTCCGCATTTCGTTTTCGGGTGACGGCTGTGGTGCAAACTGGCCTACCTGCAACGGTCAGTTCGTCCCTCACAAAATGGCCGCACCGATGGCCATCGAATACACGCATCGCCTTATGACGAGCGTTGACACCATTGCCGTGCTCGTGCTGCTCGCCTGGGCCTTTCTCGCCTATCCGAAGCGGCACGCGATCCGCCGTTATGCCTCGTGGTCTCTCGTTTTTCTGCTGATCGAAGCCTTACTCGGAGCGGGTCTTGTACTCTTTCGCCTGGTCGCGAAGGATCAATCGGCCGGCCGCGTCTGGTACCTTTCGGCGCACCTGACAAATACCATGCTGCTGCTAGCGGCGCTCGCGATTACCGCCTGGCTGGCTTCCACGCAATTAAACCGCATACAGCTACGCGCCATTCCGAAGCACCTCTGGGCTGCTCTGGTCATCACGATTTTCGTCAGCATCACCGGCGCAATTACCGCGCTCGGCGACACGCTCTTCCCCGCGACATCACTCGCCGCCGGTATGCAGCAAGATTTTTCAGCCGCTTCCCACCTGTTGCTGCGCCTGCGCCTGATTCACCCCGTCACCGCGCTATGCGGCGCGCTCTATCTGATCTGGATTGCTGCGCGGGCGCGCCCGGCCAGAGCCGCTCATGCCGTGATCATCGCAGCCATCGTACAGGTCGGCGCGGGAATGCTCAATCTGGCCCTGCTCGCACCGCTGGCGATGCAGCTCATTCATCTCCTGATCGCTGACCTGCTCTGGATCGCCGTCGTTGTATTCGCCGTCGAAAGTTCGCGCTCACCTGAAATGATCAAACCCCTTCTCCGCAAGCGCGCGGCCTCTAAACCTCACCTCTCCACTGCTGCCGCGAGTGATCATTCCAATGCGCGTGATTGGCACGCCGCCAACCGTCACCGGCAAGCGCGCTCCCGCTGATACCGTAAAGAGCAACTCATAATCCTCGCCGCCATGCAGCGCCTGGTGGATGGTCGCGCCTCTCGCCACCGGCAGTTCTCCTGTCAATTCCGCGCAAACACCGGATTCTGCGCAGAGCCGCTTCAAGTCCAGCGAGAGTCCGTCACTTATGTCAATACAAGCCGTTGTCCCCAACTTACGCAGCGCAAGCCCCGCTTCGATCCGGGGTTCGGGACGCAGATGCCGCTTCCACGCACTGCCCTGTCGCGTTGCGAAGCCATGGGCGGATTCACCCAACGCGCCAGTCACGAAAATTCGGTCGCCCGGTTTCGCTCCGCCGCGCAGAAGCGCTTTTCCGCGCGGCGCGCGCCCGCAGCACATCACATCCACCACGACTTTGTCAAAACGCGCCGTATCGCCGCCCGCAAGCGCCACGTCGTATCGGTTCGCTAGCGCCAGCAGCCCGTCGTAGAGACGTTTTACCCAGCGCCCGGCGAGCGCCTTGGGAATCGCCAGCGAAACCAGGCAAAAAACCGGTTCGCTTCCCATCGCCGCTAAATCCGACAGACTCCGCGCAAGCGCCTTGTGTCCGATATCGCCAGCTGAATGTGTCGCCAGCTCGAAATGCCGCGACTCGAGTAAAAGATCCGTCGTATAAACGAAATCTTCCTTTACGCGCGGCCGCAGAATCGCACAATCATCACCAATGCTTGCAATCAGTTCCGCCTTTCGTCCGCTGCGCGAGGCTACTTTGCGGATGAAATCAACGAGCTCGGTCTCGCGCATGCGGAATTAAGCGCTGCTCATCGCCAGCACGAACCCTGCAGGCAGTTCTTCCCCAAACATTCGGCTGCCCGTCGCAAGATCGTCCGTTTCCCCGACGAGATCCCGCAACAACTCAGCCGCTCGCGCATTGCCCTCGCAAGCTTTTCGCACAAGTTCCAGCGTTGCGGGGGGCATGTCGCGCGCGACGTCTCCGGTCATCCGCGCCATTTGCACTACCGCTTCCAGGAGCGCAGGCCGTCGGGGCAGTTTCAACAAAGCTTCAATCCACCGGGCCACTGTGCTCGCCGGCAGCACCAGGTTTATCGGCCCGCTGAACAGCTTGCGGGCGCCCAACCGCGACAGGCACCACGCCGCAATCTCGATCATCTCACCCTGCCGGATCGCACCGAGCAGCGCTTCACCCAGTTGCGTTTTCGTGGGCTGCGGCAGCAGCTCCAGGCTCGCTGCCGTCCTCCACATCTCTCGATACAGCGCCTGGTTCATCCGCGTCTTACGCTTCTGCTTCGGCAGCAGCACGGGCGAGATGCGCTGAAAGATATCAGCCTGCTGATTGCGATTCAAGCCGCCCGCGATCCGCCCGCAAAAGATCCACCAGTCGATCTCATTCTGTACCTGGTTACCGAACGTGAGCCCGCCTGAATAAACACGCCGCGCCTGTTCGATTCGAAAGTCATCGCCCGGATAGCCAAATCCGGGGCGCAGGCAGAAACCGGTCAAATTTAACCAGCGCACTTCATGCGGCGCATTCTTGCGTCGACCGTCCGCCAGCACGAGCAGCTTGTCGGCAAGCGCACGCACTGCAGGTAATGGCCATGAAAGCCGTCCTAAACCGAGCGCCTGTTCCAGCCGCGCAGGAAGCTGCTCGGGCGGAATGCTGCCGCCCGTCTTTCCAAACACCTGCTCAATCAAAGCCTCTGCTTGCGTCTGCGCCTCAGGTGCGATCACTGCCGTGGAACGCACCGATGAGACCGCCGCTGTGGCCTGCGCTGCGTCGCTCGTCTTTCGTAATTGAAACTGCAAACGCCAGCGATGCTCGCTGATTTTCGATTCCGCCCACGCTTCCAGCGTGCCGACTTCGTTCAACTTCGCGCCCAGCGAAACCGGGATCTGCCGTTC
>DATBGM010000073.1:0-8507 GCA_036557945.1 Bryobacteraceae bacterium | reverse complement strand
ATCCTGGCAGTGGGTGCGCTTGCATTCGGCTTTCTTCACGGGCAGCAGGAAGATTCGCGGGCTCTCCCTTCCCTGCTTCCGCCTGGCGCGCTTCTTTATCTCGAAGCTAAAGATTTCCGGTCGCTGGTGAATCAGTGGAATTCCTCGGCGGAAAAGCAGAAATGGCTGGCCAGTGCTAATTTTGGCGTGCTTTCGAGATCGCGTCTGGTGCAGCGGCTGGGTGAGGCTCGCGACCAATTTACTACGGTCGCGGGCATCCCAATCGCTTATAACCTGGTCGAGCAAGTTGCCGGCGGGCGCTCCGCGTTTGCGTTGTATGATCTGCCGAATCTTCGCTTTGTGTACCTGACAAAATTCGAGTCCTCCCGCCTCAACACGAATGAGCTCTGGCGTTCGCGTACCCGGTATCAATCCCGGGAAGCGGCCGGAATTCCGTTTTTCGTGAACTCGGACCCGGCAACCGATCGAGCCATCGCGGTGGCTTCGTATAAGGATTGGCTGGTGATCGCAAGTTCGGAAGACCGGATGGCGCAAACGCTCGCATTGCTTTCGGGCAGCCAGACGGGCGGGCTCCCCGGCGAATCATGGTTTTCCGAAACAGCCGCGCGATCGCAAGAGCAAGGCGATCTGCGGCTTGTCTACAATCTCGAAGCACTTCTGCCGACACCGCAGTTCCGCACCTACTGGCTGCAGCAGAATAATTCTGAGTTAAAGCAGTTCAAGTCCGGCATTGCGGATTTATTCGAGCGGCGAGACGCCTTCGAGGAACATCGCGTACTGCTTCGTGCAACTCCGGGAAACGCGACCGGACAGGCTTCTGCGCTTAGCGAGATCCTGCGTTATGTTCCGCAGCCGGCTTCGCTTTACCGCGCTTGGTCTCTACCAAACCGGAACCAGCTCAGTGATGTTCTCGAACAAGTCGTGCTTGCTGAACAGGAGACTGGAGCCGGACTTGATCGTACGGCCCCGATCGTATCAACCAGCGTTTCCGAAGCCGGATCGGCTTCAGATTTTGAAATGCGCATCGATCAGCCGCCGTTTCACCGAACACAGAATGCAGCCGTGGCGGAACTCGTGAATGCTGTTACAGCGATGCAACCACGCGCGTTATTGCACGTGCAATCGACCGTCGCGCTCACCGATGGTGTTTTCCTCCTGCCGGAAAGCGGCGCTGTTTTGGAATGCGCACAGCCGGATCGTGCGGCCCTTGAACGAGCACTTGCGTCCATGACCGATATCACCCAACGCGGGAGCCTCGATCCACTGCATGTGGCCGTAAGCGGAAACAACATCATTCTCAGCAGGGTGGCCCTTTCTCAAAGCGCGGCGACTACGCAGATTGCACCAGGTACTACTTACACGGCTGTCTTCAACAAAGCGTATGAATGGCCGCACTATAAGCGGCTATTCGGGCTGCTGGATCATCGTCCCGGCGGATCGAACGGCGGGGAGAACATTCCCACATTCTTCAGCGGGAATTTAGGCAGTCTCGGTGATACACTCGCGCGTTTGAATCGCGTCTCGATCCAAGCGCAAGACGGCTCTGCAGAGCTGCGAGATACATTGCGTTACGAACTGAGCACCCCATGACGCGGCGAACGTTCCTGGCAGCGGCAGCCTCGGTTGTTCGGCCGGTTCCGGATCGCTGGATGGCACTCGACATTTTGCGCTGCACGGAATTCAATAACTTCCCCGATCCGGCAGCGTCTGTTTGTTTCGGTTCCCTGCTCAAGCCGTTTCTGGTTTGCGCCTTCGCGCAAACTCACTCCACGTTTCCAACCGTCGACTGCACGGGAATGCCCTCCGGATGCTGGTATTCCCTTGGCCACGGCAAACAGGACATCGTCGCCGCGCTTGCAAATTCCTGCAACGCATACTTTCTGCGCCTGGCTGCGGCAATCGACCGCGCCGCGCTCGATACCGTTTCTCTCCATTGCGGGCTGGCAGTTCCATCCCGCGCGCTGGCTCCGTCGCAACTTATCGGTTTGAACGCGGGCTGGCCGCAAGCTCCACGTGATGTTGTGAATGCATTTGCCAGACTGACTGGTGAATCGACTGAGGGAGCGCGAATCGCCCTGGCAGGCATGCGCCGCTGTGCACAGGCCGGCACGGCCCGCGCGGCCGGTTTCGCTTGTTACGCAAAAACCGGAACGGCTCCCTGCACGCATTTGCCGCGCGCTCCCGGCGACGGTTTCGCGGTGGCTATTTATCCGCTCGACCAGCCGCGCCGCGTTCTGCTCGTCGAATCTCACGGGACGACCGGCGCAATGGCTGCGCGCAAATTAACGCCTATTGCAGCAGGCAATGTATGACACGGCGCGAAGCCTTGTTGGCGCTGGCAGGCTTGCCGCTGTCCGCGGCCCGTTCCGTCCGCTATTCCTTTTGGGTGTTCGGTCTGCTGCGGCCACGAGAGCTAACCCTTGCCGGGTTGGGAGCAGCGCGTCTGCATTGCCGTACAGAGAGTAAGGATTGGATTCTGGAACCGGGCTGCTCGCAGCTGCTCGATCGCCGGCTAACACCATTGCAGATTTCCGGTCCGGAAAACTCGTCAGTGGATTTCACGCTCGAAGTTCCGGGCGTGCTTATGCGCCGATATCATGGCACGCTATGTCTCGAAGCACAGAGCAATACCCTGTGCCCGATCGTCACGATAGCGCGCGAAAGTGCAGTAAGCAGCATTGTCGGAGCAGAGCTGCCTCTACTTCGGGCGCGGCGCGATGCGCTGCTGGCTCAGGCCATTGTAGCCCGCTCGTTCCTGGTAGGCACAATCGTGCCGCGTCATGAGCAAGCGTTTTTTTGCGATACCACGCACTGCCAGTTTCTACGCTCGCCGGCGCTGCCTGCGAGCGCCTTTGCTCGCGCGCTATCTGAAACCGGTAGCTGCGTTCTGTGCGATTCAGAAGCGCCGTTCGCCGCAAGTTATTCCGCCGCCTGCGGTGGCTGCACGGAAGGCGGCGAGCGCGACGGTCATATTTACACGCCGGTCGAGTGCGCGATATGCCGCGAACATCATCTGACTCGCCGCGGCCACGGTTGGGGACTCTGCCAGGAAGGCGCGATGGGCCTGGCACAGCGCGGCTATAGCTGGCGTCAGATTCTCCGCTACTACTTTCCGGAAGCCTCGCTACGATACATTTGAGCGGCTGTGCAGAATATCGTAGGCAAACACCTCGCTGGCTTGTATATGGCGCTGGTAATAGCTTCCTCTATCGCCGTTGCCGGGCAATCTTCCGAGCACGCACACGCGCTCGACGAAGCCACTCTGGGCGTAAATCTTTCGCGTCAGGGACACTATACCGACGCCGTCAAAGCATACCAGCGCGCTCTGACTCTCGACCCGAACCTGCCCGATCTCTACCTCAACCTCGGTCTGGCTTATTTCAAATCCGGCCAATTCCGTGAAGCGGCCGCTGCCTTCGCAAAGGAGGACGCGCGCGCCCCGAGCGATCGAAACAAAACGCTGCTGGCGATGAGCCGCTTCGGGCTAGGCGAGTATCGCGAAGCTGCGGCTTTGCTGGAGCCGCTCGCTGCTGCGCAGCCCGAAAACGGCGAGATTTCGTATCTGCTGGCGAAATGTTACCTGTGGTCGAAGCAGCCGGATCGTGCCATGGCGCTATTCAAGAGTCTGCTCGCACGCGATCCCGCTTCGCCGGCTGTCCATATGCTGATGGGGGAGGCACTCGACGCTCAGCGGCGTACCGACGAAGCCATCGCTGAGTTTCAAGCCGCCTTGAAAGCCAATTCCAGGCCGCCTGAGCTGCATTTCGGCCTCGGCTATCTGTATTGGGAGCAGCGCCGGTATGCAGATGCGGAACGCGAGTTCCGCGAAGAGTTGACGGGCAATCCGTCTCATGCGCGCGCGCTCGCATACCTGGGTGACGCGTTGCTGAAACAGGACCGTGAAGCCGACGCAGTCGCTCCCTTAAAGAAAGCGATCGAGCTTCAGAGCGATCTGCACCTGGCGCATTTCGATCTGGGATTAATCTATGAGAAGCGCAAGGATTACGATGCGGCAGCCGCCCAACTCCGCCAGGCGATTAAAGCCGATCCCGACGCCTTTGATGCCCACTACCGGCTGGCCCGCTTGTATAAACAGTTAGGGCGAGCTGCGGAGGCGCAAAGCGAGCTGGCGATTGTGAAGAAACTGCACGAGCAAAAGAGCGAACGACCGCTCATTGAAGTCAGCGGCCCGCATTGACGGCTACTTCGCCGCTGCGACTCCCGCGCCCCGCAGCAATCCCAGAATGCGGCCGATTAGCCCCGCCTTGGGCGCCGCCGGCGGTTCTTCCATGCCGGCGATGTGTTTCCCCGCTACAAGGTCGCGCAAATAATGTTCCGGCGAACAGTGGGCGCCTTCCTGTGCCATGCCGGCCAGCCATCGCTTACCGGCCTCGTCTACGCTATGCAGCGCGTGCAAATCGAGTAGAAGCCGCCTCGCTCCGAGCGTCGTTTTTGCAGTGCGCCAGCAGCCGTTTAATTCCGCAACTTCGGTTTCGGTCAGTTCTCCGATCAATTGCAGCCTGCACGCGGCAACGCCGTCATGGATGTAGTACCTGAAGCAGGACGAACGCAGCGGTCTTCCCAGTTGGCGCGGTTCCTCGGCCTCACTCATATCAAATCAGTTGGATTACTTCCGCGGGACTCTCGTTCCAGATATTTCGTCCAAATCTTTTGTTAGTGTACCGTGCGCGTCTTGCGGTTCATGTAGTCCATCAGAAGGTAATTGCCCAAGGTATAGGGAGTGGTAAAGTACGCCTTGCCGCGGCACATCTGCGTAATTTTCTGCACGAATTGCACCAGCCCGAAATCGCTCGCCAGCATGAACGTGTTAATCAGAATTCCGCGTTTCTTACAGCGAGCAACTTCCTCAAGCGTCTGGCTGATCACCAGCGGATCCAACCCAAACGCGTTTTTGTAAATACGTCCGTCTTCCAGTGTCAGCGCGGAGGGTTTCCCGTCGGTGATCATGATGATCTGCTTCATATCCTTCTTTTCCTGCGCCAACAGCCTCTGCGCCAGAATCAGGCCATCACGCGTATTCGTGTAATACGGACCTACCTGGACGCGTGCCAGTTCCGAAAGCCGCAGCTCTTCCGCCGAATCGTGAAAAAGAACGCAGCGCAGCGAATCGCCCGGATATTGCGTGCGAATGAGATGCGAAAGCGCCAGCGCTACTTTTTTCGCCGGGGTAAAGCGATCTTCTCCATAGAGAATCATGCTGTGGCTACAATCGAGCATCAACACCGTCGCACAAGAGCTTTGATATTCCGATTGATGCACGTGCAGATCGGAATACTCGAGGTTCAGGGGCAACCGCAAACCTTCGCGCGCTATCGCCGAAAACAAAGTCGCGCTGATATCCAGGTTGAGCGTGTCGCCAAACTCGTACGTTTTGGCCCCCCCGCTGGCATCAATTCCGGTTGCGAGATCGCGTGTGTCGTGCGCGCCAAAACTGGATTTGCCGAGCGAACCCAACAGGTCTTTCAGCGCCTTGAAGCCGAGAAAGTCGATGGCCTTGTCGGTCACTTCGAACTTCATTGCACCTTCCGGGCCGCCCTGAGAGCCTGGAGCGGAAGGGTTTTCCGGCGGCTCGCCTTGCGTATTGAGAAAACCGCCTTCTTCCAGTTTTTCGATTAATCGCTCGACAAGCTGCTCCCGTTGTTCGCTTGACAACTGTTGAAGCCGCTGGCGCATCTGCTCCAACTGCTCCGGATCGAACAACTCGCCGCTTTCGAGTGCCCGTTCGATCGCTTCTTTCAAGTTTTCGAGCGTATGCTCATTGAGCTCGCTAAATTGCATATACGGATTCTGGTATCCGCTCTGCAACAAGAAATCAGCCAGCGCGCGCAGCAGATCGTCCATGTCGATGCCGAGATCGTCTTCGGAAAATTTCGAGTAGGAAATCCGCCTCATGCGTGTCTAATTCAGATTTCGACGTCCTCCGCCGCTCGATCCGCCGCGCCTCGGGTCTCTTGGATCGAAACCGCCCGATCGGCGAAACTCGTCACGTTCGTCACGCCCGCGGTCGTCACGCGAACTCCGCTCGCCCGCCACGAACGCCAGCTCTTCGTTGCGGCTAATGCGCTTGTGCGCGTATAGCCCTTCCAGAATGAATTCACCTGCGGAGGCGCGCATGGCGTCGCTCTCGCTCTCGCCGAGCCCGAGCTTGCCGGTAGAAGCGAGCAGATCCTGAATGCGGCTGAGCTCCCCGACCATTTGGGCTGCCGGCATATCCTCATCCAGCTTCAGCGAGCCTCCCAATTCGAACCATTGCACAACCGGCCGCAGATTGGCGCCGTCAAAATACGAGTTGTAGACTTTTCCGACAGCGCTGCGGATCAGATCGCGCGCGACCGCGTCGCCGCCCTTCAGCTCGCCTTCGTACTCCAATTCCAGCTTGCCGGTGATCGATGTCAGTGCGGCGTACAGGTCCAGAATGCGCGGCGCCGCTTCGTTCTCGCCTGCCTTCAATGCGCGGCGCTCCGCGTTCGAGACGACGTTTTCCAGCACGGTGATCGGCAGCCGCTGCGATACGCCGGACCGTTTGTCGATCCGCTTGTCCTCGCGCGCCAGAAAGGCCACCTGTTCGACGACTTCATGAATATACGGAGGCACTTCTACTGCCACCGGTGAGCGCCTGTGCGTCCACGCCTCTTGTTTTGTGATCGCCATTCCCTGTTCGATCGTCATCGGATAATGCGTGCGAATCTCGCTTCCGATTCGATCCTTCAACGGAGTGATAATTTTCCCGCGCGCCGTGTAGTCTTCCGGATTTGCCGTAAAAACGAGCACCACGTCGAGCGGCAGGCGGACCGGATAGCCCTTAATCTGAACATCGCCTTCCTGCATGATGTTGAACAGGCTCACTTGCACTTTACCGGCCAGATCGGGCAGTTCGTTAATTACGAACAATCCGCGATTGGCGCGCGGCACGAGGCCGTAATGAATGTTCAATTCGTTGCTGATCGCCTGCCCGGTGCGCGCCGCCTTGATCGGATCGATATCACCGATCATGTCTGCCACCGTCACATCCGGCGTCGCGAGCTTTTCGACATAACGATCTTCGCTTCCGATCCACGCAATCGGAGTCTCGTCGCCTAGCGCTGCCACCTTCTCCCGGCAGGCGCGGCAGATCGGCCGCAGCGGATGGTCGCGAATTTCGCAGCCCGCAACATAGGGCATCTGGTGATCGAGCAGCCGGGTGAGCAGACGCGCCAGCCGTGTCTTTGCCTGGCCGCGCAACCCCAGCAGAATGAAATTGTGGCGCGAGAGGATCGCGTTCACCATCTGCGGAACAACCGTATCGTCATAGCCCATTACGCCCGGAAAAAGTGTTTCGCCGCGGCTGAGCTCGCAAAGCAGATTCGTTCTTAATTCTTCTTTGATGGTCCGGTCCGGTTGAAGCTGCTCCATGAACCGGCTCAATCTGAGGGCGCCGAGTGTTTCCGGCAATTCGGAGTGAGGCATGAAGGACTCGCGAACCTCGTTTCTGTCCCAAGTCTAGCAGCGCAGGATTGAGCACCGCCGGCCTTCCCGAACCCGAAAATTTGTTGTCCTGTAATGTGATATGTTCTCGGTTCAATGAGAAGCCGGGACGCGGCTGTGGCCGACTACCAGATCAATTGGCGCAAGCTGCAGCAAGTGGGACTGAATGCATACGAAGCACGCTCTTATCTCGTGCTTATGGGACATCCGCGCTTCAAAGCGCTCGAGCTCGCCGCGCGCGCCCATGTACCGAGACAGAAGATTTACGAAGTGCTCGACAGCCTGGTGGAAAAGGGCTTCGCGCAGGTCATTCAGGAAAAGACAAAGCTGTTTTCCGCCGTTGATCCGAGCATTGCCATTCCGAGCTATCTCGCCCGCCGCAGCCGCGCTCTGCAGGGTGAGCTGACCGAGCAGGCGCGTCTTGCAAGCGGTCTGATCGAGGATCTGCGTCCGGCCTTTCTCGAAGGGCAGGACGGCCGCGGCACGCTCGATTTTCTGAGTCTCGTAAACGATCCGACCCAGACTGCGATTCAATATCGCCGCATGCTGGCCTCTGTTTCGCGTCATTATGTGGAGTTCTCGCGATCGCCGTTTGCGGTCGATCCGCTCGATGAACAGCTTGTCAAGGAGGCGGCAGCCCGCGGCGTACGTGCGCGGCTCTTGATTGAAGCGCGCGAACTCGATCCGGAGCATAGCGAACGTTTGCACGAATACCGGCAGGCCGGTGTCGAAATCCGCTTCCTGGACCGCCTGCCGCTCAAACTCGCCCTCTTCGACGGCCGCTGCGGGCTGGTGGCCTTGCTCGATCCTGTGCTGACCCGGCCCTCCTGGACAGCGGTGATCTTCGAGCACGAAGGCTTCGCCGAGGCCATGGCGGGTTTGTTTGAAAGTTACTGGAACCGCGGCCGTTCAGAACTCAATCCCGAAGCCGTTCCCGCTTAATCATGCCCTTAGGGGTAACCTTGCGCGTATCTACTCCGGCGCCTAGTTGCGCATTCACCGCAACTAGCGGAAGCCTAACT
>DATBGM010000072.1:0-23052 GCA_036557945.1 Bryobacteraceae bacterium | reverse complement strand
GAGTTTTGCGCGCGTTTTTACACCCGGCGATACCGCCTTTGTCACGCCGAACTCTGACACCATACACATTCTTGAACCTCGATCTTCGTGCCGAGCCCATCGTTCTCACCATTCCGCCCATCGAGAAGAATCGTTACTGGGTTTTTCAGATGATGGATCTGTATACCTTTAATTTCGATTACCTCGGCACGCGCACAACCGGCAACAACGGCGGCACCTTTCTGGTTGCAGGCCCCAGTTGGAAAGGCACAACGCCTCATGGCATCAACCGAGTGCTTCGGTCCGAGACCGAATTCATCACTGTCGTAGGCCGCACGCAGCTCTTCAAGCCGGCCGATATCGATCGCGTTAAGGCCATTCAGGCGAAATATAAGGCGCAATCTCTGTCCGCCTTCCTCGGTACGGCGCCTCCGCCCATCGCTCCCGTAATTCAGTGGATCAAACCAGTTCCACCCGGCCAGTTGCAGACTTCCCTACAGTTTTTCAATGTCATGAACTTTCTTCTGCAGTTTTGCCCCGCAGTGACTAGCGAAACTGCACTGCGTGCCCGCTTTGCAGGCGTGCAAAGAGCGCGAAGCGAACTGGCTTCCTGCCCCGAGAGGTCCCTTCATGCTGGCCATGCGCTACTACTTACCTGAACCTGCACTTCTTAACGGAACCTGGAGGTCACCTTCTGTTGTTCTAGCGAAATAAAAATCTTCCGGAGAGCACATGCAAAGCAAGAGATCTGGACAAACGTATCACGCAGCGCATTTCCTTTTACTCGCGACTCTGCTTTCTATATTTATCGCGACCGTGGCCTGTAGCAGTCCCGACAAGCCGGCGGCTGCAAACATCTCGCCGAGCGATGCACGCGCCATTGCCAAAGAGGCATTCATCTACGGTTTTCCGATGGCCGCGAATTATCAAACTATGTACAAACAAGCCATCCATACGACCGGCAGCGACTATCGCGGAGCTTTCAACACTCTCCAGAGTGCCAAGTCCGTCGCCACTCCTGAAGACAAGTTCGTTGTAACGCCTAATTCCGATACACCATATTCCTATCTTTGGATGGACCTTCGCGCCGAGCCCCTCGTCATCACCATGCCAAAGATCGAGCCTAATCGCTATTACACCGCACAAATAGTCGATCTCTATACCTACAACTTCGCGTATCTCGGTACTCGCGCCTATGGCAACGCGGGTGGAGACTTTCTTGTTGCCGGCCCGGACTGGCACGGGTCCGCACCTTCGGGTATTAAAGGCGTGATTCGAGCTGAGACCCAGTTCGCCTATGCTCTTTTTCGGACTCAGCTCTTCAACATGGCGGACCTGCCGAAAGTGAACCAGATTCAGGCCGGCTATCACGCGGAGCCACTCAGCAGCTTCCTCCACCAACCTGCTCCTGCTGCGGCGCCGAGCGTCTCCTGGCCCAAACCAGCCGATCTAACGACTCCAACGCCGGACATCTTCCCCATCGTCGATTTTCTGTTCCAGTTCTGTCCGCAACATGCCTCGGAGAAAGATCTCCTCGCGCGCTTCTCCAGACTTCATATAGGTCCCGGTCAGTCTTTTGACTTGAGTCGGTTTTCTCCGGAAATCCAGCAGGCAATCAACGATGGCGTAAGGGATTCGAACGCCGATCTCGAAGCCGTCATGAACAAAATAAACACCGATGCGATCTCAAGCGGCGATATGTTCGGCACGCGCGACTTTCTTAAAAACAACTACCTCTATCGCTATGTCGGCGCGAAGCTCGGTTTATACGGCAACTCCAAAGAGGACGCCCTCTACTTTGGCTATTTCTTCGATGCGGACCACCAGCATCTCGACGCCTCTAAGTCCAGCTACGAACTCCGCTTTGCCAAAGGCGAGCTACCGCCGAACAAGGCATTCTGGTCGCTGACGATGTACGACGGCAAGACGCAGCTTCTTGTCGCGAACCCACTCAAGCGCTATCTGCTCAACTCCACCACGCTCAAGTCGTACAAGTACGGCTCCGATGGCTCACTCACCCTCTACATCTCTCGTGACAACCCGGGAGTTTCAAAACAATCGAACTGGTTGCCTGCGCCGGAGGGTCCGTTCTACGCTATCCTCCGTGTCTATGTGCCCGGAGAGGCGGTGCTCAACGGGAGTTGGAAAAAGCCACAGATGCAACCGGTCCCGCACGGCTGAAAGACCACATGAAGGCGACTGCCAGACTGTCTCAGGCCTTCAGCAGCCCTTGAACATATTCAGCTTTCAACGGAATCCGGCGCGCAACTTTGCCCGTTGCATCCAGCAAGGCTCCGGCAATGGCCGAGGGAGCTAGCGCGTTAGCAGCCTCCGAACCTTGTCCGTATTTTCCGACTTCGGGCCGGTTTATAAGAATGACGTTGATATCCGGAAGATCGGCCATTGTCGCGATCGGATAGCTGCGCCAATCGGCTGTCGTTACGCCGCTCTCGTCGAATTGCAGTTCCTCTTTCAGCGCGATACTGAGCCCCATCACCGCACCGCCTTCCACCTGTCGCTTCAACTGCAGCGGGTTAATGACGATTCCGGGATCTACCGCCAGCGTCAGCTTCTCGACCTTTATCACGCCCGTGGTCATGTTGACCGCGATGTTGGCAACGCAAGCCCAGTAGGTTCCGCCACGGTACAGAGCCGAGATGCCTTGACCGCGCTTCACACCGTCGACAGTCTTTGCAGGCTCCGCACGCGCTTGCCACTGCGAAGCCTTTCGAACCGCTTCCAACACCTCGATCAGCCGTTTCTCGCGCGCATGTTGAACCCGAAATTCAAGCGGGTCCTTTCCGGCGAGGAGAGCGGCTTCGGTGATGGCTAACTCGCGCGGAAAATTCTGCTGATATTGCACGGGCGTTCGCATGCTGTGATCGCGCAGTCCGACATTGATGGGTGACGAGTGCTGCCCGACTTGCAAGGTCCCATGACCGCGTTCAACAACCGAGCGCGCGCCGTCGTAGATCCACGGATCGGATACACCGATACTTGCGCCAAAGACGCCGCCCTTTTCGCCGGGCGCCGGGATGGTCGGAAGACCTGCCAGTATGGCGCCAACCAGGCGATCGTCCTGCATTGCCGGCATGTAGTGGTCGATCTGAAACGCCGTCATATTGCCTTGCGCATCTAGCCCGATCTCCACATCCGAAAGCACCGGTGAGGATTGCGTCGACCACTGGAAATCGTCCTGCCGCATCCACTGCACTCGGACCGGCTTGCCGACCGCCTGCGAGAGAATGACCGCTTCGTCTTCGGCTCCCGCGTTACCGCCATTCGAACGACCGTAATGACCAGGTCCGGCGAACGTGCGCACCACCACGTTGTTCACACTGGTGGAAAGCATGTGTGCAAGGCCGGAGCGCAGCGCCTGCGGGTTCTGGGTATGCGTGTAGACGTAAACAGTTCCATCGGGACGAACATCGGCTAGCGCCATCGATGGTCCGATTGGCGCGTGCTTCAAATACGGAAGATGATAGGTTGCCGAATGCTTCTTAGCCGCTTTCGCAAGTTCGGCGGCTACATCGCCGTTCGATTTTTTGCTCGTCTCGGCGGGAACGCTCTTCCAGTCTGCATCTTCTTTGAGAAATGCAGACAGGCGCCTGTTTCCGGGAAGCCCTTTCCAGTCCGTCCATTTTGTGCCGCCCGCCACCTGTTGCGCCGCTTTGATTGCCTCCCATTCGGTCGGGGCGACTACGCCAACCAGGTTGCCCTTTACGACTACCTGTGCATTCGGAAAACGTGTCTTGTCCAGCGGCCCGGCGGCAACCAGTTTCGACCCCAGTGTTTTTGGATGCACCACGCGCGCATGCAGCATACCAGGCAGACGCACGTCGGTGACCCACGTCTCCTTCGCCGCAACCTTTGATGCCGTTACTGAATTGGGAAAGGATTTGCCGACAATCGTGTACTGACTCACCGGCTTCAACGGAGGATCGCCGTCGATGGTCAGTCCGAACAAGCTGTGGACATCGCCTTTGACGGGGATCGTCAGATTTAATTTTTGGTTCTTGACCAGCTCTCCATAGGAGACGTCTTTGCCGTTCCCCGAGATAATGCCGTTCCTTACGGAAAGCTGATCCTTGGGCGTGCGCAGCCGCTCGGAAGCCAGCTCAAGCAGGCTCTGATGAACATAGGCCGCCGCTTTTCGAATGTTCGGCATCCCGTGTTGAAGAAAATCAAACGCGCCGCTGCCGTCAGGCGTTCGATCGGTGTCGCCCGAGATTACGTTCGTAATAGCTTCGAACGGCACGTTAAGTTCTTCCGCCACAATCTGCCGGTAGGCGGTGAAGACGGTGCTCTGGCCAAAATCCGGCTTGCCGACACGAATGAGAATTGTATTGTCGGCATGGATTTCGATCCACGATTGCGGCAGGCCCGGATTTAAAGTGTTGCCGTTGACGGCTGCCCCGGGTTGCTGCCCGCTTCCCGCGCTTGCTGCGCGAAAGCCGACCAGCAGTACTCCGCCGGTCTTGACAAAGCCGCGCCGCGAAAGGGATGCGCCGAACACGTCCGTGGCACGGGCCGTCCGTTTCTGGTCGGTCGCCATCATAAGATTTCACTTCCTTTCGTCATTGCCTTGCCGGCACGTTGCACAGCCTGAATAATCGCTGTATAGGTTCCGCAACGGCAAAGGTGCGGAGATACACCGGCCGTGAATGCCTCTTTGATCTCGGCAATTGTCGGTGATGAAGTGTGCTCCAGCAGCTCCGTAGCTTTGATCATCATTCCGTTCTGACAAAAACCGCACTGCGGGGTCTGCTCCTCGATCCATGCCTGTTGCACCGGATGAAGCGTTCTCGCGGCTTGCTCGGGCTTTAGAGCTCGTTGTTTGGCCCAGCGCGCTGGCAGCCCTTCGAGCGTTGTGACCTCCTTATCGCCAACTGACGACAAAGGGACGATGCAAGACCTTACCTCCTTTCCGTTGAGCAGCACGGAACACGCGCCGCATTGCGCGAGTCCACAGCCAAACTGAGGACCCGAAAGCTGAAGGTCGTTTTTCAGAACGTAGAGCAAAGGCGTGTCACCGGGTGCCTTCACGTCGCGCTTTACTCCGTTGACGAGGATACTGGCCATAGCAATCTCCCTTCTATCGGCACACCGCATTTCGGGATCGCCCCTTAAACGCAAGGTCCCGAAGCCGCCGCTTAGTGGTCGTAACGGTCCAATTTGATTATCCGCAATCGGAAGCGATCGGTTTTACATTCGGCGGCAAGGGCAGCGGGCATCTGCTCGCGTGTCGCCCGTAACAGGAAGGAACCGCACGGCGCGTGGTCCATGGCGGCCTTCGCGAATTCGCCCGAAATTCGTTCGTGTCATCGAGCGCGGCGCTACTCGCAACTACCGATTTCAGCGCCGCTCCTGTGGCGAGCGAATGCTTTGCGATTTGTTGAGGAAGTTGGTTGCGGGGGCAAGATTTGAACTTGCGACCTTTGGGTTATGAGCCCAACGAGCTACCTGACTGCTCCACCCCGCACTTCAATCCTACCATCGCCCGCTATCGCTCCCTCTAAGCCTTGAGAACTGCGCCGTCTTCTATAAACAACCTGGCCGGCGGCGGCCCGGAAGTTAAGCTGTAGGGCAAGTGAATTGCCCTCGATATCTGAGTCTTCTATTTGTCATCACCAGCGCCCTGGCAGCGCAGGAGTGGTCCGGCCGGTTAACGGATCCCGCCGGCAGGCCGGTTCCAGGGGCTTCGCTAACGCTTGTCTCTCCGGCAGGGGCGGCCGCGAGCACCACGGATCGCGACGGCACATTTCATTTCTCCAACCTGTCCGCAGGCCGCTACACACTTTCTCTCGTATGGCAGGATAAGCGGGCCTCCCTTTCCAATGTTGAAATCGCGCCTCCCTCCGGGAACAACCGGCTAACGCTCTCGCCCGAAAACAGACTCTCCCTTGACCCTCCTCCGCAGGCCGCGAAAAGCGGCGGCGAGGATCTCTCCGCCAGAACCGTTTCCGCTATTCCTCTCAACAAGCGCGATTTCAGTCAGCTTCTTCTGCTTGCCGCCGGCACTATGACCGACAGCAACGGCGCCACCAATTTCACGCAGCAGTTCGCCATCAACGGCCAGCGCGGCGTCGAAGCCGTCTTTGCTCTCGATGGCGCCGACATCAGCGATCCCGAAATGGGCGGCGCGACTTTTTCCAACCTGAATGTCGATGCTGTACGAGAAATCCAGTCGAACTCAGGCTGGATGCCCGCCGAAATCGGCCGTGGCGCTGCCGGATTCACCAACATCCTCACGCGCTCGGGCGCGGAAGGCTTTCACGGCTCCGTTTTTGAATTCGTTCGCAATTCCGCCTTCGACGCGCGCAACTACTTCGATCGCCGTTCGCTCGCCAACCCTGGCCGCATCCCGCCCTTCCGCCGCAACGAATTCGGTTTCACCAACGGCGGCCCCGTCGTCCTGCCCCGCTTATATAACGGCCGTTCGAAAACGTTTTACTTCGTCCAATACCAGGGCTTTCGCCAGGTTCTCGGCACCACGCAGGTCTTCCCCGTGCCCGCTTCAGACGAGCGTCAGGGCATAGACACCACCGCTTTCGCCGGAGACACGCTCTTTGTTCCGGTGAACAGCAGCATGGCAAAGCTGCTCGCGCGCTATCCGCTGCCAAACGATCCGCAGGGCCCCTTCGGAGTCCACACCTACGCTACTTCCTCCAATGTCGCCACCAACGCCGACCAGTTTTCCGTTCGCATCGATCAAAAATTGAGTGACAAGACCCAGCTCTTCGGCCGCTATACGATGAATAACCTCGACGGGCCGACTACCAATCCCGATCAAACCGCCATCGATCCTACTTTCGGAATCCGCTACATCGACCGCCAGAAAAATGCCGCCGTGACTCTCACCCATACCGCCTCGCCGGCTTTTCTCTGGGAGTCCTCCATCGGCTTCACCCGAACCACCCCATCGTTCCCCACGCCCAATCGAACCGATCCCGCACTCACCTTTAACGACGGATTGTTCGAAGCCTTCAACTCCGCCGCCGGTTCCGTTACCGCCGCTTTGGGCAATCTGTTCCAGGGAAGACAAAATTTTTCCTGGGCGAAGGGAAAGCACACCGTTAAAACCGGCGTCGAATTTCGCGCCAACCGCGATACCACCTATTTCGGCACCGCGCCCAATGGCTCTTACACTTTCGGCGGCGGCGCTGCTTACTCGCCCGTCGCCATTCGCTCAGCCAGCGGCCTTCACGATATTCCCGCAGGAGCGCCGCTTCCCGATACGCTCAGCGCGCTGCTCACAGCCAGTCCCTTCGCCTACACGCTCGCCGTCGCGCCTTCTTATTTTCCGCAGGGCGACCAGATTGGAGTCGCCGCCATCTCCCGCTACAACACGAATCTTTTCATTCAGGACACGTGGAAGATCTCCGATCGCCTCCTTCTCGATTACGGCTTGCGCTACGAGGTCTACACGCCCATCAGCGAGCGCGCCCACCGCACCTCCGGCCTGGTCACCCTAACTGGACCGCAAGGCTTGTTTCAAAACTACCTGGTCAATCCGCAGCCCGGCTATGTTCTCGATTGGAAAGGACTCGGCCCGCGCGTCCGCCTGAGCTGGCGCGTTGCCACGGATCTGCAATTCAACGTCGGCGGCGCCATCGCCACCATTCCGCCAAACATCTGGCAGGATAATTCGCTCACCGGATCTACACCCTTTGTCATCTACCCCCGTTTCACCGCCGCGCCCGGCTCGCCGGTTCCGTTTGGCACGCCCGTTACCCCCAGCGAATTGCCCGAAGTCTATACCCCGGCCGGCGACAATATCTTCGCCGCGCGCGATACGAAAGTGGTTCCCGCCAATACCGTGATGGATGTCGATCGCTTCGAGCGCGGAATCGCCGCTCTCAACCCGGCACATCAGATCACTCCGCTCAACGCGAACACGATCTCGCCGGATTTCCGAAACGCGTATCTCGGCACCTGGACGGCCGGCCTCGAGCGCCATTTCGGCGGCCTCGACGTCAACGCCGCATATATCGGAACCTCCGGCGTGCGTCTGCCGGCCATGAATTTTCCAAACGCCTATCCGGGCGCAGCGCCCGCCTTCGCGCCATTTACAAAGTTCGATTCCTCCGGCCAGGTCGCAGGCGGTTTCGGAACCGAGATGCTCGTCACCAATCGCTCGCACTCCACTTATCACGCTCTGCAAACTTCCGTTCAGGGCAACGTCGGTCACGGCGGCCCATCCGTGCAGGCGAGTTATACCTGGTCCAAATCGCTCGACGACACAAGTTCGGTTTTGGGCGGCTTCGTTGCCGGTGCCTCTGGCGCTCTCGCCCAAGCCTGGCCGCAGGATCCGTTCCATACCAGCGCCGATAAAGGCCCGTCCACCTTTGACGTGAAACACACCTTCACCGCCAGTGTTATACAGGATCTCCACGTCGAGTCTATCGGCTTCTTACAGTCAGTAAATCGCAAAGTAACTGCCGGCTGGCAGTTACTCGGAGTTATAAGTCTGAGCAGCGGCCTTCCTTTCACCGTTTACTCCGGCGTCCAGCAGACCGGCGTCGGCGCCAACGGCGTCGATCGCCCCGACCAGCTCGCCCCCGCAGATCTTTCGACCAGTCGTAAGATACGCGAAGATTATTTCGGTCTGGGCGCGCAAAATGCTTCGCTCTTTGCAATCCCTTCCGGCCGATTCGGAACCCTCGGACGCGACACCTTTCGCGGACCCGCGCTCCATAATTTCGATTTCGCGCTCATTAAGGACACGCCCTTCGGTACCCGCGGCTCCGGCGAGTTGCTGAACGTGCAGTTTCGCGCGGAGTTTTTCAACACTTTCAATCTGGTCAATTTCGGCCTGCCCTCCAACATCATCAAGGGTTCCGGATTCGGCGAGATCAGCCGCACCGCGGCCAGTTCCCGCCAAATCCAGTTTTCGCTGAAGCTCATTTTCTGAGCGCCAGCGCTTCCGCCGTTTCCGCCACTACGCTCACGACTTCCGCCGTGACCTCCGCTATGCCGCGCCACAGCAGCAGCCGCTTCACCGGTGCCAGAACGCGAAACAGCTCGCCATTCACGTACACCATCGCCACCTCTGTCTCCGTGGTATCGACGCGCGTGAAATAACGCTCCATCACGTCCGCCCGTTCCCGCACCAGGTAGTCCGCCCACGTACTTCGGAACACAAGATTCCGCACATCGTGCCGCTCCGCCGCAAGCGATTGCGAGCGCATCACACCGATGCGGTACTCGCCCGGCACAAGAATCCTGTCGAACCGCCCGTTCCTGATGAGAAGGAGCCGTTCGTGAGTTTTGACGACAATTCGCTCCCAGAACATAAAAGACCTCGAAACTTGAAAAAAGACAGAAAGACACACCGCACCCGGCAGCATTATCCGCTACCTTTTGTGCCGGCTAAAGCTTAGAAAAGGAAGTCGAGGCTGTCGATAAGCCACCGCATGTCGACAGCTACAGCGACTGAGCTTCGCCAGGTGGCGATGTTCGCTGGGTGACGTGTGGTGAGCATAGGAGTCACAGGCCTTCCGAGCTTCAAGTGTAGTCCAGGCACGCAATTTCAGTCAATAGAAAAATTTGATTTTGCGACTCTGGTAAGTGTCCGGTCGCATGCGCCTCGCGCCTTTCTTTGTAGTTGTAGTAAGTCTTGCCCTCGTTTTTGCCTTCGCTGCCCGAACTTACTCCGAACGTTATGCGCTTACATTTCCAACTTCACTAATCATCTACAGCTCTTTCGTGGCGCTCCTCGCTCTCGCCCTCTTGCCGGCGTTCAACTGCAAGGTTCAGTTCTTCCGATACCGCCGCAGCCGGCTGCTCTTCATCTTCGTCTTCTGTCTGCCCTATCTGCTGTACGCTGCAGGCAGCGGCGATTTCCGCGCGCTCTCCCTTCTCAAGCTCGCCGTTATTCCCACACTCATGCTGCTCATCTACTGGCCCGTTCCGGTCAAAAATCTGGAGGCCTTCTGCTGGCAGGATGCGGCGGCAGGCTGCTCCCTCATCGCCATCGTGCTCTCCGGTTTTCTCAAGGGCATCTGGAACGTCCCCGTCAACTTGGATTTCATGAACCGGCTCTTCCTCATCGCCGTCGCTGCCTGGACATGGACCGAGCTGCGTCCTGTTCCCGACCTTGGCTACACTCTTTCCCCCTCCCGAAAAATTCTGCTGCGATCCGCTCAGAATTTCCTCTTCTTTGCGGTAATCGCCATCCCGCTCAGCCTGGCGCTGCACTTCACGCGCTGGCATCCTCGCTGGCCCGGCCTTTTCCCGTTCTGTCTGAACTATCTCGAAATTTTCCTGTTCATCGCCTTGCTCGAAGAGCTCTTCTTTCGCGGATTCCTGCAATCTCTGCTATCGAAAACGTGGCGGCGCTGGTGGTCCGCACAGCTCGCCGTCTCCTGCCTGTTTGGACTCTTCCACATTCTGCATGCGCCGTTTCCTAACTGGCGCTACGTCGCGCTCGCGACCCTCGCCGGATGGTTCTATGGCTCTGCCTTTCGCCAGACGGGCAACCTCACAGCCGCCGTGCTCCTGCATGCCGCGGTAGATACCACCTGGCGTACCTGGCTCTCCGCCCGCTAGCCCAAAATAAGTTCAATGCCGAATATTCAGATCTTTGGCGTAAAAAATTCGCAGGCCACGCGCGCGGCCGAGCGCTTCTTCAAAGAACGCCGCGTTCCGTTTCATTTTGTCGACTTGCAAGTGCGCCCCATGGCCCCCGGCGAAATCAAACGTTTCATCGACCGCTTCGGTCTCGAAACACTCCTCGATACCGAAGCCGCGCCTTACCTGAACGCCGGCTTGAAGTATCTGAAGGTCTCCGATGCGGACATGTTAACCCGCATAGAACGTGAGCCGAAACTGCTCAAACTGCCGCTCATTCGCGCCGGCAATCAACTCAGCGTCGGCCGCGACGAATCAGCCTGGAAAGCGATGCTCAGTGCCGCTTGAGATCCTCGAGCTCTTCCAGCGTGCGCGGCCAGTCCGCTCCCAACAGCCGCGAAAGCCCGCGATCGGCCAGCACCTTCCCGCCAGTCTGGCAGCGCGCGCAGTAATTCGTCTCGTTATCCGCATACCGTATCCGCAGAATCTTCTCTCCGCAGCGCGGACACGGCTCGCCGTATCGTCCATGTACCGCCATATCTTTGCGAAATGCAGTTACTTTCTCGGGAAACTTATCCCGTGCTTCCGCCTGCAACCGCTCTATCCAGATCATGAGCGTTTCGCGCGCTGCATCGAACAGCCGCTTCCACTCTTCCGCGCTCAGCTTCTGTGTCTGCGCGATCGGCGATAACTGCGCCGCATGCAGAATCTCGTCCGAATACGCGTTCCCGATACCGCTTAAAACGCGCGGGTCCGTGAGCGCCCGCTTCAACGTATGATTCTCTTTCGTAAGTGCCGCGCGAAACGATTCGAAATCGGCATTCAAAACTTCGATCCCGCCCGGATCGATCTTGTCTAAATCTTCTTCCCGCAAGATATGCAGTGAAGCTCGCCGCTTCGTTCCCGCTTCGCTGAGAGTAAGTGAGCCGTCTGCAAAATCGAATGCTGCCAGGTTCTGCCGCCCCGCAAGACTTACACCCGGTGCGCGCCAGTGTAGCCGGCCCGCAATCATCAGGTGAAGCACAAGCCAAAGCCCCTCTTCCAAACCGAGCGCAATGCGTTTACCGATGCGCCGCAGCTCCCGCACCGTCCGGCCTTCGATACTTGCAAGCGGCGGCTGCGTCGTCCGCAGCAGAAACGGACTCCCCAGGCGCACCCGCTCCAGCTTTCTATTGCATATACGCGGCTCAAGCGCGCTGATATACGCTGCAATATCCGGCAGCTCAGGCATAGCTTTTCATCCAACGAGCCGCAAATCGCGGGATCTTCTATTTCCGCGCCGCACCCGAACCGCCATGCAGATCCGGCGTCTCAAATTCCTCGCCTAGCCATTTCTGAAATGCGGAAGTGTTTTGCGGCCGCCCAAGGAAATCTTTCACCAGTTCATTTGCCGGCTTCGAGCCGCCCGGCTCGAGAACCGTTCGTCGGTACCGCAGCGGCGCGTCACCTGCCAGCGGATTTTGCCGGTCGAACTGACCGAAAAAGTCCAGTGCAATTACTTTGTCCCACATATAGGTGTAGTAAGCCGACGAGTAACCCGCCAGGTGGCCGAACGCGGCATACAGATGCGTGTCGGGTGTCGGAGTTACTTCGCTATACTTGCGTGTATCGCCGTAAGTTACTGCATCTAAGTCGACATTCTGCGGATCTGCCTTATAGATATCGTAAGAAATTGCCGTAAATACGTTCTGCCGCATAATGTAATTCCCGCGCGAAAAGGCCGACGCACGATTCATGCGCCTGATCAGATCGGCCGGAATCGGCTCGCCCGTTTTGTAGTTTCGTGCGAATAATCCAAGCACCTGCGCGCTGTGCATCCATTCTTCCAGCATCTGCGAGGGCGCTTCCACGAAATCGCTCTCCATGGTAATGCCGCTGATCCCCGCCCACTGCTGCTGCCCGCCGAGTATCCAGTGCATCAGGTGCCCGAACTCATGAAAAAACGTCACTACGTCGGCATATTCCATCAGCCCCGGATCGCTCGCCGTCGGCTTAGGGAAATTGCACACCAGCGCAGCCTCCGGTAACTGCTCGCCGCGCACGCCGTCCAGAACCGGGGCCATCTCGGCGTGCCCGTATTTGCCCGTCCGCGGATGCATATCCAGATAGAAGCGCCCCACTGCCTTGCCTCCTTCCAGCACATCCCAGGTTTCGACCGAATCGGCCCACCCCGGTACGCCTTCTTCCTGCCGGAATGCCACGCCGAATAGCTTCGCCGCCGTATCCAGAATCCCTTGCTTCACCCGCGCATACGGCAGATACGGACGCACCGATTGTGAATCGAAGTCATATTCTTTTCGCCGGACCTGTTCTTCCAGGTAACTAAGCTCGTAATCGGCGATATTATTCCCCGCTAAACCGGCCGCGTGCTTCTGAGCAAGCAGCATCTGTAACTCTCGGTCTGCCACGGGCCGGGCGGCACGGTCGATTTCGCCGATAAACTCTGCAATCCGCTCGCCTCGGGCCGCCATCTTGTCCGCGGCATTGTAATCGGCCCACGATTTATACCCGATCAGTTGTGCAATCTCATAGCGAGCCTGCATGATGCGTCGTAATACCTCGACATTCTTCGGGTACGCGCGCGTCGCAAACGCAATCAGCATTCGTCGCCGCAGCGAATCGTTCTTGGCGAATTTCATCACCGGAAAATAATCCGGGTAGTCCGTGCTGATCTCTATCGTGCCGCTGGCGTTCGGCTTGTGACGATCCAGATAATCCTGCGGAAGCCCCTCTAACTCCGAGCGGTCTGTCACTGCCACCGTCTTACGGCCGTCCGCGATATTTCTGTCGAAGACCGAGCTCTCCTGGATCACTTGCTCGTTCAATTTCTTCAAACGCGCCCGCGTCTGCTCGTCCTTATCCACGCCCGCCAGCCGGAATTGCAGTAAAGTTCGCTCGACGTAGTGCCGCGTCGCAGCATCGGCATTCGCTGGCTTCAGTGCGCGCAGCGCATCATAGACCGCCCGGTTTAGCGACAACGCGGTTTGAGCCGAGCCCGCCTTGGTTGCCATCGCCGTGGCGCGATCCCGAAAAGCAACATCCGGATGCACCTGCTGCATCAGGCCGGCGAAGTAAGTCGCTGCATTGATCTGGCGCACCGCTTCGTCATACGGACGCAGCGTGTTCTCCATATTGCGCTCACCACGCACGGAAACCAGGCGATCGATCGCCCGCTGTGCCGCCGCCAGCCGCTGGTTCTCCAGCGATTCAAACGCAGCAACATCCGGCTTGGCTGCCCAGAGCGGCGCCTGTGCTTTGCGCGCCTCCTGACCTGCCGCCGCTTTCCAACCGAACAGAATCAGGAATGCCGCGCAAATCGTCCTCATGCATTCAAGGTTAGTCAAAAACTATCGCTCGCTGTCTAGCGTCGCCATTCCGCTTGCGTCGTAACGCGTTCCTGCCACGGCAGGCACTGCGCCTTCAATCCTCGCCAGGTCGTCCCTCGATATCCGCATGGAAAGAGCTCCCAGCGCCTCCGTTAATTGTGTGCGGGTGCGCGAGCCGATCACCGGAACGATTGAGTCGCCCTTCGCCAGCACCCACGCAATCGCCAGTTGCGCGGGAGAAACTCCCTTGTCTGCCGCCAGGTTCTTCACAACTTCGACCAGGCGCTCGTTCTGCGCTGCATTCGCTCCGCTGAATCGCGGCAAATGCGCGCGGTAATCGCCCCTCGCAGCAGGCTTTGAGCCGCTCAACAGACCGCGCGAGAGCACACCATATGCCGTCACACCGATCCCCAGTTCCGCCAGCGTCGGAAAAATTTTCTTCTCCGGTTCGCGGCTGATTAACGCATACTCGATCTGCAGATCCGCAATCGGGTGCACCGCGTGCGCGCGCCGGATCGTCTCCGGGCCTACCTCCGAAAGTCCGATGTAGCGCACATAGCCGGCCTTCACCATTTCGGCAATCGCCCCAATTGTTTCCTCGATCGGCACCGCCGGATCGAGTCGCGCCGGCCGGTAAATATCGACATAGTCCACCCCGAGCCGCTTCAAACTGTAGGCGAGAAAATTCTTCACCGCCGCCGGACGCGCATCGTACCCGACCCAGCTTCCATCCGGCCCGCGCAGCGCCCCGAATTTCACCGATAGCAGCGCCCGCTCGCGCCGTCGTCCCCTGAGCGCTCGCCCCACCAGCATCTCGTTATGACCCATGCCGTAGAAATCGCCCGTATCGAGCAGATTGATTCCGGCATCGAGCGCCGCCTGTATCGTAGCGATGCTCTCGTCTTCCTCGCTCGCCCCGTACATACCCGACATCCCCATACACCCGAGCCCGATCGCGCTCGCGCGAGGTCCCTCCGTTCCAAGTTGCCGAAAAGTGAGTGAATCGAAACCGGCCGTGGTCATACCTCCTCATGCTAACTGTTTGACGTGCAACGTTATGCTAGGCTGTAGTCGTCGCGAAACACGCTTTGTCCGCGCGGCCGCGGATCGCTACGACCTTCTTTTGTCATGTCGCTGCAAGTTTTCCTGCAAGCTCGATTGCTCGGCGTCGAACCGTTTCTCGCGATGCAGTCCGCCGAACAAGCCGAAGCTGCTGCAGAGCTCATGGGACGCGGCGCCTGGCTCACCTTGCTCGGCGAAATTCTGCCCCGTGCTCTGCTCGCTGAACTGAAGCTCTCGCGCATGTTACTCGGCTCGAGCAGCGCGGAACAGTTCTTACTGGTTCTCGCCGAAGAAGATATTCCGCGCGCCGGCGCCTTTCTCGCGGATGCCGCGCAGCGCATCGCCGCCATTTCCTCGGGTCAGCTCCGGCTCGTGTGGGCCACCACCGAGAATCTCGGCGCCTGGCCGGTCGTCCGCAAGCGTCTGGACGATGCGCTCGAAGCTCGCACCTGCTGCCCGTTGCGAGACGCAAACGCATCCGAAACCTTTCTGCCTTTCGCGGGCGCGCCTCCGGAAACCAACGCATCTCCCTTTACCGCCTTCGCTCAAGGAATCATCTCCGCCGAAACTGTTGCCTGGTCCGCTGACGATCCGCTGCTGCTCGCCTGGAATGCTGGCACACACCGGTGGCGTCTTTCCGAACATTCCAGTGCAGAGGAAGACACTGTCCTCTTTCCCAGGCGTGTTGCGATGGATGAACAAGGCGGCGAGCCCGCCCGCACGCACGAGTTAGCCGAACGGGCCGAAGGCGCGGATCGCTGGGGTGTCCTGCGCGGCGATGTCGATCACTTTGAAATTCAGCTCCGCCGCGCCGGTTCCGTCGAAGAGCACATTCATTTTTCCGCGCTCTTTAAAGAATTCTTCGCCGGTGAGCTCGCCGTCCTGTGCGCCCTGCCCGAGTTCTGGCGCAAAGTGACCGTCCTTTACCGCGGCGGCGATGACTTCGTCATTCTGGGAAGCTGGGATGCGCTGATTCTCTTCGCGCGCGAGCTGCAGCGCCTCTTTGAGAAATTCGCCGAGCAGCATCTGGCATCGCTCCCCGGTGTAGAAGCAAAAACGATCAGCATGGCCCTGATTCTTGCGCCCGATCTCGAAAGCGCGCCCGGGCCGTTGCTGGCCGAAGCTTCCATCGAGCTGCGCGCCACCAAGTCCAATGAGCTCGGCTCCATCTATTTATTTGGTCGCACCCTCGAATGGAAGCGCCTGAGCGATGCCGAAGAATTGAAAGAGGCGCTCGTCCGGCTGGTGCGCGAATTCCGCTATCCTGCGGCTTATCTGAATGATCTCGCTGCCGTGTATCGCGAAACCGCCACGCGCGCGTCACGTCGCGGCAAAGCGCAGCGCGCCAAAGGCCAGCAGGTGGACAAGCCTTGGCGGACCTATCTCCGGCTCAGCCGCGTCATTCCTCCGCCCCGCGGCAAAGAGCAATCGAGCGTTCGCAACGCCGTCATTACCAACCTGATCGGCAAGCGAACCGCCGCATTAAAATTAAGGCCTTCGGGACGCGTCGGATTAGAATGGGCGCGTCTCGAAGCGAGCGCATAACCAACCGCATATTCGCGGAAAGGGAATCACAATGGCTGAAGTGGAAGAGAAAAAGACCGATGAGCGCCGCAGCGCTGAAAATCGCCCTCCTCGCGAAAATCGTGGCGGAGGCGGCGGTCCGCGTCCGAATGATCGCGGCGAAAGAGGCGACCGCGGCGAACGAGGCGATCGAGGCCCACGTGAAGGCCGCGCTGGAGATCGCGGATCGCGCCCCGGTGGAGATCGCCGGCTCGAAGGCCCGCCCGAAATCGACATCGAAAAACTGATCGCCGACAGTCTCTATCTGGATAACCAGGCGCACGTTGTCGTGAGCCGCATGCGCGATATGGACTCGGGTACCAAAAGCCAGCTTCGCCGTCTCTATAACGCCGTTCGCCGCGCCACACGGGCGCCCGAAAATGAGCGCCAGCACGAGTTCGTCATGGTTCGCGCGCGCCTCGCCTACACCATCGCGCGCCACTCTCTGCGCAGTCTCGATGCGCTTGAGCGTCTGCTGCTGCAAGTCACGCGTAAAAACGATACCCGCGGCTACGAACGTTTTCGCGACCTGTTCGAAGCCATCATTGCTTACAACGAATAAACGCACCCGAAGAACATGAGCTCTCACACTGCAGAAACCGAACTGACGTTTTTAGGAAAGCTGGTCCTCGAAGGCGAAATTACCTGCCATACCGGATTGCACATCGGCGCCGGGAAAGGCTCGCTCGAAATCGGCGGCGCAGATAATCCGGTCGTCAAAGATGCCTTTGGCATCCCCTATATTCCCGGCAGTTCGCTGCGCGGCCGTTTGCGCTCCCTGCTCGAGCAAACAATGGGTCTCGCCGTCCCGAGCGAACTCGTCTATCTTTCCAAGCGTCGCGGTCAGGAAGTGCGCATCCATCAGAGCGACCGCCCCGACGATGAGATCTGCATCCTGTTCGGCCGCAACTCCGGACGCATGGAGCGTGTCTCGGGAGAAGCCGCCGAATCCTCCGCTGCCACACCCGCGCGCCTGACTGTTTATGATGCGCCGCTCGTCGTCGACAGCATCACGCCGCAGATGCGCGAAAATCTCGACGACGAGCTCACCGAAGTCAAAAGCGAGAACGCCGTCGACCGCATCACCTCGCAGGCCAACCCGCGCACGCTGGAACGCGTTCCCGCCGGAGCGCGTTTCCGCTTCCGTATGGTGCTCGATGTTCTCTGCCCGGAAGATAAGCCGCTCGCTGCCCGCGTTGCCGAAGGTTTGCGCCTGCTCGAAGATGACGCCCTCGGCGGCGGCGGCAGCCGTGGCAGCGGGCGTATTTCGTTCGGCAATTTGAGCCTCACCTGGCGTAGCAAAGACTATTACTCCAAGGGTGCGGCAGAAAACGGCCTGCTCTCCGCCGGTGACCTTGCCGCCCTTCAACAGTTGGCCGGCGCGGAAGATCTGCCCGAAAAACTGGCCTGAATGCAGTCTGCTCTTCTCATTCGCCTGCATCCGCGCGGGCCGTGGCGCTATGGCCCGGCTGATGGCGCGCACGACAGCGTCGATCTCCTCTACCGCAGCGACCGCCTCTTCTCCGCCGTCACGCTCGCCTTGGCGAAGCTCGGTTTTCTCGACGAATGGCTCCGAGCCACTGCCCGCAGCGCCGCGCCGGCCGTCGCCTTCAGTTCACTGTTTCCCTTTCAAGCCGAAACGCTTTTCGCTATTCCGCCCGCCGCCGTCTGGCCGCCGCCTGCCGCGCAGGTCACCGCGCCCAACCCGGTCTTTCTCGCCAAAATCCGCTGGAGCACTGTATCGTTTGTGCCGCTGCCGGTTATCGATGCGCTTCTGACCGGCGGCTCGATTTTGGCCGATCAATGGCTCCCCGATCCCGAAAGCGGCTGCCTCTTGCGCCGCGACCGTCCCAGCACCAGTCCGCTGCGCATGGTCATGCGCCGCAGCGCCGCCGTCGATCGCCTCAGCCACGTAGCGCCCGCCGCAACCGGCATCGCCGGCGTCGAATTTGAGGGCGATGCCGGCCTCTGGACCCTGGTCCGTTTCGCGGATGAGGCCGCGGAAAGCGCCTGGCAGGAGCGCATTCGCGCCGCCTTTCGTCTCCTCGCCGATACCGGTTTTGGCGGACGCCGCACGAGCGGCTGGGGACAGGCCGCCGAACCGGAATTCGAGCGTGGCTCCTGGCCCGCCCTGATCCTGCCAAAATCGGCACGCCTGGCGAGCGACTCCCAACCTGTTTCCCGTTACTGGCTGCTCTCGTTGTACGTCCCTGCTGCCGGCGATGCGATCGACTGGTCGGGCGGTGATTATCGCATCGTCACCCGCGCCGGCCGTGTTGAAAACGGTGTAACGAGCGGAGCCGAAAAAAAATCGTTGCGCATGATCGCCGAAGGCTCCGTTCTCGTCGCCGCCGCGCAGCCGGTCGGCCTCGCCATTGACGTCGCGCCCGAAAATTTCGAACATCCGGTCTACCGTTCCGGACTGGCCCTTGCCCTGAAACTGCCCGAACCCGCCGAAACCGAACCGCGCGGCGTCAGCGCGGATAACGAAATCGAACCCTGCGAACCGCCCGCCCAAACCAACCAACCCGCTACCGAAACCGGCCAACCCGCCGAAACCGAGCCCCGCGGCCTAAGCGCGGATAACGCATCGCCCGAAGCGGATAACGAAGCGCCCGAATCCCAACCGCCCGCGGACGAACACCCGGAAACCGACAATGCAATATAAGGTCACCGCGCTCACGCCCCTCCTCGTCGGTGACGGCCGCGAACTCTCGCCCATCGACTACATGGTCTGGAAGGATCAGGTCAACGTACTCGACCAGGCCCGTATCTTCCGTCTGCTCGCCCGCGGGCCGCGCCTCGAAGGCTACCTCAATCAGCTCCGTAAAGCCACCAAGCTCGATTTCGCCTCCTGGGGTGGTTTCGCGCAGAATTTCTCGCAGCGCCGTATTCCCTTCGAATCCGCCGAGATGACCGCCATCTGGAACGCCGCCCCCTCCGAATCTCTTTTTATTCCCACCTTTGCGGCCGAGACGCGCGGCGGCTATTTGCCCGGCTCGGCACTCAAAGGCGCGCTCCGCACGGGTCTGGTTTTCAGCCGCTGGTCTGCCGCCACCATAGAAAAGGTCGCCTCCTCTGTCGAAGAACGCCTGCCCCGCCGCCTCGCCGACCCCGCGGAAGCGAACGCCGCAGCTTCTCAGATCAAGGTCGTCGGCGCGGCCGACAGCCAAAACGTCCCCGCCTCCGCCTTCAAAATCTACCTGACCCGGACCGCTTCGCTCGATACCCGCCAAGCCGGCAAACCTCAGCTCGCCTGGAAAATCGCCGGCCGCGGAAGCGTCTCCGGCCAGCGCGCCGCCGACGCCACGCCTGTGTTCGCGGAAATGGCCGTTCCCGGCACCACTTTTTCCGGCGACTGGCTCGAACGCCGCTTCTTCGAAAATCCCGAACTCGCCCGTGCCCTCGGCTGGCGCTCAGCTCCCGATCCCAAGACGATCTTCGATGCCGCCAACGAGTTTGCCGCCGCCCATCTCGCCCTCGATGCCCGTTACGCCGAAATGGCCGGCCTCGACCAGGTGCACGCTGCCGTCTCCCGCCTCCAGAACGAGCTTGCCGCCACGCGCGAAAAACCGCTCGCGTGCCTCGTCGCACTCGGCTGGGGCGCCGGATTTCTCTCGAAAGCCGGTTTTCTCGACACCGAACTGGCAGCTTACCGGAAAATCCTGCGGGCGGTACCTGCCATTGGCAAGAGCCTGCGCGAAAATGCGCCTTTTCCCAAAACCCGCCGCGTCCTTTTCCTCTCTAACCAGCCGGCTACCTTGCCCGGCTGGGTGCGCCTCGAGTTGGATAAATAAACCGCTGGTACAGCTACACCCTTCATTTTTAATGAAGTTGGCCCCAGGATTGCCGATAAGTCTCAGTATGATGGATATGTCGGGCCTGGCGGCGCGCTTGGGCGATTGAGACTACCAAATGCAGCAAGCAATCTATAACGCCTACTTCGGATTTAACGAGAATCCGTTCAATATCAGTCCCGATCCGGAATTCCTCTATCGCAGCCCGCAGCACGAAGAGGCTCTGGCAAATCTGACCTACGGTGTGCGCAGCCGGCGCGGCTTTATCGTCCTCACAGGCGAGGTTGGTACTGGCAAAACCACCATGCTCGAGTGCCTGCGCGACATTCTCGACGCCCAGCGCACCGAATTCGCCTTCATTTTCAACTCCCGGCTCACCCCCGACCAGTTTTTCGAGATGATGGCCTACGATTTCGATCTGAAATGCGATCGTAAATCGAAAACCGACGTATTATTTGCGTTAAATCATCTTCTTTTAGAGCAGGCCCACCGCAATCGCACCTGTGTTCTCATCGTCGACGAAGCCCACAATCTCGAATGGGACGTGCTCGAGGAGATCCGGCTGCTGGGCAATCTCGAAAACCGCCAGGGCAAGCTGCTGCAGATCATTCTTTCCGGTCAGCCCGAGCTCGATCGCAAACTGGATGCCCCGAACCTGCGCCAGTTGAAACAGCGCATCGTCCTCCGCTGCACGTTGAATCCGCTCAGCCCGGAAGAAGCCGCCGCCTATGTCGAGACCCGCCTCGCCCGCGCCGGTATGCCGAACCAGGCGATTTTTTCCGCCGAGCTGCTCGAAGAAATCTATAAGCGCGCGCGCGGCATTCCGCGCGTCATCAATCTTCTCTGCGATAACCTGCTCGTCACCGCTTTCGCTATGGAGCGCCGCACCGTTGCCGGCGAAATGCTGGATGAGGTCTGCCGGGATCTGCGGCTCGACTGGCCCGGCTCCATGCGCGATCGTCGCGGCCGCGCTCGCTACGAAGCCTCCGATGAGCAATATCCGCAGATCCCCATGCCCAGCCGCGGCGACTGAAATTTCGCACGCCTCTCGCACCCGTTGCAGACTGGTAGCGTGCCCTTCGTCCACACTTCGCTTCACGCCAATATCGCCGTCCTCACCATCCACAATCCACCCGTAAACGCCCTCAGTCCCGGCGTCCCCGAAGCCATCGCTGAAGCGGTCGAAGTCGCCGGCCGCAACCCCGAAGTCGCAGCCATCATCGTCATCGGCGCAGGCCACACGTTTATCGCCGGAGCCGATATCCGCGAATTCGGCAAAATCGTCTCGGGCCAACGTCCGCCGCTCAATTTGCTCCCGCTATTGCAAGTGATCGAGGATTCCCCGAAACCTGTCGTCATCGCAATTCACGGCGCCGCTCTCGGCGGAGGTCTCGAAACCGCCCTCTGCGGCCACTATCGCGTTATCGCCGCAGCCGCTCAGGTCGGACAGCCGGAAGTGAAGCTCGGGCTGATTCCCGGCGCCGGCGGCACACAACGGCTTCCCCGAGTGGCAGGAATCGCGAAAGCTCTCGAAATGTGCGCCTGGGGTGAGCCGGTCCCGGCGCGCGATGCTGTTCAATGCGGCATCGCCGATCGCCTGGTCGAAGGCGACCTCCTCGCCGGCGCAATCGAGTTCGCCCGCGAGATCGCGTATCAGCCCTTCCGCAAAACTCGCGAGCGCAACGACAAACTCCACGCTGCGTCAGCCGTCCCAACCGCCGAAACCGAGCCCCGCGGCGGCCACGTGGCCTCCGAAACATCGAGTGATATTTTCGCAGCCGCCCGCAGCGAAGCAGCCAAACGCGCCCGTGGCCAGCAGGCTCCGCTCGCCGCTGTCGAGGCAGTCGAAGCCGCCACGCGACTCCCCTTCGCCGGCGGCTGCGCCCGCGAAGCCGAACTCTTTCGCGATTGCCTTTACTCCACGCAATCCAAGGCGCTCATCCACGCCTTCTTTGCCGAACGGGCCGCCGCCAAAATCCCCGGCATATCCAAAGCAGTCAAGCCCCTCGATATCCAACGCGCCGCGGTGGTCGGCGCCGGCACCATGGGCGCAGCCATCGCCATGACCTACGCCAACGCCGGCATCCCCGTCCTTCTCAAGGACTCCGATGCTGCTGCGCTCGAGCGCGGCCTGGATCGTATCCGCGACAACTATGCCAAAACCGTCGCCAAGGGCCGTCTGTCCGCGCAAGCCGCCGCCGATCGCATCGCCCGCATCACGCCGCAGCTCGATTACAACGGTTTTGAACACGCGGACGTGATCACCGAAGCCGTCTTCGAAAGCACCGAAGCGAAAAAGCAGGTCTGGCGGGAGCTCGACCGCGTCGCCAAACCCGATTGCCTCCTCGCCACCAACACCTCCAGCCTCGATATCGACGAACTGGCCTCGGCCACCAGCCGCCCCCACCTGTTCATCGGCAATCACTTTTTCAGTCCCGCGCACGTGATGCGTCTGCTTGAAGTCGTGCGCGGGCGCGCCACATCCGACGAGGCGATTGTCACTTCCATGGCGCTTGCCAGAAAGCTCGGCAAAGTCGCCGTACTCGCCCGCAACTCCCGCGGCTTTATCGGCAACCGCATGGTGGGCCCCTATCTGCGGGAAGCCCAGTTCCTCCTCGAGGAGGGCGCCTCCGTCGAACAGGTCAACGACGCGCTCTATACTTTCGGCATGGCCATGGGGCCGCTTGCCGTCGATGATCTGAGCGGCCTTGACATCTCCCACGCCATTCGCAAAGAATTCGCGCATCTCGAAA